>CAZIGB010000152.1:0-2515 GCA_964539005.1 uncultured Gammaproteobacteria bacterium | reverse complement strand
CTCCCTCACGGCCGGCTATATTATCCCGCTCGTAGCTTCTACCAGCAATTGGCAAGCGACCTACACTCTGGTAGACGCCAACAACGCTAATTGGACCAGTACTTATAATCAGCTCCAAGCGAGCTCGAGCGAATGGACTAGCGCCTACCAGAATCGCATCACGAGCGCGAATAGTCCGCTTTCGGTCGTTTCCAATCAGCTCCGGATCGCGACTTCTTCGGGGACTACGGATGGTTTCCTGCGGGCGGCGGATTGGACTAGCTTTAATAATAAATGGGACAGTCTTGATGACATGCAGCTTCTTCAGGGTCAGGTTTATGTTGGTAATGCTACAAATAGGCCTATGGCTACTTCTAGTCTTTTTGTGGATGATAATGGTTATGTAGGAGTGGGGATAGTTGAGCCAATTAAACCTTTAACTGTTAATGGGGATATTGCTTTTGGTACAGGGCAAAAGGTTGAAATGTTTAATGTGAACAATAGTAGATTCATGTTAGTGGAAGATTTGCCTATGGTTTATAGTGGTAATATCGCTTTAGGGTTTTCTTCATTATCTTCTATGGTCTCAGGAATGCACAATACCTCAATTGGCAACGCTTCTTTGTATAATCTAACAAGCGGAAGTGGAAATATTTCTCTAGGCACTGGTAACGGTGAGACTTTAACTATTGGTAATTATAATATTCTTATTGGTAATAATTCGGATGCCCCATCCTCTAGTACTTCTAACTTTCTGAACATAGGACAAACTATTTATGGTAATTTGAATAATAAGACGGTTGGAATCGGTACTTCTAGTCAGCTTTCAGCGCTCGATGTCTATGGCGATGTCCTGGTCGAGGGTAATAACCGTTATATAAATTTTGGGGCGACCAGCTCGGTCGGCGCGATGGGTTATGGTATCCGTGATAATAATGGCACGATCGAGGTCCGCTCGGCTAATGGCACTTGGTCGGTGATCGGTTCGGGGGCGACGACTTTGGATGATCTGAGTGATGTGAATATCGGGGCGGTAGCGCAGGGCGATCTGGTCTTCTTTAATGGCACTGCTTATGACAATATCGCGACGAGCGGCCTGAATATAAATCTGGCCGATACGCTGGGTAGTCTCGCGACGGCACGAGGCGGCATCGGGGCCGATAGTTCGGCCTGGACTGGCTTTGCCTATGTCGATGGCGGTGTCTGGAATGCGAGCAATACGATTGCGGCGAGCCGCCTCGATAGTCTGGTCATGCTCCAGGGTGAGAATGTCTCTGCGCTCACTAATGATGCGGGTTACATCGATCTCTCTGATCTTTCTTCTCTGGCGGCTGGCCTGACTTATAATAATAGTAATGGCCAATTATCTTTGACTTCTGGCTACGTAATCCCGCTCACCGCTTCTACCAGCAACTGGGATATCGCCTATATCAACCGCATTACTGGCGCTACTGGTCCGCTTTCGATCAATGCCAATCAGATTTCGATCGCGCGTTCGAGCTCGACAGTGGATGGCTATCTCTCGGCTACGGACTGGGCGACTTTTAATAGTAAGCTTGGTAGTCTGGATGATATCAGCCTGAACGAGGGCCAATTCTTGGTCGGTAATACGAGCGGGCATCCGGCGGCGACTTCTTCGGTCTTCCTTAGCCCCGCGGGCAATCTGGGCATCGGTTCTAGTTCACCGAGCGCCAAGCTTTCGGTTACGGGCAATTCCGCTCTAAATGGCACGCTGACAGCAGGCACGACCACGGTACCGACCATTACTCTGACTGGTGGCGCGAGCTTCCCAGCTAGCCCGGTGGAGGGCCAGATGTTCTACCGCACGGATACGGATGAGCTCTATGTCTATACCGGCAGTCGCTGGAAGATGGACGGCCAGACGGCTACTTATATCGTGGCGGCTAGCAATTCGGCTAATAAGGAAAAAGCGGATTATATCTGCGATGGCACCAATGATGAAGCGGAGATTGAGGCGGCGATTACAGCGACGCCGGCCACCGGTGGTTTGGTCTTCCTGCTTGATGGTACTTATAATATCGCGACGGAAATCAATATCACTAAGAGTAATACCAAGCTCATGGGTTCGGGGCCTTCGACTGTGCTCAAGATTACGGCGAATGGTACGACTATGGATGTGATTGATGTCGCATCTTCCCAGAATGTTCACATTTCTTCTTTGCGGATCGATGGTTCGAGTGGAACTGGGGGGACGCAGAATGGTATTTATTTGGGTAATACGGTTTCTTCTTCGACGGTGTATGGTGTGGAAGTGCATAATATGAAGAGTGACGGTATCTTTAGTGGTGGAGCTGATTATATTTCTATTATAGGAAACAGTTTTCATAATAACATAGGGGCAGGTATTTATTTTACAGACATTTATAGTGCTACTCTTGGTGGCCGCTTGATTGAAAATACAGTTAGAAATAACGGTGGATTTGGTATAAGGCTGGGTGGTGCCATGAGATGGATTGTGGATTCAAATAATATAAGTGAAAATTGTTTTGAATATCTAAATACAGAAGAAAATAAA
>CAZIGB010000151.1:0-2546 GCA_964539005.1 uncultured Gammaproteobacteria bacterium | reverse complement strand
GGTCCTATTGAATCTTTTAATCAAAACGTCTGGAATCATTATGTGTGTATAATTGACAAATCTCAGAAGAAGATTTTTTCTTACCTTAATGGGATATTGGCTGAAAATGTGATGGACATAAGTGATATAAATGGGATAATCAGTAACAATGAAACTGCCAACATTGGTATAAATGTACAGTTAAAGGGAGCATTTTTTGGCAAAATTGATGACATAAGAATCTACAACCGGATATTAACTAATGCTGAAATACAACAACTATATCATGAAAATGGGTATTAGTCGATTAACTTATTTGACATGAGTAAAGGGCGGTTCAATTTGCATATGAGCCGCCTTTTTTTTGCCATACTGTTCATATGACCTTTCTGAGTAGACTCTCATTTTTTAGCACGAGGAAATGCAGGGTGATGAAAGTCCCACCTCTTTTTTAATATAATTTCCCACCAAGTGGCACATCTCTATCGGGAATAACCAAAATGCACTCATTAATTCTATCCGGGACTCCCAGAGTTAATACCTCAGAAATTGCAGTACCTATTTGGCGAGGCGGGAAATTTACCACACACAAAACAAGTATGCCAGTCAGTTCATCCTTACTATAGTTTGCAGTTAACTGGGCGCATGACCTCTTGATGCCAATCTCTGAACCAAAATCAATTCTGAGTTTGAAGGTTGGTTTACGTGCTTCAGGGAAATCTTGAGCCTCAATGATTCTGCCCACACGAATATCTAACTTCTGAAAATCTTCAAATGTTGCCATTATACTGTAGGTTTGGTAATAAGATTTTTTGTAACATTTGTATAACATCAGTTTACCGTCAACCAATTTAGTAAGAAACTAAAAATGTTGTTGCTTTCTTTCTGGCAAATTGAATTGTCTTCGAAATTTATCGGGTAGTCGTTATAAATATACTATTGTCGGATTGATACTTAATTCCGAAATTTGCGGGTCAACGGTTACCTGATTTTCGTACTTTACCTCAGAAGCAAAATCGATATTTTCTGATTGAATGGTTTTAGAAAAAGTCCATATTTTACCTACAGAAAACTCTCCAGAGGTTATTCTTAATCCTGAAGGAATTATCAAGATTAAAGGTCGGGGCATGGTTGTAAATAAAACCAGCGTCCCGGAACAAATAGATAATTGGCTTGATGCTTATCTTCTCAATCCGGCTGAAACAACCTATGTTATCGTAGCATTTGAATATCTGAATAGTTTTAGTACAACAATATTGGCATCGGTTTTGAAACAAATCTCACAGGTAATATTGAATAATAAAAAGTTCGTTATCCGTTGGTATTACGAAGAAGATGACGAAGATATATTTGATAGGGGTGAGTATATTGCTGAGTCACTTAAACTGCCAATTGAATTTATTGTTATTGATGATATTTCCGGTTGCTAACGGGATTAGTTAATTGTTAATACTTAATCTGTCATTATGTACAAACTACTCGGATTAATAATCCTGCTTTTCACTTTTAACCTATCTTCTGCTCAAAAAGTCTTCAGCGTTGAATATCCAAATCAGGCAGATGTGAAAGTATTTGTTGTTAAATATGAAAACCAAGCCGACTTAAAGGTTTTTAAAGTCAAATACGAAAATCAGGCAGGTGAGAATAATGGGAAGTGGTTCTTTACTGAATACCCAAATCAGGCAAAGAAGAAGATATTTTTTGTTGAGTATGAAAATCAGGCAGATTTAAAGATATACTTCGCTGAATATGAAAATCAAGCCGGGTGGAGAGAAAAGAAGAAAATGCATCTGATGTACTAATTGGAATGATTACTTAATAACATGAATATTATATATTTAGGCTAACATTATTATTCTACAGCGATGAATATTTTAAAAATCAACAACGGCAAGGTCGAATTACGAAAAGACAACGGTTCATTAATCAGAATCCTTGGCAATGGTGATGCAGTTAATGCAGACATTAATAATGATGGCTCTCTGGTATTAATAACAACAGTCAGGGGGAAAGTTGAACTACGGAAGGAAAATGGTTCACTAATTAGATGCATTGGCTATGGCGATGCAACATCAGCAAAATTCAGTGGGAAGGATATACTGGTTACAACGAGCAAAGGGAGGACTGAGTTAAGGAAGGAAAGTGGTGCGCTAATCCGGACAATATAAAGATGATATAATGTACACATATACAGCCGTTTAGTATCCCCCCCTTCCCCCGGTGAGAGCGGAGCGGCAGCCTAACAACCTGTGGGTGAGGCGTTTATGTCTGTTGGAGGACTAATAAATTTAGGCTATTCCTGATAATAATTTTTATCCAAAAATCCAGACACTTATTCTATTACCACTTATTGATACTTGAAATTTTTATTTTGAAAATTTTTTATAAAATTGAAATCCAGAACATTGTAATAATACGCTGATATACAATTACATAAAAATTTTACAAAATATTTTACAATTTTGGTAGAGATGCGATTGTCCTACCTTATTAATATTAGTCCCATTAATCAGGCAGAGGATATTTTTGTTTATTCATTCTACAGGGAGAATTATGCTCACATTGGG
>CAZIGB010000150.1:0-2556 GCA_964539005.1 uncultured Gammaproteobacteria bacterium | reverse complement strand
AATGAATTCGAGGATGAAAAGCATAACCTCTCGTTCATCAACTACAGGGCATTGGATGTCGAGGAACTTGGTTCAGTCTATGAAGGATTGCTTGAACTGGAACCATTGTTTGAATGGGAAAACGGCAGACCGAAATTCACTTTTAAAAAAGGTTCGGAGAGAAGCAAATCAGGTTCCCATTATACACCTGAAGACCTTGTTAAACCTCTGATCCAGCATTCCCTTGAATATCTGATTGAGGAAAGGGTAGCCGATTTCTATAAGGGTAAAAGAAGCGAGGGCGAAACAAAGAAGAAATTACTTGACCTAAAAGTATGCGATGTTGCCTGTGGAAGTGGACATATCTTATTGAGTGCAGCAAGGCGAATTGCCCTTGAAGTTGCTAGAGTCGAAACCGGGGAACAGCAGCCAAATCCAGCCTCATTCCGTCATTCGTTGAAGGAGGTTATTAAAAATTGCGTATACGGTGTGGACAAGAATCCGTTGGCAGTAGAACTGTGTAAAGTGGCACTCTGGCTTGAGAGTCATAATCCGGGTGAACCTTTAAGCTTCCTTGATCACAAAATTAAATGTGGTGATGCAATTGTTGGACTTGCACACAGGGAGGAACTTCAGAAGGGTATTGCTGATGAAGCTTTTAAAAAACTGCCCGGAGATGATAAGGAGATCGCATCCGCATTTCTGAATAAAAACAGACAGGAACGTACTATCCGTGAGAAAAGCCGCCAGGCGATTCAGTTAACCACTGAAACAGATCACAAATTGATGGAACAGGTACGGGAGTTGAACAGGTTAATCGAGAACTTCTCCAACTTACCTGAAAACACCCCTGAAGAAATTGAAAAGAAAGAGCGAGCATACAGCATACTAATTAATAGTGACGCACTAAGACGCTTGAAGATAATGGCTGACCTGCAGATCATGCCATTTTTCCTTCCCAAGACAGAAGCAAATAAGGACTTATTGTTAACTGATTCACAGTATTTTCGTTACATGCGGGGAGAATCTAGAATTCCTGATGTTATAGGAATGAAAGCAATCGAAATTGCTATAAATTATAGATATTTTCATTGGTTTCTTGAGTTTCCCGAAATATTTAGTCATGGTGGATTTGACTGTATTTTGGGAAATCCTCCATACTTGGGGAACAAAAAATTAAGTGGCTTCTATGGTCAGCCTTTTCTTTCTTATACAAAAGAATATTACACGGGAGGTAGTGTAGATTTAATAACTTTTTTCGTAAGACGAATATTTAACATAATTAGACTAAAAGGATTTTTCTCAATAATTTCAACAAATACTATTTCACAAGGCGGAACAAGAGAAGGCGGATTAGAATATATTATTAAATCTGGAGGGAAAATAAATTTTGCATTAAAATCAGTCAAATGGCCAGGAAGAGCTGCAGTTGTAGTATCATTATTCTCAGTTGTAAATGATAATAAATGGAATAGTATCTATCTTGCTCAGAAAAAAGTTGGTCACATAAATTCATTGCTGGATAGTGGTCAGGGTAATCAAAATCCTTATCAGCTTTTTTGTAATAAAGGAAAGTGCTTTATCGGCTCCACCATTGAAGGGAAAGGATTTATTTTAGAAGACGATGAAGTTCAAAATTTAAGATTACATGAAAACACAATTATAAAACCCTATCTAACAGGTTCTGATCTACTAAATAACTTAGGATCAACTCCATCACGATATATTATAGATTTTGGGGATTTATCTGAGATCGAAGCTTCAAGATATCCAAATTCATATGAAATTGTAAAAGCTAGAGTTAAGCCACATAGGGATAAAGTAAACAGAGAAAGAAACAAGCTTAGATGGTGGATTTATGCTGAAACAAGGCCAGGATTATATAATTCAATAAGGGATAAAGACTATGTAATAGCTAGGGCAAGAATCAGTAAAACTCAAGCTTGGGAGTTTGTAAATACTGGACATGTATTAGCTGATGCATTGGTTGTAACTAATTTGTCAAAATTTTGCGACTTCGCTTTTTTACAGTCAACAATTCACGCTGAATGGGCATGGAAATATTGCACAACCATGAAATCGGATATGAATTATGGGAGCTTTACGATATTTGAAACTTACCCATTTCCCAAAATTAATAGCAATATAAATGAGCAAGATTTAGAAACGGTAGGTAAGAATTACCATCAATACCGTAAAAAACTAGTGTTTAGCTTAAAACTAGGTCTAACAAAGACTTATAATGCCTTTAATAGCAGGCAATTAGTTGATGTGTTTGCTGAAAAAAACCTCAATGAGATAGAGAATAGATTTATTGAAAAAAAATCAGGCAAAGATGTATCGAATCTTTTTAATCATCTTCAAAAAACTGAAGACACTAGTACTTTTGAAGAAGCGGTTAAAGGTATCATAAAACTTCGTGAGCTGCATGTTGAGATGGATAATGTCGTGCTTGAAGCCTATGGGTGGCAGGATATTGATTTAAGGCATGATTTCTATGAAGTAGATTATCTGCCGGAGAATGACCGGGAACGGTTTACCATTCATCCCGATGCCCGCAAAGAGGTGCTTAAACGG
>CAZIGB010000149.1:0-2567 GCA_964539005.1 uncultured Gammaproteobacteria bacterium | reverse complement strand
GCGTGGTTGCCCCAGGAGAAGGCGGTGTTCCAGTTGGCGGCGTTCAAGTTTACAGCATTGTAAGCATTATTCCAGTTGGCATAATTCGGATTGACGATCGCATAAGTAGCCTGCCAATCACTCGTGCTGGCCGAAAGCGGGATCGTATAACCGCTCGCGATCGAAAGCTGATTGGCATTGATCTGGAGCGGAGATACTGCGCTAATGATCCGATTCTGATAGGCGCTAGTCCACTCGCTCGAGCTGGCTGTAAGCTGATTGTAAGCACTCGTCCAATTCGCATTATTCGCATTAACGATCGTATAAGCATTCTGCCAATTAGTCGTCGAGGCCGTAAGCGGGATCACATAGCCGGCAGTCAAGGAGAATTGACCATTGCTATTATTATAAGCCAGTCCGGTGGCCAGCGAAGAAATATCAGTCAAATCGATATAAGCGGCATCATTACTAAGAAGCGAAACATTCTCGCCCTGGAGCATGACTACATTGTCGAGGCGGGTGGAGGCGATGGTGTTAGATGCGCTCCAGACTCCCCCGCTGACATAGGCAAAGCCGTCCCAAGCGGAGCTGTCTTGGCCGGTGCCGCCTTGGTCGCTAGTCAGGATTCCGCCCAAAGAACCAAAATCAATCCCAAGCGAGGTGGTCGCGACCCAAGTCGGAACTCCGGCTGCATCGAGCTGAAGGATATTGCCGGGCGTAGTCGAAAGAATCTCACTGATGCGGTTGCGCGCACTGGCATAAAGGAGAGAATTAGCCTCATAAGTAGTCGTGCCCGTCCCGCCAAAAGCGACCGAAATCGTCGAAGTACTGCCCAGAGTATTGCCATCGACCCAATAGGTGATCTGACCTTCAACACCAGTGCCATCGATCGCATTAGCCGTTGCCCAATCATTGATACAGGTCCCGCCCAAGCAAAGACTGGAGAATTCAGCTGCGCCTGCCACTGACAAGAGCCGACTAGGCGTAGTCGTACCGATACCGATATTGGAATTAGCTGCCACAAAAAGACTGGAAGTAGCTGAGAGGACATTGCCAGTCCCGGAATAATAGGCAAATTGGCCGAGCGTACCAGAATTGATCGTGCCGGCTCCAGTCGGCGTTCCCCAGACCATATTGCCTGAAGCATCAAGCATAAGCGCCTGGCCGCCTATACCCTGAGTCGTAGGCAGGGTCCAGATCAGATCCGAAGCGAGCGTAGAAGAAGCCCGGAAAGCAGCGTAGTTCGTCCCATTGTCAGCATCTTCATAAAGGCGCAACATGCCATTATCCTCGATCCCGATCGGAAAATTGAAAGAGAAAATATCAGTGTCCGACCGCCAAGTCATAGTCGCATTCGGCTCCACCGAACCGCGCTCAAAGGCTAAAAGCGCGTCTTCCAGATCCGCGCTGGTATTATTGGAATTGATCGTAAAGAAATTAGAAACACTACCGGAAATCGATGTCGAACCGATCGTCATATTAGTCACATCGAGATTCTCGAAATAACCATAAGAAACCCGGCGCGTGAGACTGCCGACATCTATAGCCGAGCCCAAGGCTGGCAGAATATCTCCATCTACCAGGATATCGCCTACGACCGAGAGGCGCGCGCCCGGCGTAGTCGTCCCCAGACCGACACTACCATTCGGAGCCATAAAGAAAGAACTTGTCGCAACCGGATAATTGCCGGAGCCACCCACATATATATAGCCCTGGCTGAGGCTGAGATCATTGAGATTGTCCCACTTGGCATCCCAGCTAGCTTCTTTCGTAGAAAGAATATCATAAGCCAGATTCCAATTGCTGGAACTAGCTCTTAGAGGAATAGCATAATTGCCATCGAGAGTAATCGCATTATTAGCCAGGCTAAAAGGAGCTGGCACAGAGGTCAGACGATAAAGATAAGCATTATTCCAATCGGAAGTACTGGCCGTAAGCGGAATATTGTAGCCAGAGACGACAGAGAGCTGATTAGCGACTATCTGGAGATTGCTGGTAGCAGAGGTGATACGATTCTGATAGGCGGTGGTCCATTCGCTCGAGCTGGCTGTTACTTGGTTGTAGGTGTTGGTCCAGTTGGTGGCATTGGCTTGGAGCTGGTTGTAGGCGCTGGTCCAGTTAGCGTTGTTAGCGTCTACCAGAGTATAGGTCGCTTGCCAATTGCTGGTGGAGGCGCTAAGCGGGATAATGTAGCCGGCCGTGAGGGAGAACTGGCCGTTCGAGTTGTTGTAGGTGAGGCCGGTCGCGTTGGACGAGAGGCTGCCGAGGGTGATGAAGCCGTAGCTATTGTCCCAATTGGTGTTGCCGTCGGTGATGAAGCCGTAGGAGTTGTCCCAGCCGGTGTTGCCGTCCGTGATGTAGCCGGCGTCATTGTTTAGTAGTGAGACATTCTCGCCTTGGAGCATTACAACACTATCGAGGCGGGTGGCGGCGATGGTATTGCTTGCGCTCCAGACTCCCCCATTCACATAGGCAAAACCGGTCCAGGCGGAGCTGTCGGCACCGGTGCCGCCTTGATCTGGCATGACATTGCCAGCCAGGTTACCAAAATCAATCCCAAGAGAGGTAGTCGCGACCCAGGTCGGGAC
>CAZIGB010000148.1:0-2622 GCA_964539005.1 uncultured Gammaproteobacteria bacterium | reverse complement strand
TGAAGATCGTTGACCTACAAGGAAATCGCCAAATATCGTATACTCACTACCTGGAACAGTTGAACGACCATGAGAGAGACTCCATCTTCAGCAGCAAAGAACGCATTCTGGCAGCGCCTGAGCAGAAATCGGGTTCTTTTGCTGATATTGTCTCTATTACTCTTCCTGCTGATCTGGCAAGTGCTGGTGATAGTCCTGAATCTACCGGGTTTTATACTGCCCAGCCCCGCTGAAGTAGGCAATAAGTTCCTTGATGTTCTTGGAACAGGGTTGCTCTGGCGTCACTTTTCAGCTACCCTGGGTGAAATCTTGCTTGGCTTGATCTTTGGCATCAGCGCTGCCACTCTCCTCGGCTACGCGCTGGCCAAATCGCCGTTGGCAGAGCGCTTGCTCTCGCCCTTCCTGGTGGGCAGCCAGTCCATCCCCATGGCTGCGGTTGCGCCCTTATTGGTTATTTGGTTCGGACCGGGTCTGCTCAGCAAAGTGCTGATATGCTCACTGACAGTTTTCTTCCCGGTGCTGGTAAACACGCTGGTAGGTCTGAGGGATGTGCCGCCCGAATTGCGCGAAGTGATGCGTTCTTTGCGGGCAAGCCCTGCCCAGACCCTCCGCTACCTCGAGATCCCTGCCGCACTGCCGGTCTTTCTTGGCGGTTTGCGGGTGGGAGCAAGCCTTTCGGTAATTGGCGCGATTGTTGGCGAGTTGGTAGCCTCAGACCGCGGACTCGGGTTTCTCATCAACGTTGGGCGTGGCCAATACGACACCGCCCTGGTCTTTGTCGCGGTTATTTGCCTGGTCGCGCTGGCAGCCAGCCTGTACGGATTGGTACTGCTGCTTGAAAATAAAGTCCTTTCCTGGCAAACATGGCGCAAGGAAGCTTAAGGAGAAAGCATTGAAACGTTTCATATTCTTTGCACTGGTCCTTTGTTTGGTATTAGCCGCTTGCATTCCTGCCACGCCAGAACCTGCCGTCACGAAAGTCACGCTTAACCTGACCTATATTCCCAACGTCCAGTTCGCGCCGTTCTACGTCGCCATTGAAAAGGGTTATTTCGCCAAATATGGCATCGAAGTGAGCCTGGCCTATGGCAACGAAGCCGACCTGGTGGCGTTGGTCGGCTCGGATAATCAGCAGTTCATGATTGCTTCCGGTGAGCAGGTGCTGCTCAAACAGCGGCGCGTCGGCGGGCAGCGCCACCACGGTGGTGCGGGCCAGGATCGTATCCGCGCTTGCAAAGCTGTTGGCCACCGCGCCAATTTCATCGGTGTCATCGGTGAACTCCAGCTCCGTGAACTCCCCGCCGGCCACCTGCTAAGTCGAGGTGCGCAGCTTGAGGATGCGCCTGCTCAGCACCCGGGACAGCAGGCTGATCAGGGCAAAAGCGAACGGGATGACGGCGTCCACCACCAAAAAGGTGGAGCGGATAATGGGGGCAAGCTGGGTACTGACCGCCTGCCGGTCCACATAATAGTACAGGGTCCAGCCGGTGGTCTACAATTTCCCCTGCCACAAGATGACGGCGCGGTCCATCTTTTCCGTGTCGCCCTCCCCGGCCGCCAGAGCGACCACCAGTTTGTCGGCTTCCCCATTGGAGAAAGGGCTGCTGAAGATGATTTGGCCGTTCTCGTCGGTCAGTACCGCGCCATTTCCCATATAGTTCATCGAACTGATGGGGTCTGAAAGGATGCCTTGGAACAGTTCAACTCGCAGCACCCCGATCATCTTGCTGCTGGTGCCTATGTCCAGGAGCGTGCGGGCCGCATAAAGCCGGCCGTCCTCAAAACGGTACGCGGTGGTGAAGCCGGCCCGGTGGGCCTGGTACCAGTCGGTGTCCCGCACCGCGTCGTCCGGCTGCAGGAAAGGCCCCAGCGGGTAATTCACATGCTCTGAATAGATATTGATGCCCTTCATGTAGGTGTCGCTGGCCACAAAATACCAAAGCAGCGGCTCTACGTTCTCATTGAGCTGGCGGGTCAATTGGACGGTGTCCTCATTCGCGCCTTCCAGCGTCCTGCGGAAGTTCAGGTTGTACGCCAGGTGCTTCGTAAAATCCGCCTCCTGCCGAAGGTAGGTGTCAAGCTCGGAGATGAGGCGCGGGTGGTTGCTCTCCACCGTTGAGTAGGTTTGCGCCTCAATGATCCGCGTCACGCGTTGGGCCACGCCGCTTTGGGCGTCCCCGATGCTGGAGCGGGATACCTCCGCCACCATGCGTTGGAACTGGATACCCAGCCCGCCGCGGCCCGCGTCGGTAACGGCTTCGTCTATCCGCTTATTGATGAGCGCTTTGTCGCTGATGTCCTGGCTGGTGTACAAGCGGCTAACCAGGTCGTACAGGATATGGTGCAGGTAGACCATGCTCAGTGCTTGGCCGCTTTCAAGGGCCTGCGCCAGGCGCTAAAGTTGCAGGGCCGCTTCGCCCAGGTCCCCCGCTGCGATGGCGTCATTCACTTTTTTCGGTTGGTTTCAATGCTTTCCGCATAGTACTTGTCATCGTCGGAATCCAGCCGATCCGCAAACAAGATGCCCTGGTCACCCTCAAAGATACTGGCGCGCATCTGGTTGAGCCGCGCCGCCTGCCGCGGCAGTTCGGCCAGGTCCGTAAAGCCCGGCCCAATCAAAAT
>CAZIGB010000147.1:0-2627 GCA_964539005.1 uncultured Gammaproteobacteria bacterium | reverse complement strand
TACACGTATGTGCCCTTCATCGAGAATACCGCCGCGCATCTGCGGCAGTATCCTCCGTTTGATATCAAAGGCGTACGGCCCATATTTGATGCCAATTTTAATCTGTTAGGGTATCGCTGGCGCAATTCTGAAGACTGGATTGCAATGTACGACATGCGATTTGAGGCTTATAATCCTATCAATCCAAATGCTTCGTTCGATATAGCCCCAAGGCTGATTCCGAATACAGCGAATCCGTATGGATTTAAATACATGACTGGGTTATCACTCGGGTATGAGCTTAATCCGACAGGTTTTGACGGCGAAGTGGGTATGTTTTCGCAGTATGAAGACGTACCGATCTACACCGACATGCTTCCGCTCCTCGATGCGGTGGCCGACATCGATGTGGCGATGTGGGATGGTTTAGGGGCCGGATGGGATAGCACTGCCCTCGATACTGACGGCGATGGCTTGCCAGACTGGTGGGAGACGGCCAATGGGCTTGACCCGTATGATAGCGAAGGTGATAACGGCGCTTACGGTGATCCTGATGCCGACGGCCTCGACAACTGGGGTGAGTATCTGGCCGGAACGAACCCGTTTGCGTATGACACGAACGGCGACGGCTATTCCGACTACGATTCGCGCCCCGACGGACAGAGTCTGACCTACGGCGAGCTGTACGACGATCAGGATGGTATGCCCAGCGCGTGGGAGATCCAATACGGTCTCAACCCGAACCGGTATGATGCCGATCATGATATGGATAACGACGGCTGGACCAATTACGAGGAGTATATGGCTGGCACAAATCCTGCCGATAGAACAAGCTTCCCAAGGCCGGATTGGAACGTCAAATTCATTTACGATGGTGTACTAGACGATTTCTACAACTCAGCACTTGTTGCGTATTCTTACAGTGAATACTCCAATGGAGAGAGAATGGGTACTGATCCTAGCGAATATACTTGGGGCGGAAAAATGGGAGGAGATCCAGACGGCATCTGGATGGCAGCAGATCGGCTAGGAGATGAGGACATTACCTTCGATACGGATGGAAGAGCCCAGTTGGCGCACTCCGTCATAACGCCTTTGTCGATACACGTAAGTGGAACTATAGTTCAACATGTTACTACATCCGATCCTCACTCTTGCGATCGTCCCCTCGATGGAAACACAGGCGAAATTCCTTGCATAGTGGGCGGTCTTCCCGTGACCATTGCTTATAACGAAGGGGTCTTATCAGGGGGGCCTCCGGAAGGCACGGTTCACATAACGTACCGATGGTCTTTTGCTGGCGATTTACATATCCGTTCCGGCTGGAACAGGTTCTTCGGTTTCATAGATCAGAATGGTGATGCCCTTTATGACGTGGGCGAGCCGTGTGGCCTCTCTGTCGCGAGACCGACACTCGTTTCGTGGGATCCGCCTGAAACCGCCAAGTCGTCGACTAATGAGAACTTTGTGTATTATCACCCAGAGTACACCTATCCGGCAAATACGATAATTGCCTTAACGGACTTCCTTGTCGGTTACCCCCGTATAGGGTGGGAGCAGACGCAGTCGGAAATACCGTATAACTGCTGTGACTACTACACGGTCACGTTTTCGGCTAATGGGAATCCTCTTGCCACTTTTAATGTTGATAAACCGCGAACCTTCTTCCATGAGGGGGACATGCTTGAGGCGGGTGTCAACGGACTGGACTTCGGAGCTGCAACAAAAGTTACCTTCGATTATACGGTGTCTCATTGTGAAGAGGTTCTGAAGAGCGGAATTTTCTGCTATGACCTCGGCACGGTTGCGACGAGAAGAAAGATGAAGGCGCGCTATCCCGTGCAGTTGCAGAAGGTCTTTGGAACGGTGGTCAATTTCGAATGGGAGATGGACTATCGGAATGAAGGTGCTCGGATCTCGATTATTGGGATGGACGATGGCAAGACTTACTACGACGAACTCGTTCCTCTTCCGACACGACATGGTAAAATTACAGATGAAATATACTTCTACCATGCCACCCCACAGGTTTTGGATGGAAAGAAGTTTTTCGAACTACCACCAGGAAGGTATGAGTACATCATTAAGGAGTATATCCGGACGACTTCCGGAGAGTTGACCAAGCAGGCTATAACGGAAAGATTCCAACTTGTCGATGAATCTGAGGAAAGTCGTGAGTTGTATTCCATTACCGGAAATGTTTCCTACTTTGGGAAAGCTGAAATGAGTGCTTTCACTCAGGAGCTTCATACCTTTGATGGTATTGAATCCGGTTATGTCGGGATGGTTCCTGGCCCCAGCGTTCTTAATCCAGGAACGATTAGCTTCCAAGTTATCGATGGATCTGGAAATATAATCGAAAGCCTTAACGACTCCAATGGCGATGGTGCACTTCTTTCAGAATCAGGTTCCGCCCTTGGAGGAGGTATAGACTACGATACTCGAAATTATAATGTCGAGTTTTCCCCCGGTTCAATTCCGTCTGGATATAAACTAGTCATTTCCTTTAAGTCTTTCCTGAAGCCGATAGTTGTCGAAGCTTATAGTCTTCCGGCTACCGCTACAATATGCTTCGCGTTTCCCGGACAACCTGTAGCCAGAACTGTACAATTTGCCAAGGGTGCATACACGATCAAGGGACTTGCTGC
>CAZIGB010000146.1:0-2644 GCA_964539005.1 uncultured Gammaproteobacteria bacterium | reverse complement strand
TTTTTGTTGACGCCAGGGGTTACCCAGTAATCATGCCGTCGAGATGGGGTGTAATTAATTCTTTTCGATAGCAGCAAAACATGTGATCACGCAGGCACAGTGGCGGAAAATGCGAAACCGAAAGCGAAAATATATCCAGCCGAAGACGATAAACAGATTAAACCATTTATTGGCACACACCGGACCCAATTTCAAGTGCCTACTGCTGAGTATTTGGATACACTTAATTCTGACCCAGTAATACACCGCATACAATAAGGACTTTACAGGAGGAAAATTGAGAGAAATTCACTGCGAAGAATATGATGCTTATGAATCAGCAATAGACACAGTTTACTTCGGTATTCCTTCTGCAAAAGCCACCCTTCATAAACCTTGTTCATCCACTGAGAAGCAAAAGGATCTATTTACTTTTCTACAAAGTTACCAATTTTCAATTATCACTAATGTTGGAAATGACCCCATCAATAATCATTGGTTGGGGAGTGCCACGAATGCTTTTCTGACTGACATTAACTTTCAGTTCAAGAAAAACCTGTCAAATGAGGTTGTGTTACTTGAAACTTCAACAACGATAACAAATTGTCTTTCTGAAAATGCGAGGATAATCCGGATTGCGGAAACTGCTTTTTTGTATTCGCATTTTCTTAATGATCCATATCTACCAAAGGATAAAGCTAAACATATCTACGGTGACATTACAAAGAATTCCTTCTCGAAAAAGGAATGCTTTTTCAATCTGCTCAGTGAAGCTTCTGAAGTGATTGGATTCATTCTTTTTACAATAGATGAAAATGAGTCTTCTGCAAGAATAAACCTGATTGCCGTTGATCCCAATTTTACAAAACAAAAGAACGGAGTTAAGTTGATCAAGACATTAGAGAATTATTTAGTCAAGAAAGATATTCGAACGCTGAAAGTCGGCACACAATTTGATAATATCATTGCCTTAAATTTCTACACAACTTTGGGTTTTAGGTTTGTGGAGTGCAACTCGATTTATCACTATTGGCCAATGGTTTCTTGATGGTTTTCTACTTGCCCATGTTGGAAGGATGTCGGTATGTGTGAAATCTCCATTGTTATTCCTGTGCGGGATGAAGAACAGAATCTCGATGAACTAATTGCCAGAATATTTATATCGCTCGAAAGGATGAATAAATCCTTTGAGATTATTTTTGTAACCGATATCAATAAGGACAATACAGTAGATTTGCTTGAAGAATACTCAAAACGTACACCAAATGTAAAAACGATCAAGCTATCAAATGGATTTGGTCAGCATATAGCAGTTTTGGCAGGACTTGATCACGCCCGCGGAGAAGCAATCGCAATTATGGATGGTGATTTACAGGATTGCCCGGAAGACATTGCTTTGCTATATGATAAATTACAAGAAAACTATGACGTAGTTTATGGAATAAAAGATAGTAAGGATGACAGTATCTTCAGAAATTCCAGTTCACGATTATTCAATTGGATAATGGATTTGTTTTCGGACAAGAAAGTTAGGAACAACTCAAGCATGTTTCGGATGATTAGTCGAAAAGCTCTCATCGAAATCGTGAAATTTCGGGAGTACGAACCTAGCCTAACATATATTTTCAGTTATATCAATTTGCCAACAGCCAATGTAAAGGTAACTTCTGGTAAAAGACTTTACGGTCAGACAAAATATAGTTTTCTAAAGTTATTAAGTTTTGCTATATCATCATTATTGTCCTTCTCAAGAAAGCCACTTAAAATAATATCAATCCTCGGATTAGTTATGTCATTGCTTAGTTTCTTTTACTTTGCTGTTGTTTTGATTCAATATTTATTTTTTAAAATCGAAGTCCAGGGATGGACTACATTAATTGTAGTTTCTACGCTAATTGGTGGGATTCAATTGTTGAGTTTAGGGGTTATAGGCGAGTATATCGGTAGAATGTACATGCAAACCAAGAATCGTCCTCTTTACATAGTTGAGAGAAAGATTGGTAAATTTGATTAGTTTTACAAAATTGACATTTTGTTTAACAGAAGGCAAAGTTGATTATGTTCTTTCCAATTATTTAGGTAGTTATTGACCTAATCAAAACTGTATCATCCAAAGTATTGATTTCACAAGCAGAGAGGGATAGTGAACCCAAACCAAATAAAAAGACTCGAAAAGAGAATTTCAAAAAGCCACTTAACAGGCATTGCCTATCTTAAAGATAACCTACTGTTGATCTCCGTGCAGGGCTTAGTTGTTCTAGCCGCGTATGGCTTTGAGATTTTCAATCTACACATAACAATTGATGAAGAATTAATGGTGTTACGATCTGCTATAAATCCCGCTTTCATAACTAGTGGCAGATGGGGCGCATACCTGCTAACCCAGCTGCTTTTGCCAAAGCAAGTAATTCCATCTATCCCTTTATCTTTAGCTCTTTGTTTCCAAACTTCTGGATTACATTTGCTTCTCGAAAGTTTGGAGATTCGTAGGCAGACCGATAGAATTTTGATATCCGCATTGGGATTAATTTGGCCTGGGCTGGCATATCTCTATAGTTTTTCTTTTAGCAATTTTCTGATTGGGTTTGGGTTTCTATGCATTTCTTTGGGTCTCTTTGTTTTAGTTAGAGCAAAGAAAAGGCTGAAACTCCTGGCGGCGGTACCG
>CAZIGB010000145.1:0-2739 GCA_964539005.1 uncultured Gammaproteobacteria bacterium | reverse complement strand
CGACATAATGGCTGGGATCAAGGACCGGATAGGTAGTCGAATAGCCCCAGCCGACCTCAGCTTCAAGCCAATCCTGTGGAGCGTAGATATAATCAGGCCGGCCAACGAACTTGAACACCGTAATCCAACGATGCTTCACAGTTACGTCTTTGGCTTTTCCCAAGGCGCAAATCTTTGTCCCCTTGAGAAAGAGATTGGCAGGATTGACAATCTGCAAATCCCAATAAGCTGGATCCGTATCTTCCTTGGCGCCAAATATCCAGCCAGTCCCGATCTGCGTAGGCTGAGGATAAAAAGACTCTCCGAGAACTTCGAACTGCTTTTCCCCCATAAGCACAAAGCCTGAACCAGTATCAAGCCAAGTTACAGCCTTGTATTTTCCAGGATAAGCCCTTTTCAATGTCGGATAGATGGTCGAGAAAGACCAGCCTGCGCTAGCATCATGCCAGATCGATTCATCGGACAATACCTCGATTTCGCCTCTGTAGATTTTGGTCCGCCACCGATGCTTATCAAAGATGTCATAGACTTTGGACAAGACACAGACATCTGAAAATGCCTCAAAAACGTATTTTTCTCCTACAATCTGGAGATTCCAGTAATTAGAATCATTCGGATCAGCAGAGCCATACGCCCAGGTATCCCCGACCTTCATTTCGAAGTCCTGATAGGCCAAGCTGGGCTTAATTCCGGAAAAAAGGATAGCCAATAAAAACAGACAAACAAGTGAACTTTTCATCTTTTCCTCCTGAGACATTTATATGGATATAGATCTTGAAATGAACAAACGATTCTTAATAATAGCTTAAAATGACAATTTTGTCAACTATTTTTGTCAAAAGTACAAAAAAGCCCCTTTTGGGGCTTTTTTTTCTGTGCACTCGTGAAGAATCGAACTTCAATTACAAGATCCGCAATCTTGTGTCCTATCCGTTGAACGACGAGTGCAATGCGGAGAAGGAGGGATTCGAACCCTCGGGACAGTTTTACCCGCCCAACACATTAGCAGTGTGCCCCTTTCGACCACTCAGGCACCTCTCCCCTTAATTTAATTTTCAAATAAGAGCGGAGGGAGTGGGATTCGAACCCACGGTAGGCTTTCACCCACAACGGTTTTCAAGACCGCCGCCTTAAACCGCTCAGCCATCCCTCCGGCGCCCGGCCAAACAAAAAAAGGAACTTATCCAGACCAAGTGTTTGGTCTCTTTCCTTTTTTTATGCTATAATAAAATATATAGAAAATAGATAATTTTGTCAATCACTATGACTGAGGACCAAGAAAACAGCCAAACCACGGCTTTTGCCGCCTGGGAAGTCCATGAATACAACCATGAGGAGCGAAGCTTTCGCTGGTACCTCATTGCTGGCTTCATCAGTCTCGGACTTTTCATTTTCTCCTATTTCACGGACAATTTTCTCCTCCCTGTTATCATAATCATCACCGCCTTTATCTTTATCATGCGTCACGGCCAAGAGCCGGACAGAGTCCAAGTCGCTCTCCTCGACGAGGGCATCCAGGTCGGCCAGAAATTCTACGACTACGACCTTTTTCGCCACTTTGCTCTCGTCTACAAGCCGAGCCAGGACGACCGCAACCTCTATTTCGAATTCCACAATGTCCTCCGCACCCGCCTCTCGATCCCGCTCGAAACCCAAAACCCGATCGAGATCCGGAATTACCTTGTAAATTTTCTAAAAGAAGACCCGGAAAGAACCGACATTCCTCTCTCCGAACAGATTGCCAAGAAATTAAAACTGTAAAAAGAACCACTAAAACGAGCTCCCAGAAGAGCTCGTTTTAGTTTATAAAAATAAAATTCAACATGTAAATTGTCCGCCCGAGGCAGACCAGCCTCGGGCTGGTAAATTGAAAATTATTATCCTATAATATACCCATGCTTAGCCTATCCTCCAGTACCAAAGAAATAAGCCGAGTCGGCGATTCCACGGGCAAGAGACTCGTCAATCTCGGTCTCGAAACAGTCCACGATCTTCTCCTGTGGCTGCCTTTTCGCTATGAGGACTACAGCCAAGTCAGCCTGATCAAGGATCTGCGGGCTGGTCAGAATGCCAATATCGTCGGCGTAGTCGAGCTGATCCAGAATAGCCGTTCGCCAAAGAAACGCATGCATCTGACCGAAGCGCTGATCAGTGATGAGAGCGGGCAGATAAAAGTAGTCTGGTTCAACCAGCCCTTCATCACCAAGGCCCTGAAAGAGGGTGACAAGGTCTCGCTAGCCGGTCGGGTTGATCGCGACTATGCCGGCCTCTCCATGGTCTCTCCCATCCACGAGAAGCTGGCTTATGGCGGCGCAATCCATACCCAAGGACTGATCCCGAATTATCATCTGACCGCGGGCATCACCCAAAAACAGCTTCGCTTCCTCATGAAGCAAGCAATCGACTTGGCTGATAAGCTGGTCGACTGGCTACCGGCTGACATCCGCGAACGACAAGGTCTGCTCACGCTCCCGGAAGCGATAAAGAAGATCCATTTTCCCGAAACTCTCGAAGAGCTAGCTCGAGCTAAACGACGCCTAGCCTGGAACGAACTCTTTCTCCTCCAGGCCCAAGCTCACATTGCCCGACAAAAAAAGAAGAAAAGCCGCGCCCTAGCCATTCCCTTTAACGAAGAAGCCAGCAAAGCTTTTGTCACCTCACTTCCTTTCCAACTGACTGATGCTCAGAAAAAATGCGCTTGGCAGATCATCAAGGATATGGAAAAGAATGAACCGATGA
>CAZIGB010000144.1:0-2747 GCA_964539005.1 uncultured Gammaproteobacteria bacterium | reverse complement strand
TACCTTTTTGATTTTTAATTGTGTTTTTTGGGCGTTTTTTTGGCTCGGTCTTTTTGTAGTTAGTTTAAAGACAAATAAACTCCACCTTTTCCACTGCTGTCTGCTCCCACAACCAGCATTGGAGAGTTTTCATCAATATGTACTGCAGATGCAAACCATCCAGTATGCTCTCCGGATGGATTCAGTTTTACCTCAAATTCGACTAATCCAGCACTATCTAAGCAACAAGGACTGTAAAACCAACCGTCTAAAACATTCCCCTTTGTTGCTAATGACAAGCTATTGTATATGCTGAGTTCTAAGAAATCCGCTGAAGATTTATTCTTAACATATATCTTGACAAGAATTGGCTCAAATCCGTCAGGGGGTGGGTCATTAAACTGGTTTGCTTTATAGATAATTGACCAAGCTTCGTCTCCTCTAATAACCTCTTCGACTTTTACAACAAACGAAATGTCTTCATCTGTTCTTACCATGGGAACCTCAAACCCAAACGGAAAGGGATTACTGAAGGTGCCAAGACTTGGCGGGTCTGTTGGTTTAGGTGTGCTTGTTGGTCTTCGTGTGCTTGTTGGTTTTGGTGTATTCGTTGGGGCGTTTGTCGGGGTGCTGGTTGGTTCTGCAGCTTCTTGTGCTGTTTGCGTTTGGTCTATTCCTGCATTTATTGTTGCTTGTATATTGGGCTGCGTTACTGGTTGGGTTGCTGGTTGGGTGCAAGCTGTAATGGTTATGGCTAATAAAACAATAATTATCCAGGTTTTTTTGTTCATCTTATCCTCTCCCTTTATCTTGATTGTTTGACTATGGCTCGGTCTTTTCGTGTCGTTCTGGAACGAGTGTTTTTATAAATCAATGCGCATCTGAAGACCATCATCTGCCCCTTTTTTTCCGGGCTTTACTGCATCATAAGACAAGGGCAAATCAATTCTTATATCCTGCTCGATAATCTCACGCACAGTAACAATTCGGATGCGGTCATAAGTGCGACCCATTAGAGCATGCTCATACACCCCGGCGTTTTTGGCTTCTTGTAACATCGGTTTTGTTGGTTCGTCCATGGTGATAAGTGTTGCCAGTTCTGCTCTTTCTCGTTGCATATCCCCTTTGAGTGTGGCAATTGTGCCCCGGTTTGCCCCACCTGATTTCACCTGAATTACCATGCGCTCGGTTTTATTATGTCCTGATGCAAAGTAGACAATCCCATCAATGCCCTTGTCTGCACCCTTTTTCTCATTGATTACCCCCCGGTTGTTGGTGTAGGTCATTACTGCCCATTTTTCAAATTCTTTGCGCACCCGGTCATCATCCCGGTTTGCAAGTGCTCTTGCGCTTTCAACATCCTGCGGTATTCCGTCCACAATAATATCTGCTGGAAGCTGTCCACCGTTTGCATCAGCAAGGCGTTTCAAGATCAGACCAATTGAGTGATAAGTAATATCTATGCCAATCCATTGGCGGTCAAGACGGTTTGCCACAGCAACAGTTGTGCCACAGCCACAGTAAGCATCCAAGACAACATCACCCGGGTTACTGCTGGCGTTGATAATGCGCTCTAATAATTCTTCGGGCTTTTGGGTGGGATAACCCATTCTTTCGTTAGCCATAGGGTTCAATGCTTGGATTAGAAAGACATCGTTAGGCAGTTTTGTAGTATCGGTTGCACTAATGCGTGCCCCGATAGGATTTTGCGCTCTTTTTAATGATTTCTCGGTGCGAGGTGTTCGTATTCTGTCTGGATAGAACTTGTATTTATTCGATTTTGTATAGAAGAAAATAACATCATGTTTTCTGGCAAAGTGCTTTTTGCTTGCTCCACCAGTTTGATAATGCCAAATAATCTCATTTAGAAAATCTCCGCCCTGGCTAACAAAAACAGCATCTAAAACCAATTTCAGATAGTGGCTGGCGGTTGGGTCGCAATGCAGGTAAAAGCTTCCAGTTGGTTTTAGCACTCTGAAAATTTCCGTTACTCTCAAGGTCATGTGAATCAGATAAGCCAGCAGGTCGCCCGTGCCTAAAACTAACTCCAACCCTTTGATTAACTCAATAGCCTGCCCCGTAAATCGCCCATTAAGGTTTGTTGTGATTTCAGTAAATCCCTCAATTGCCCGGTCATCCCAAGTCCAGGTGTCCACAAAAGCCTGTGCCTGTGCCTTGTCTTTACTGCCCCCAATGTTGTTGTATATCTGAAAATAAGATTGCTTTGAGTTGAAAGGTGGGTCGATATAGCAAAGGTCAATGCTGTTATCTGGGATTTTATTTCGTAGGATTTCGAGATTATCACCATAATAGAGTGTTTTCATAGGTGAATTGTAACGGGTTTTATATCTGAATTTTTACCCATTTATGCCAGATGCTCTTGATTTTAGGGGGTTTTGCGCCACCACCTGGACCAGACCTTTTAAGCACCTAAATTTTCTGCGAGGGTATATCCTAACTTAACCTTATCTATTTTGTACATGCCCCCCCCTTTGCTCATAGCGCCAACACTGTTCCTAAACACACCAGCACACACACCACAACACCACCACAACACACACGCCAACGCCCATAACAACCAGCCAGGCACACAGAAAAAGCAAGAAAAAGCCACCAGAGCCCAACATCCAGGCGCTCAGACACACAGAAAGGACAAAACAAAAGGGCTTTATATCCTGGACCAGCGCAAATAACACGCAAAAACCAGGAAATAAAGGGCTTTTGTTTTGTCCTGGTCCTTCTCAAATCGCTTCTGTTGGAAAATGCCA
>CAZIGB010000143.1:0-2775 GCA_964539005.1 uncultured Gammaproteobacteria bacterium | reverse complement strand
GCGTTCTTGGTATAGTGTGAACGTGGCTTGAATTGCGAATAATCATTCTGGAAATATTCCCGATATGGAGTAAAGAGCGGCGAATCAGCTAATCCATCAGCCTTGGCGATAAGCATGAGCTCAGAGCCTGCCAAGAGTTTTACCTTTGGGGGCAATGCTTTACCAGCGTACGAATCGCCTTTTAACAAGAAATCAAGCGCTTTCTCGCCCTGCTCTTTTTGCGCCTTTGCTACTGCTTCCTCATAGAGAGCAAAAGTGTCAAAAGAGGTCGGGTCAAGAGCTGCTACTGTGCCAGTGGCCGAATCAAGCACAGCCAGGGGGATGAGATAGAAAGCGGCCAAACGCTCATAGCTCTCTTTAGTGACCTCGTCCGCGGTTTCTTCGTAACGTTTGAGCGAATCCGCAAAGAGAGCCGACATCATTTCCCGGAGCGCGGGCTGGAATTTCTCCTCTTCGATCTTCTGAAAACTCCGATCGATAAGGATATGATAAAAGTGGAGAGCGGCGTCAGAGCTTATATAGAGAGCATTCTCTGGTTCACGAAAAAATTTGTTCGTATTGCCGCCGAAATGCTTATAAGTATCTGAAAAATCATCGTTACCCCATTCTTGTTCTGTGATATAGTCATTAACCTTGAGGAAAAAACCATCCCTTTCCAAGGCAGTAATCTGTTCAGCCGACAAGGCTGGTTCAAAATTCTTTAGGTTTGTGAGCTCATTAAGCTTCGGCTTCTGGTCCGCCAAAGAAGGAATGACTGCTTCTTCGGCCTGGACGCGCTGACCAAAAACTTGCTTCACGAGCGCTAATGAAAATAGACCATCACCCTCATCCGCTGCAAGCGGCGCATCGGACTGATTGGCCGTCTTCTTGCTCGCTCGATCTTGACGATCAAGATAAAAAAGATAGGCGCAAGACAAGACAGTGAGCGCAATCACCAAAGTTGCGCCGATCAGCTTGATCCGCTTGTGCCCCTTTTCCGGCTCTTTGGTTTCGACCACGGGCGCGGTATCGTAGTCCGGATACATCTCCGGATTCCTCTCTTGTAAATCTTTTTCCATATGATTATGAATAATTATTTCGGACATTCCGGCACCATGTCGGAAGGAAAGTCAGCTAGGAGCACGCAATCAGGCCCGTCGGTCCCGATATCAGAAATCGTGTAGCCAACACTGGTTTTTAGAGCAAAGAAATCTCCGCTTTCTTCGGCTCCGTCAATCACGATGTCCATTTCTCCCCGCAAAAATGTTCCCCGATTATCTGTTACGCGGACTTCTTTGACATCGGCCTTGCCGCCATACTCGCCATAAATCATGGTTTTCAGCTCTGCCAAAAACAGAGTATCCCCTTCTTCATCGAGTACTTCCTCGCTAGACGTGGATTTTTCTTCAAGCTTAGACAAAGCCTTGTCCGGATCCAAAATAGAGAAGCTCCTGACATAGACTTTATTAGCATCGATCGCGTATTTGATCTTGGCTGTAAAAGCGATATGCCCATCCTCATAATCGACTTCGGCCTGGCCTTCTTCACCAAAACGGACCGCGGTCACCTGATATTTGCCGCCCAGGACTTCCTTGATCGGTGAAAGCTCGGAAATATTGGCTGTCAGATATTCTTTGACCAATTCTTCCAGATCAGGCGCTTCACAAGGGCCATCGCTGGCCTTGAGGCAAGTTCCCAGAACCTCGCACCAGGTCTCTCCTCGGCTCGGATTGCAGCCATGCTCATCCGTCTTTGAAACTTCTTTCTCGGCTGCCAATTGGTCCAGAGAGGGCAGCACAGTATTCGGTTTTTTTACTATCGTCCGATAGGCCACATAAGCCAAAATGCCGATGGCGGCGATTATGAGCATAGCCGCGATCATATAAATCGGGCTAAAACCCTCATTGCGTTTACTTACTCGCATATTCTTTTTAAATTTTTTATTTATATTCAATTCTCTTAGATACAATTATAGCACAAATAAGATAAAAAAACATGAAAAAAATCCAAGACTATTCGTCCTGCATTGCTAATAAGATCAAGCCATCCGCCCGACCATTGTCAGCCAGGAAAATGATTGGCAATCCAAAGACCAGTAAAATGCGTCAGGGCAATAACGGCAGTTGCGATAAAGACATGTTCACTGATAATTCGCAAAGGCTTTTCCCGCGCATCTCGAGCAATCATGAAACTGAGAGCAGAGAGGAGGAAATAGCCCCAAACAACACTCACAATAACGGCTGGCTGTATCTCAAGAAAAATAAATGGAACGGCATAGGTAAGAGCAAAGAAAAATTTAGAGATAAAGGTGTAGAATGTGGCCGCCCAGACTTCTTTCTCGACCGCATCGGCTTTAGACTCTTCGGCAATATGGATGCCGAGAGCGTCTGAAAAAGCATCGGCAATCGCTATCAATAAGACACCTCCTAAAACGACTGATTTCGAATTGGTGCTAGAGTAAAGACCGATCATCAGACCAAGCGTCGTGATAGTAGCTGAGGTTAGACCAAAAGAAAGACCAGTCTTGAACATCTTTAACATAAAAATAATGGCTCGACCAGAACAGTCGATACTTTACAAATTATCTGAATATTATACACTAAATAGATATACTTGCCTATGATTACTCTCGCTCAAGTCCTGAGCCTGCTCACAACGCACGGCTTCTTCATCATCTTTCCCCTCATAATCATCGAAGGCCCCATTGTCACCTTTCTCGCCGGCTTCCTGGTCGCGCAGGGCATCCTCGATCTCTACGGCGCTTATGTGATCGCCGTTATCGGCGACCTCATCGGT
>CAZIGB010000142.1:1128-2787 GCA_964539005.1 uncultured Gammaproteobacteria bacterium | reverse complement strand
AAACGGAGCAACTTCATGTTTCCAGTTGACCATAGTCAACTTGCCTGCAAGATACTTGATCGTCGCTTCCCTTGCGTCATAGGCAGACTTGCGAACGTCATAGGAACGATAGGCAGGAGCAACGGCCGGGCGGATAGCAACGTTGGCGGTGGTGGTGGTGGTGACTTCATTTGTGGTGGTGATAGTGTTCATGGTGAACCTCCGTTGTTTTTAGTGTTGATTGAATCAACCTGCCAACATGGTAAAGCATGGCTACCATGCTGTCAACAGTCAAATTTGGTCAATTTTCTTACCAGATTGTACATGTTTTAGGGTCTGCATGTGCTATACGGAAGATATATTACCATATATTACATGTATAATGTATATAATGGTCGAAATATTGCCAAATTATCAATGAAAAGATTTTTTCGCATTTTTTCTTTTCGCGCTCCAATGTAGAAACGCAATCGGATTTTACATGTAAAATGTCTCTCAATCCCTTATGCCACAAGGGAAAACAGACAATAACATGAACGGCTATTCATGTCCAGCTGGATCGCTGCAATATGAGAACAATTGTTTGCGTATGATATAAGAACAAGTGTTCTATTGACTGATTATGAGAACAAGTGTTTGCTTTGACTATGAGAACAAGTGTTCATAAGACATGGTGTATATGGTCATAATTATTACCATAAGTTCCATTGTCGAGCTGCGTGACGACTATTAAAAAACTGTTAAAAGATTAGTTATATGGTCGAAATATTTACCATAAATTACATGTATTGTATCGTGAAAAGCAATAAAAATGTAATATATGGTAACGTTAGTTTACCATTTATGACATAATTAGGATTAGAATATGGAAAGAATAGTCATAATCATGTAGATTATGGTAACAATTATGTAACAGAATTGACATGTTAGCATATGTTTACATGTAGAATATGGTACTAAAATAGTCAATAATTACATGATAAAAGCATTACATTTTGTATATAATGGTATGGATTTACGTCCAAATCCTACATCCTCCTCCCTAAACCCCTCTGGCCTATTCCACTCACACCTATTCTCCCCCTTTTCCCCTTACAAACCCTTATCCCATATAGCTTTTCTGTGTCCCCCCTATCCCCTTTTCTTTATAACAGTCACTTCGTTCCCTTCGCCGTCACCCTGAGATATGATAACGGTGTTCCCTGGCTTGAGGCAGCTGCACCTGATAGCGTGTAAACCCTTATGGGACAATATAAAACCCCGGGATCTGCTGTTCTTACGTTGGAAGCAAATTCGTTCTGAATCACATACTACTTCTTGCCCCGGGGCCTTTTGTCATTTGATAAGATTGTACTTTTCGTATGAGCAAGTTATTGGATTAAAATAGATATAAACCCTTTTAAGTAAAAAAGATCTGGTATATACCTGGTTGGAGAACCGTATTGGCAAAGAAATTCATATTCGATTATAAGCGATTTAACTCGATTAACCCCTTCTGCTACGGGAGATTCCCTGTTAAAGCGAATATGCGCAGCTATGTATCCACTATAGATTTGTACGTTTGTTTCAGCACAATAACGATATTAAGTCATGAAAAAATAGGACGCTGCCAACTTGGAAGGAGCTACAACCCCAGCTGCTGCTTGATCTTGACAGACGGTATCCCGTGAAGAATTGTCC
>CAZIGB010000142.1:0-1118 GCA_964539005.1 uncultured Gammaproteobacteria bacterium | reverse complement strand
GAAAGTGTACAGTATTTGGGACACTGAATTTGCACACAAAAAACCACCTGATTTAGTCAGGCGGCATATAGGAATATCGGTGGTTTTATCCAGTCATTCTGGAGGAGTTTCTACTATAGACGCACGTGCGCACGTGTGCGTTATTATATATATTATATATATAGAGTATATACTCTAATACAAGTATATATACTTTAGTACATACAACTCTAACGTAGTATATACTCTTTTCTTTTTATCCTAAGTAAGAATATATAAACCATATTAGAGTATATACTCTATTGATACTATATACTCAATTACAAGCAACTCTAACGGAGTATATACTCCTCCTTTTTATCTCCTATAAATCATATATACAAGCAACTCTAACGTAGTATATACTCTTCTCTTTTATCTCCTATAGATCATATACAAGTAACTATAACGGAGTATATACTCCATCAGGCAATATGTAACGAAGTAGGAATATATAAATAGGCGTAGGCCGTAGAATGACCGTAGCGTCGGGTTTGTTTTTTGAAATGAAAAATTTTATTGAATTTTGGTGATTTTTATTTGGGGAATTTGGCTATTATTCACGTATCTATTAGTGGAGGGGTAAGCAGACCGGAAGAGCGACTGCCCAGCTTAACCTTGTACCCTCTCCGAATTTTACAGCAAAGGAGTAGATTATGAGCACTGTCTCCCGAAGACCTTATAGGCATCGTCTTATAACTGCGACACAGAACAAGACAGCCATCCACTTTGAGCCAGACCCTGACTCATTCACCCACGACGGCTTCTGCCAGATATCATTCTCAACGCTCGAAAGAGAATTTGATCTGCACCCAAGAGCCGTGATCGAGACAAGCATGCCCTACGACATCGACAAGCCAGCTGTCAGAATGACCGTCCCCGCAGACAGCAACTTCAATCAGCTCAAGAATCTTGCCCTGGGTTTGTACTTCTCGCTGGTTGAGATCGAAACAGGCGTAGCTGCCAGCAACTCAGCCAGGATGGAGTTCATGTCAGAACTGTTCTCAGCGGCAGACAGGGCATCAGAAAACTACCATATCACGGCCAAATGCGAAGAAAAACAAAAAGAGAAAAACCGGAGGAAGAAGAAGAACCATGAG
>CAZIGB010000141.1:0-2792 GCA_964539005.1 uncultured Gammaproteobacteria bacterium | reverse complement strand
TTTGTCTCATTTTTAAGTTCCAGACCCGTATGTCCCGCCATAATCCCTCGGTTGCTACAAGACCCGTACACTATACTCAGGAATGCTTATGAGGATTGACTTATTTCCCATCAAAAAGTGAAGTTTTAGAAATAATGGCCTGGTGGATGAAAAGGTTCAAAAAAGATTAGATTTTAAGAGCTCTTGATTCTAAGCTAGAAGCGTTATACTACTTTAAAAGGTTTCCTTTACAATCTTTTTTAGCAATTCATGTATTTCTGGGTTATTTTCAAATGTGAGTAATTCTAACCCTTTATTTAACTTTATCCATTGGTTTTCTAACTCAACACCATCTTCATATGTTTCAGGTTGCTTACCTTCTTCTTTCTCACTATTTAAAATGGCTAAGAAGTAGTGATCTGTTTTCATTTGTATTTCACTCCAATCGATCTCATATGTACTAGAACCCAAATAGCTTAATAATGCAATATCTTTATATCCAGACTCTTCCATTACTTCTCTTAGAGCCGTATCTTCTAAAGTCTCCTCTCCTTCTTTATGTCCTTTAGGAAGTACATACCTAATATTACCATCTGGCCAACTCTTTTTTATTACCAGTAACTCAATATCATTATTTTCCGTCTTACGAACAAGATAACAACCTGCTGATGTATTAACTCTTCTCTTCTTTTCTAGAGATGAACTATTTCCAATTCTTATTGTTCTTGGTAGCACTTTCTCTTCCATGTTTACTCTAAATAATTTTATTATTAAAGTATATCAAGAATGAGTCCCAAATAAGGCCTGGTGTATGAAAATACCTATTTTCAGGCTACTTTTTAGTACCTCTCGGTTCAAAGGTCACAATCAATATCAAATGGGAGAGGCTTTTAGATAACTTCATCTATCAAACCTAAATCAAGGGCTTGTTCCGATGTCATATATGTTCCAACTCCATTATTCGCCTCCATGAGAGCTGTAACTTCTTCAGGTGACATTTCTTTTCCCGATCTGTGAACTCTTTCAGATACTATCTCCGAATACACCGTTTGTAATGCTCTTGCTTCTTGAACTCTATGCTCTAATCTTTGCACTTCATCCGACATACCAGTACTAACGGGATGTAATAACATTCTTGAATTTCTTGGCATTCTGCGAATATCCCCAGCTTGTATTATTAATACACCCATAGACATAATGGGTCCATATCCAGTTACCGTAACAGGAGCTTTGTGTTCTCTTCCAAAAACTGTTAATAAATCATGTACTCCAAAACCAGGTGTTACTCCTCCACCAAAAGAAGAAAAGTTTACACGTAACCCATCTATCACTTGATTCCCTTGTGCGATTTTTTGTAAGTCTTCACTTGTTTTTTGAACATATCGTTATCAACATGACCACATATGGTAATTTCTGGCTCTGGATTTCTTAATCTTTCTGGTACAACGAGACCATCAGGCCGCTGATAAAAAGTTTTGGGAACCTAATAAGTATCTTTGACTGTCTTAACAGCATCTGCTTTCATTTGCTCATCCTTTGATGATAAGAACGCTTCATCCATAGTCATTACTTAAAAACTTAGGTATTAATATATTATCTTAAAAAATTGTTTGATACAAATTTTTATACAAATACTCTTTCAAAAGCAAAAGAGACATTTATTTTACCTCTACCCCTTCCTTTTAAACTGAGGTAATTTCTTCATAATCCAAAATATAATGGGATCTGTTAAATTCTTTGTAACAAAAATTAACAAGCTATCAAGAGGATTAGGAAGTACCTCTTTCTTAAATCTAAAGGTTTTTTTAATAGAAATCTCTGCTACCTGCTTAGGTTTAATTAACAAACCTAATTCTAAACCAAGTTTTCTTAACTTCTTTGAAAGTTTAAAAAATGCAGTATCAACACCACTGGGACAAACTACTGTAACTCCAACATTATCCCTTACAAATTCATAGTAAAGAGAACGAGAGAAATTACGAATATAGCTCTTTGTTGCATTGTATATATGAATACCTGGTAGGTTCATCCATGCAGATGCAGAAGAGATATTAATGATAAAGCCTCTTTTTCTTTCTAGCATTTCCTTTCCAAAGAGATATGTTAGTAGTGTTGTACAATGAATGTGTAGATTTATGAGTGAATCTAATTGTTTTTCTTCTAAGGTGGCAAATTCATGGAAGATTAGTTTCCCTGCATTATTTACCAATATATCAACCTGTATATTTTGTTCTTTACAGTAATTAAAAACTTTATGACCTGCTCCAAATATACTTAAATCTTGCTCTATTATCCAAGTTTTTATACCGTATTCTTCCTTTACAGTATTTGATATTTTTACTAACTTTTCTTTATTTTTACCAACTAATACACAATCTAAACCCAATTTAGCAAATTCAGATACAAAGGCTTTGCCTATACCACTACCACCTCCTGTTATTAATACTGTTTTTATACCTTCTGGAATTTTATATAACTTACTCATAGCTAAGATAAGTTTATCACACAACACACTTCAAGACATTATGTTTCAGCAATAGTTCTAAGATACACCATCCATAAATTGGATTCACATTACTGTAAAGAATTGATTTTCCCAGTAATTAAGCAACAGGTTTATTCTTTTTCCACAGTATTATCTCTGTAATTACCAATGCTATACACCCTACTGCAAATAGAAATATACCTACAGGTATAAAGCCAAAAGACTCTACCAACAAACCACTCTCTGCTACAGATGAACCCTTTATTTGATATGCGATAGCACAACAAAGACTTAATACAAAAGGAACAATATATACTAACCTAATCAT
>CAZIGB010000140.1:0-2798 GCA_964539005.1 uncultured Gammaproteobacteria bacterium | reverse complement strand
CTGCAAGATATGCAAGAGCTTCAGCTTCTCCCGGCCTGTAATCCCCGGTGACTCCTTTCATGTTCATGGCATCGGTTATCACCAGGCCCCTGAATGAGAGGTCCCTGATGAGCATGTTGGTGACTATGCCTGGTGACAGGCTTGCGGGTTTCCCCGACCCCTGGTCTGCCACCGGGAGACTCAGATGTGCAGTCATCACACCTCCGGCCCCCTGGTCAATAAGCTGCCTGAAGGGGTACAGTTCAACTGAATCGAGCCTTCCGCGGGTATGCATTATTACAGGCAGAGCATAGTGGGAATCAGTGTTCGTATCCCCATGTCCCGGGAAATGTTTGAGGGTTGCCATAACACCATTATCCTGGAGGCCTTTCATATACATGGCGGCTTTTCGTGCCACATTTTCCCTGTTCTCCCCGAACGACCGGTAGTTGATGACAGGGTTCATTGGGTTGTTATTGATGTCGGCCACAGGAGCCAGATTTATATGTATCCCAAGCCTCCTGCACTGCATGGCTATTGTTTCACCCATCCTGTAGATGAGCGAATCATCCCTTATGGCTCCAAGGGTCATCTGGAAAGGAAACTTCTCCACATTCTGAAGCCTCATACCTGGTCCCCACTCGGCATCCATAGCTATTACCAGGGGTACCTTTGAAACAGACTGAAGACGGTTGGTAATAACCACTTCCTTCTCAGGTGTGCCCTGAAAGAACAATACTCCACCTACACCATGGCTGCTTATGGTTGATACCAGATCTGCTTCGTGTGCATCATTTCTGTCTGAATATCCGGCAATCCATACCGACTGGGCAATACGTTCGCGGGTAGTCAGCGTTTTAATCACCGAGTCGACCCAGGGGTGATTCGTATATGAAAGAAATGATGGTTGCGTTTGCTCCGGAGTGTTTCCCTGTGAAAACAGCTGCGTATAAATAAATGCCGGTAATATTATTGCCAATATCCTGATGTGCATAAAAAACCTTTTTGTTGTTTCCCTTCAAGAACCCGTGAAATTTTCCAAATGTAACCAATATAAATCAAATGCCGGAATGTAGTTTTCAGCATTTAAAGCCAATGCTAACTGTTTCCGTGAAAATCAGGAATTACATACCGGCACCTGCTAAACGCAATAAATTACTACATTTGTTTTAGCAGCATTGTTTTTTCATGTTAGTTTGACTCTATGCAAAAAATAAACGATTTCCTTGTTATGCTCGACGGCTATATAGGCGGGCATCCCTGGTTTGTTTTTCTTCTTCTTGGCACGGGTATATTCTTTACCATTTATCTTAAGGTTCCGCAGTTCAGATATTTCAGACATGCAGTAGATGTGCTTAAGGGAAAATACGATCATCATCTGGATGTTGGCGATACTTCTCATTTTCAGGCTCTTTCAACGGCACTATCCGGAACAGTCGGAACCGGTAACATTGCCGGTGTAGCTCTTGCAATTCATCTCGGTGGTCCCGCTGCCCTTTTCTGGATGCTTATGACTGCTGCCATCGGTATGTGTACTAAATTTGTTGAGGTAACCATCTCGCATAAATACAGGGACATCCTTCCCGACGGTACTGTCTCCGGAGGTCCCATGTACTATATGAAAAAGCGTCTTAATATAAGGATGCCGGGAGGTAAAATTATAAAGACAGGTGCCCTGATGGGGGCATTCTTTGCTGCTGCTACCATACTGTCATCCTTTGGCACCGGAAGTCTTCCCCAGATAAACAGCATCTCAAATTCAGTATTTACTACCTTCGGTCTGAATCATATTGTTACCGGGGCCGTACTATCAGTACTGATGGCTCTTATCATCATAGGGGGTATAAAAAGAATAGCCAGCGTTACTGCCAGACTGGTTCCTACCATGGCCATTTTTTATTTTATCGGTGCCCTTCTGGTTATATTTACAAACTACGAAAACATTATCCCTTCAATAATATCACTCTTCTCAACGGTTTTTACAGGTTCAGCTGCAACAGGAGGTTTCCTTGGGGCTTCTGTAGCCTTTGCAATAAACCGGGGGGTTAACAGGGGACTTTTCTCAAATGAATCGGGACAGGGTTCTGCTCCTATAGCCCATTCTGCCGCCAGGGCACCGGAACCCGTGTCGGAAGGTATGGTGGCCATACTTGAACCCTTTGTTGATACCATAATAATCTGTATGCTTACGGGATTGGTGTTGCTCTCATCGGGGGTCTGGAGCGAAAAGATAGAAAACCAGTTCCAGAGTGCTGATATGATATTTCTTGAAAGGGTTTATGATGAGAATATTCCGGCAGATAAAAAGGCTGTTGCTGATTTTGTCACTCAGGGGAAAGTACTTCCGCTCTTTAACGGTACCCTTGAGGTAAGCGAGGGAAAGCTTTCGACTCCGGTCTCACTTATCTCTTCAAGATCTCTTGCCGAGGATATTTCATTTTCAGAAAACCGGAAACCTTTTACTGGATCCATAAATGTTGTTAACGGGAAGTGGCAGCCTTCTTCTTCTTCTCTGGCTGTTTCGGGTAAGTCGTTGATTCATAGTGCTCCGTTAACGACTATTGCCTTTGAAAGAAGTATCCTTGGTGGCTGGGGCAAATATATAGTGACAATAGGATTGCTTCTTTTTGCTTTTTCAACTGCTATCTCATGGTCGTACTATGGAGACAGGGCAGTTACCTATCTTTTCGGGACTAAATATGTAATCATTTACCGGCTGGTTTATGTCGCGGCTTTTTTTGTTGCATCATTTACAGATACAACAATAGTATGGTCTCTTTCATATATCACAATAGCGCTTATGACGGTTCCTAACCTCA
>CAZIGB010000139.1:1718-2810 GCA_964539005.1 uncultured Gammaproteobacteria bacterium | reverse complement strand
TTTGCGTGTCTCATTCTCCAGGAACGCAATCAACGGCAGTATTTCCTCAGGCGTCAGGACATGACGTTTGAAAACGGACGACATGGTCGGCGTCGCAGGCGCCGTAAGCCAGGCGGAGAGGTTCTTGCGGCCCTGCAATCTCTCGAACACACGCGTCAGATCAGGACCAAGCCTGCCTCCGCTCAAACCGCCCAGATCCCGCGCAGTATGGCAGGAGATGCATGGCGGCCCCGCGTTAGTGAGGTGCTGAACACCTGTGAATAGCCGACGCCCCTGTTCGATGTCCGCCGCGGTGAACGGGCGATCGCTGACCTGTAGGCCGGCGAACTGCGACTTTCCGAGTTTCGACTCAGCGTCAATCATACTCAGGAGAGACTCGGCGCGAACGCGGTCTATGCCATTGATTGTGGGCATGATGACATCCCGAGCCTCTTGCCGCAGTTGCAGGGCGTAAGGATCTCCCTGATCCATCATCGCCTGAGGATTTTGGATGAACCGTACCAGCCACTCCCGGTCTTTACGAGTGAGAACTCCCTTAAGATCGGGGCCTGTCAGCCGACCGCCGCCTATGGTGTGGCAACTTGTGCAGTTCTGACGGAAGAAATCTGTCGTTTCCTGGGCTGCGAGCGGAGAACCGATGGCACAAATCGCCACCCAGGAGAGAAACAGGAACTTGATCTCCGGATACATGTCAGGTAACAACTCCTGACGGACGGGAAACTCGCCGATGCGATTTCAATCAGTGAGTTTTGCCGCCGTCGTCTTTTCAAAAAATTCCGAATGACTCCTCAAAATCCTGCACGTTGTTTGTGGGCGCAGTCTCAGTCCTTGTCGAATTATTGCTTTTGTCTCGTCAATGGAGTTTGGTCATGCCCTTCCTTTCCGGAGTCGGAAACAGGATTTCTTTCTATTTGTGCTGATCACCATGTGCTGCGGCTGTGTCCGATTGATGTGCATGCTCTCCCACCAGCCCGCTGGCCGTTGCATAGAGTTGTTCGACATAGTGAATGTATTCAACATAGGCCTTCACATATTGGCGCCCTGCCTCAACGTTATCCTTAGAGTAGGCGCTCTTTTCAACCACCTGATGGA
>CAZIGB010000139.1:0-1708 GCA_964539005.1 uncultured Gammaproteobacteria bacterium | reverse complement strand
CGCCCTCTCTGTCACGAGCTTGAGCAGAGCTTCAATGGATCGGAGTTCGATTGCCTTGTCACCTGCGGGGATTGCAGGGCCAAGGTCCCTGCCGGCGGGCTTCAAGCCCGTGTAGGGCTCCCCTTCCCCTGCGCGATGTACGCGCACCAGAGTCTCAAAAAAGTAGGTATCTGCCAGTTCTTTCGCCTGCGGGTTGAGCTTTCGAACCGACAGAGCCTTCTGAAAAGCGGACGTGATCTCAGCCTCATCGGATTTTTGTATCCATATGAGGACAAGATTCACATTGCCGCTATCGAGAGCATTCCGGGCTGCGGTGACAACCGGACCATCCAGGCCATCACAGTGTGCTTGCGCTGCGGAAGGCGTCAGCAGCAGAACCGCAGATGCCAGCACAATAGCAATCATAAAATTAATGATTCCTCTATTTGCCATCTGAAGTTCTCCTTTGAACCGCCGGTCCCAATTTATGTGGGATTTAGCCGCGAAGCGGTGCATGCCGGCATGGATTCAAGCCGCGCTGCCGAGGGCTCGCATGGGACGGTGGCCCTCCAGCCCCGTCTGATATTGTTTGTAATGCATCCGCTCGACACTTTGGGGGGGTGGTGCTCACATATGTACGTCGAGGATACTGGAAGAGTGCAACGCAGAGGGCATTCCTGATTGTACCGTCGCAATAGGAATCTGATGAGAGATACGGGCTACGCATTGTCAAATCCGCAAGGTCTTGAAAAGCTAATTTGCACGGATTCCCGCCTGCAGGATTGCCTCGTGCATGCTCCGTTTTCCTATGAGCTGGCCAACCCGCTCATTGTGTGTTCCGCACCAATCTAAAGAAATGATTGGCGCTTCAGGGTTTTGAGTGGGTAGCCCCAACATATAGTGGTCAGCAGCTACCATAGATCCCCTTGTTCAAGACGAGGGTATAGATCGAGCCCACCGCAGTGAAAGTATATCGCCGTCCGGTAATGTTCACGATTCCGAAAGCCGCAGGCCATTTCCTTTACCATCTGAATCTTGCTATTGAGTCCTTCGGCGAGGGCGTTGGTGATCCGGTGTTTGAAATAGGTCAGCACATTGGGCAAGTGGCGCATTATGGTCCTTGCCGCTGCGATAATCGGCTTCAGTTTTGAGTGTGTGGCCCAGTAATACCAGCATTTGAAGAAAGCCTTGGCGCGTGCCGGATAGGAATAGCTCCAAAACTTGCGTAGGGCTTCTTTGATGGCCCAAGCCCGACCGGTCTTCAGATTCAGTTTCCGGATGGCATCGAATTCAGGTCTACGCCACTCCGGGATATTGTCCTCGTTGGCCAGCCACAAATACCTGGTTCCTTTCAGGCATGGATCTCCTTTGATAGCCAATTGCTTTGCCTCAGCACGCCGAATCTTGTCGACCGCATCGGTGACGTAGCGAACGATATGAAACTTGTCAAAAACGATCTTGGCTGCAGCTTCCGGAATGAAAGCTTTGGTTGCTGCAATGTATGGATCCCACATATCCATGGCAACGGCCTTGACCCCGGCCCGTTCCTCCGGCGTGAACTGCTGATAATACTTTTCCAGGCTCGCTTGATCCCGATCATCCACTACATACTCAACGGTCCCTCGATCCTGATCGCAAACCAAGGTTTCATAGCGGTGCCGGCGGGCAAACGATTTTTCATCGATATTGAGCCGAGCAGGGATGCGATGTTTTTTTCGAGCTTGGCCGC
>CAZIGB010000138.1:0-2849 GCA_964539005.1 uncultured Gammaproteobacteria bacterium | reverse complement strand
GCTGATATCAATTGGCTGGTCTTGCCTATAATCTCTCCAGATTCTTTATAGCTTTGAGAAGCTCCAAAGTCAATGATTACAGCGTCGTTATTACTTTTTCGAATAAGAATATTGCTTGGTTTAATATCAAGGTGTAATTGATGGCGTTCATGAATATGACTCAAAGCAGCAAGTACTTCAAGAATATACTTTATGGCTATTTGAACCGGAAGTTTGCCATTCTTTTCGAGTATTAAATCCAAATCATAACTTTCCACATATTCCATCACCATGTACGCCGTATTGTTTTCTTTGAAAATATCACGGGTTCGAACTATATTGGGATGATTTAATTCTCTTAATTTTTTACCTTCATCTAATTGATTTTGAACTAATTTCTCAAACTCGACGCTTCTATCTGGATTTGTTACAGAAACATCACCCGAGTTTTTTTCACGATTACAATATTCTTTATAAAACAGTTCTTTAATTACCACCTTATCAGGATTTTTTGATCTCACATAGATCGAATCTCCAAAACCTGTATTCCTGAAATAACCTATTTCGTCCGCCAAATAAGTAATGCCAAAACCACCTTGTCCAATTACTTTGTTAATTTGGTAACAATTCTTGTTTAATATATGTCCTATCGGTAAATTCATAATCCTAAAAAACTAAGTCTTTTCAATAATTTTAACAATTATCGCACTATTATTATCGTTGGAGCGATAAGAACAAATTTCTTTCATTTTATTTGTAATCACGTCTACCAGTTGATTATCTGTAAAAAAATCTTTAATAAAATTTTCATCAATCGCCTCCATTACACCATCCGAACAAAGTAAAAAATAATCATTTACTTTAAAATTATGAATACGTTGGAAGTCTGGATCTGCCGGATGTCCTTTATCTTGTACAGCACGTGTTATAAAATTCTTTTTGGGATGATTTCTGGCCTCTTCTTCTTTTATAAATCCACTTGCAATCAACTCATTAACAAAACTATGGTCTTGAGTGACAAATTCAATATTCCCATTATGGATATAATAAACCCTGCTGTCACCTACATGAGCAATGAAAGCACTTTCACCTAATTGTAAAAAAACAAGTGTCGTTGCCATCCCTTTACATTGGGGATTGATTTTCACATATTCAGAAATCTGATTTTCCGCATTTCTAATTGCTCTAATAAAATTTTCATTATTAGCTGATTCATCAGATTCTAAATAATATTCAGATATTGACCTGCAAACCAATTCACTTATTATCTCTCCTTTATTCTCACCTCCTACACCATCACATAATATAAAAATCCCTGTTTCGGCAGAGCACAATACAGAATCTTCATTGTTAGCCCTTTTTCCTGTTTGAGAAAAAAACTGATATGTGATTAACATACTTAGTCTTAAAATTAACGAATTAGTACAGTAGATTGACCTAATTTATCTTGATTGTAGTTATTGGCTTTAAAATTTATGATTGTTTCACCTGCAAGTATTATATCGTTATTTTGAAGAATATATTCATCATCGGATTTAATCTGAACTAATTCTTTTGTTTTGATGAAAGTATGATTTTTGCTATTAGCATCTTTTAGGATATACTGTATTCTTCCCTGAAATTCAATTTTTTTAATAGTAAAATGGTGTCTGCTCATGGTTTTATCAGTGGACTCTAACTGAATGTCTGATTGTGATGTGTTTGACTTTCTACCAACAGTACTTTCCATTTTTAAAATATAATACTTAACTATCCTATTTTCAATTGATATCTCCAACCAGGCTTTTTCAGATTGATTTGTTTTTTTAGATTCAAGATTATCTTCACTCATTTTTGGCTCAGTTTGATCTTGAAAAAAAGGTTTAAATGTGGCTTTACAATAAGGGCATGTTAAATTGGGTATTCCAAATTTAAACACCACCTTCGGCAATGATAAATTCTTATTACATGATTCACATTTAATGTTTATAGTTTCCATTTTGCTAATCAAAAAAAAGACAAAAGAAACCATCGGTAATCATTTTTACATTACAATTCCCGATAGTTTCTTTTTTAAAAATTTTGGAGTTTAGATATCATCAATAAATGAAACATTAAAATCATTATCATCAATCGGATGATAATCAGTTTGAGTAGCAGAATTATCATTATAATGATGATTTGTCGTACTACTATCGTCATTTTCATCTTGTTCAACTAAAGGTTGATGAATAGGTTTAGCATGATGAACTTGATCTTTAGCATCTACCAACTCTGCTACATCATCAAGTATCAATGTAGCTTTTCCTTTGCTCGAACTAATATGAACTTCACCATTTGAATTTGAAGTGATAACTGAATCTGTTTCACCATCACTATCAGTATCCATCACCACAAAAGTATGTTTACTTTTCACATCATATACATCTTCTTTATTCTCAAGAAAAATGACTTTCTCCAATTCTTGTTCGGTTAAATATACTTCTTCGCCATTTGATGTTCGAATTTGAATCGACCCATCCGCTTGTGTCTTAAATACAGTGTCAAAAACCCCATCATTATTTTGATCTATTTTTATTATTGACTGACCATTTTGAGTGTAATAAACCACATGATCTTTAGAACCATCAATTTCATTAACCACCCAATTCTCGCCAATGAGGTTCAATCCATCATTGCTGTCTGCAAGTATTCCATCCAGAGGTTCAACAAATTCCGAAGCAACAGTTGCAGGAGCAGGAGCTTCTTCCACTTTTTCTGCAACATTTTCTAATGAAGGAGCAACAACATCGGCCAGCATTTCATCCAGGGGTTCAACAAATCCCGAAGCAACTGTTGCAGTTGCAGGAGCTTCTGTTACTTGCTCTGCCACATTTTCTGATGAAGTAACA
>CAZIGB010000137.1:0-2867 GCA_964539005.1 uncultured Gammaproteobacteria bacterium | reverse complement strand
GCACAAGGCTCCACCACCAACCTGATGGATTACAGCACCGGAACCCGGCTGCACAAAAAACAATGGGAAACCATTCACAGCAAGCAGCCTGTGTTTAACTGGCTGGATGAGGAGGAGGATGGAGAATATAATTCTATCGTCCATATTGCTTTAACGCCAACAGGTAAGTTTATTGATACATTCTTCATCTTTAATGAGGAAAATGAAGAAGAGCGGATTCATGTCATTTTAATAGTTGAAGACACAAATTATTTCATTCAAAAGATCAAGTATAAAGGTATCATATATAATTGGAGTACCTCATTAGATGCTTACACAAGTGGTATTGAACCTATCTACTACAAATCAGTTAATTCTAAACCAAGATATGTAAATATATTTAAAACAAATGGGAATGACGATTGTATTTATTTATACAAAGTAATTTCGTGGTCAGAAAATGATCAAGCAACAACAAACATTCTTGAAACAATAACCGGTAAAGAGAACTTTAACAATGATTGGATAACATGCCCATACGATGTCAGATCACCAGAATGTGAGGAAAAATTTATTCTTGATATTGTTGAAGGTGATTCTTACTGCTCTGCGGAAGAGATTGAAAGAGGCTTTGCTTTTATTCAAAGTCAAATAAATAATACCAATGCCAAAGATTTGGTAAATGTTGTAAACTCTGTTTGTCTCCCCGCTCTTCGAAAACTAGCATTCAATGATATTTATACACTGTTTAAAACGATTGCTTTACAGAGCAGACTTGATGATTATGCTGAAATCGCAATCCTGAGGCTAATGAATGCAATGGATGGAGACGATTACTCAATATTTTATGACAAACTCGAAGAGACAGTTAATGTTGAGAATGATGGCGAGATGATGATGATTGTACACCTAATGGACGAAATGAATGATATAACCATTCCAAATTTTTTAGATCCATCATCTCTTCATAACAATAAAGTAAACTTTATTTCATCATTAATAATTATGTATTCTACCCATCCGGAATCTTATATGGATAGAATTTTGGATTTTGAAAATGGAGGTTTGATTAGTCAAATAATAAATCTCAACTCAAAGCCTTTTAAAAGCGATTTAACTATTGGAATAATACCATTAAACGAATGCAGGTATGTAGGAGAAATTGATCGTTCTACAGGATATGTTACTGTAAAACGTCAGGAAAGAATATTGACAAACTCCATATCTGGGGCTGGATATGGAGATCCTAACATGCAGTCGATTCCCGTTTCTATTTGGACTGACATAGAAGATGAATTTATTAACATTTCTCCTCTGTCGCCTGTAATAATTTCAACAGCTAAAGAGTTACCTTTAGTTGAAACAGCACTTGGAATAGCAAATAACAATCAGGAAAATATCTTTGTTGTTCCAGCTGTGTTCTTACAATTTAAAAAAGATAAAGAATTTGTTGACAATGCAATTACTGCTGGAACAATTGCCCTTGATGCAATAACAATTGTTGCAAGCGGCGGAACATTGCTGGCAACCAAAGTAATCTGGGCACGAAGAATTTGGGCATTGGTTGAAGTTGCTGGTGCAGTTGGAAATATTTCATTGAACTTAGGAGCTATTCAGCCTGGTGATCGTTTATATGAAGCTTTAGAGATTTATAATGGCGCCATGTTACTCATTGGAGCAAAAAATCTCGGAGGTGTTACATATAATGCTGGAAGAGGTTTTGTTACTTTCACGAAAAGCATTGCTACACAAACAATAAATGCCATTAAATCAAATGAAAATATTCGCAATTTTCTTTTTGCAGCTTGGCTTAATTGGAAAGTTGCCATTACAAAAATTGACAATATTACATCTGCCGAAAAGCAACTCATTGTCTCCGGCCACATCGAAGAAGTTTCCAGCCTTACGACTGTTGAAAAAACTGCCTTGAAAAAGCAATATGAAGTTTGGAAAATGATGGGGGTTGTGGATGAAGTTTCTGAGATTTTCAACAATGAGTTGTCTTTAATTAATAGTGGTTTAGAAAACATAAATCATGCAGATGATTATTTCAGCCTTTCAGAAGGACTAAACAACTTCTGGAATTCTAAAGGTTATACAAATCCCCCGTATAAATCGAATACGCCTGTCTGTAAATTTAAATTGAATGAAAACACTATATTTGTAAGGGTTTATGATGGAATTCATTCAACAGAGTACGGCCAATTTTTAATGAAGCTTGAAGATATTACAGATGCAAATGGCTCATTTTTGTCTGCGACCGATATTAAGAACAAATTCGCATTAGAATATTTACCACTTTATATTGCTGAAGCAGAGATTCCAGCTAACACCGTAATGAACTGTGGAATTGCAGGTCGTATAGAAGGATGGGGTGACGGAGGGGGGCTTCAATTCGATTTAAATGGTGCTTATGTAGGAAGCTTCCATTTCTTGAGAAATTTACCAAATTAATCTGCTTATGGAAATTCAAGTAATCAATAACCAACTTGTCGTTGATAATAAAAGAATCGAGTTCTCCGAAAATATTAAGGCTTATTTTCTTATTGAAGATACTTGTATTGTTCAACTCTGGAACTCTATGTCTGATGATATTTCACAGCAACCAATTAATAATGTGTTTTCTGTAAATAGAGAATGCAAAGTGATTTGGAATATTTACGATTTAATTAAAAAGGATGGGATTTACACAAAAATCACTATCAGTAATGGATTGCTCTATTTATTTGAATTTCTTGGTAGACGATACATTATTGATCTTTCAAATAATTCAATCATTGATGATAAAGCATTTAAATAGAAATCACTTCACTGCAACATCCAAGATAAATCTTTGATACCCATCCCAATATTGGTAAAACACAGAAATTCAATAGATCACATCAAAG
>CAZIGB010000136.1:0-2874 GCA_964539005.1 uncultured Gammaproteobacteria bacterium | reverse complement strand
TTACAGATATTGGCGTCGAAAAGACAATCCGATTCCACGGAAGGAACCGAAGAAGCCTGAGCGGTCGTTGTCGGATTTCGAGCGAGATCAGATTATAGAATTATTAAATTCGGAAAGGTTCGTCGATTTGGCTCCATCTGAGGTCTACGCAACACTCTTGGATGAGGGCAAATACATGTGCTCAATCCGTACTATGTATCGGATCCTCGGAGAAAACAACTTGATCCGTGAGCGCAGAAACCAGGCAAGGCACATAGAGTATGCCAAACCGGAACTTCTTTCCACACGCCCGAATGAACTCTGGAGTTGGGATATCACCAAACTCAAGGGGCCGACGAAGTGGAGTTACTATCACTTATATGTGATAATCGATGTGTTCAGCAGATACGCAGTTGGTTGGATGATTGCGGACAGAGAATCCTCAGAACTGGCGAAAAAGTTGATCTCGGAAACGATACGTAATCAGGAGGCCGACCCAACCCGTCTTACAATCCATGCTGACCGCGGTTCGTCGATGAAATCCAAACCGGTTGCACTGATGCTCAGCGATCTCGGCGTGACAAAAACTCACTCCAGGCCGCACGTGTCAAATGACAACCCATTTTCGGAGAGCCAGTTCAAGACCATGAAGTATCGGCCTGAGTTCCCGAAAACATTTGGTTCGCTTCAGGATGCCAGAGCGTTCTGCGTGGACTTCTTCAGATGGTATAACTGTGAACACCATCATTCGGGTATTTCCTTGATGACTCCGGAAACAGTTCATTACGGTTTGGCTGGAGAAGTCAACCGGAAGCGTAACGTTACGCTTGAGAAAGCATACTTGGAGCATCCGGAGCGGTTCGTCAAAAAGAAACCAACATCGCTCCAACTACCAACTGCCGTATGGATAAACCCACCGGCAAAAGTGAGTGAAACAATGGAATTACTCACTAATTAAAATACGGGGCTGTTCCCTGATCCGCCATCAAAAAAGTTATAATGAGGTGCTTTGAGAGGGGAATTATCCTGCTTGCAAACTCGTATTATTCATTAGTGAGGTGAAAAATATGAGCAACAAGCAGGGTACCTTATCTTACTATATTGAAAGCGAACCGACAAGAGCTGATTTGACTGGACTAGCTGGTCTAGCTCCATGCATCGACTTGGCGTGTGCCTCTGGGCTTTTTGATTCTATTCGACGGAATGTAGATGCATGTGGCAAACAAGGCTGGACGGATTCCCAGGTTGTGATGTCTTTGATTCTGTTGAATCTGTCCGGTGGCGATTGTGTTGATGACTTGAATCGCCTTGAAGCCGATGCAGGTATTGGTAAACTTGTGCGCTATTGTGAGAATCACGGTCTATCTAGAAGTATGTGTCGTGAAATGGGTAAGCGTTGGCGTAAAGAGCGGCTAAGGAATGTGGTTTCCGCAAATGTGGCACGTCGGTTCTTGAGTGCGTTTCACGATGTGGAGCAAGAGAATCTGCGCACTTCTGGCAAGGCTTTCATACCGAAAGCAAATGAGAACATGGTTGGTCTGCGCAAGGTAAATGCTGATTTAGTGAATTGGGTGCAGCGAGTCAATCAGAAGAGAGTTGCGACTCTGGATCTGGATGCGACACTGATCGAGACTTCAAAGTCGAACGCTCTGTATTGCTACAAGCACTATCAAGCATATCAGCCAACGCAGGTTTACTGGGCTGAACAGGATTTATTGCTGCATTCCGAGTTCCGTGATGGCAATGTTCCTGCCAGCTTTGAGCAGCTTCGTGTATTGAAAGAAGCTCTGGACTATCTTCCGAATGGAGTATCAAAGGTTCGTGTTCGTTCTGACAGCGCTGGCTATCTACACAATCTGATGAACTATTGCGAGATGAAAGAAAACAGTCGTTTCGGCCGTATTGAGTTTGCCATAAGTTGCAATATATCATCTGAGTTTCTAGCTGCTGTCGAATCCGTATACAAAGAGGACTGGCATCCGGTTTATAAGGATGTGGATGGCAAGTCTGTTAAGACGAAGCGAGAATGGGCCGAGGTCTGCTTCGTGCCTAATGCTATAGCGTTCTCGAATAATGCTCCGGTGTATCGGTACATGGCTACTCGCGAGGCTCTGGCTGATCAACCTCTACCCGGTTTGGAAGTGGATCAATTATCGCTGCCATTTCAAACAATAACAAAAGACAAGGTGACTTACAAGATATTTGGATTGGTAACGAACCTCGACTGGGATGGTAATGCTGTGATAACGTTCCTCAATGGTAGATGTGGCAAGTGTGAAGAAGCTCACAAGATACTAAAAGAGGATTTTGCAGGTGGAATGATGCCCTCGAAAGACTTCGGGGCCAATGCAGCCTGGTGGGCAATCGCTGTGCTTTCAATGAATCTGATGGCAGCGCTAAAGCATGTCATATTGGGAGGTAGCTGGGCTAATAGGCGGATGAAAGCAATACGATTTCTACTAATAAACGTAACCGGGCGGGTGATTTCAAAGTCAAGACAACTTTATTTGAGGCTGAGCAAAGAACATCCCGCTCTGGAATTGTTTGTAGAAATGAGGCAACGTATACTTAAACTAGCTGAAAGTCCGCCGTTGCTGGTATAGGATTAGTAAAAAAGTGTGTCTCAAAAGTTCCCAGGGAGTAGTGTGTCTGAAGCTAAGCAAATAGAGAAATCATAACTAGACTGGGTTGTAAAATGATGCTCGCGGGATGAGGGGAAGTCCAATTGTCAGGCGTTTCCATGTGGTAATGCGAAAAATCATCCCTCAGACCGCGCACAAAAACACTTCCACAAAAGTTGATGGCAGATTTGGGAGCTTCAAGAACAGTTGAAGTGATTTGGGTATTGTGATATAATTACTTACCGATAGCCCCCATAGCTCAGGGGATAGAGCA
>CAZIGB010000135.1:0-2929 GCA_964539005.1 uncultured Gammaproteobacteria bacterium | reverse complement strand
TACCTGAACCCAGCCAATGGACAGAGATATTTTCTCGGTCGACCAGCCGATGCTTTTGCGCTTATGCAAAAGCTCAGCCTTGGCATAAGCAATCGCGACTTTGACTCTTTCTCAGGAAAAGCGCCAGCCCGACTAAAGGGCTACATACTCCTAAAAACCGAAGACTTAGGCAAGGCTTATTATGTCAATCCCGACAACTTGCAGATGCATTATTTAGGTCGTCCGGCAGATGCCTTCTTGCTCATGAGAAAACTCGGCCTAGGGATCAATAATTTCGATCTCTCTCTCATCCCGACAGCCGGCGCCTCGGCTATACCACCCGGCTCAGTATTAAATATCATCGTCACGGCCCCAAAAGTAGATACTCGCGTCGGTCTCCCCCTTCTCGTTTCTGGTCAAGCGCGCGTCTTTGAGAACACGCTCAATCTTCGCCTCAAGAATGCTAACGGCAAAACGCTGGTCGAAGACTTCGCTACCGCAAATAGCCCGGATCTCGGACAATACGGCTCTTTCGAAAAAAGTTTGACTTATCCACTAGCCGAAACAGAAAGAGGCAGCTTGGAAGTATTCGCTTATTCACCCAAAGATGGTTCTGAAATCGACAAAATAATTATTCCAGTTTACTTTGAAACAGTCGATAGTATTACCCTCAAGACATTTTTTAGTAATTCCACCCAGGATCCAGGCACGCTCGACTGCGGCACTACCTATGCTGTCGAAAGACGGGTCGCGCGAACTAGCGCGGTCGGAGCATCCGCCCTGAATGAGCTCCTAAAAGGACCGACTGTCAGTGAAAGCAGAGCTGGTTTCTTTACGAATATAAATCCAGGCACCAAGCTCAACAAACTAAGCATCGAAAATGGAATCGCTGAGGCAGATTTTAGTAGCAGCCTAGGCGAAGGAGTAGGCGGCTCCTGTCGCGTATCAGCTATCCGCTCTCAGATCGAATCGACTCTCAGACAATTTCCGACTGTCAAAAATGTCATCATCTCGATCAACGGAGAAAGCGAAGAAATACTTCAACCCTAAACAGCAGCAAAACAAGAAAAAAGTAGACCTTTGCTGGTCTACTTTTTTTTCATTTACCAAATCATCTTTTATCAAGCATCTATTTGATTACCAGGCAAAAATTGCTATAATCAATCCATCCCCATCTATCTATTCAAAAAAGAAAAAACCAGCACCGAAGCGCTGGTAGGAGCACGAATCAATCCGGCTTCCGGACAAAGATCCGGCCGGGTAGCGGCAGATCCTGTGGCCGATAAATAGTCCAGCTGCCATCTGGACGTAAGACTAGTTCAGTCGGCAAGTGGCAACTTGACACCAGAGGAACATCCAGGATTATGATATTTTGTCCGCCATTCAAGACCCGAGCCTTGACCGTGGTTTCGAATTCCATCAGGCCGCCGAACGCGACATTGATGACCTCTCCGACTTTGGGTGTCCTTACGGAAAACGGCATGGCTGACCTCCCCTTTTAAAATGATGTTTATTTTCCAATATAATAGACTAAAATGGCTGGTTTGTCAATAACATTGGACTAGAGCTCAATTATTTTCAAAAAATGGCCGACTAGCCTTTTTTAATCAACAATATGCCCAGATACCCAATCCTGATAATTATCGCTTTGATTGTTTTTTTTCCCCTTTCCCCGACCCAAGCGGCCGACAGTTTGCTCTTTTTCTCTTCTGGACATGGTGTCTATGCGGCTGGCAAAGATTTCTCAACCCGACTCATGATCAATAGCGGCGGTGGCACTGGTATCAATGCTGTCAAAACCGAGTTCCGCTTTGATCCCAAGCTCGTCAAGATCAAGGGTATCCGCAAAGACAAATCTATTTTCAGCCTCTGGCCGGAGGATGTCAAATTCGATAACGCCAAAGGGGTCCTCAGCTTCGCCGGCGGGACTCCCAAGGCCTATCGGGAAGGAGCTGGCAAGATTATCGATATCGACTTTACGCTCTTGGCCAAAGGCAAAGTCAGATTCAGCTTTGCTAGTAGCACCGTTCTCTCCGCCGAAGAAATTCCCAAAAGCATTCTCAAGGAAGTCCGACCGGCCAATTTCACTATCGGCAGTAACGCCGAAATCGAAGCCGCCAAGGGTCTAGCCAAGAAACTGTCCGGCCGTATCCTGCTCCAAGTCGAAAGCAAAGGCGAAGCCTGGTATGTCTATCCCAAAGATCTCAGCAAATATTATCTGGGACGACCGGCTGACGCTTTTAACATAATGCGCAAGCTCGGACTCGGCGTAAAACATGAAGTGATTACAAAAAACAAGGTCTACCCAGTCCGCCTAGCTGGCCTCATCCTGATCGATGTCGAAGACAAAGGCCGAGCTTATTACATAAATCCTGTCGATCGCAAAGCCTATTATCTCGGACGACCGGCTGATGCTTTCAAAGTAATGCGCGAAAAGGGCCTCGGAATCAAGAACGAGCTGATTTACAATATCAAGGATTGGGTAATCTGATCTTTGACTGAGCTCAAGCAAAAAGCTTCGACCAAAAACCTTTCTTTTTCACATCTTCATCAATAATGCTTCGAGGAACATTGCTCGCGGGAGCTGATGTCGCTTGTCGATTTGGCGTGCTAGCAGTCGAGACAACACCACTCTGAGGCAAATTCGCGCGAACCAAATCCTTCACCCGAGCCATCTCAGCTGACACCACCGGTCCATCATACTCGGCGTTGTGGGCGTGGCTCCCCCCGTAGCTCGTCTCTTTCTGGTCGAGATGCAGATCAAAGACCACTCTATCCCCCTCGTCTTTGAGATACATGTGAAAACGCGGATAGCGATTACGCCCTGGATGTCGGACAAAAGAATCATGGCCAGTGTGATGGCTATGGATAGCGCCGTAAGAGGCTTTTCGCTGGATGAACTGCTCAGCCGAGCCATCCAGATATTTTTTTTCTACGATCAGTTTCATTT
>CAZIGB010000134.1:0-2948 GCA_964539005.1 uncultured Gammaproteobacteria bacterium | reverse complement strand
CTATAAATGGGCAGATATTCTGCAAATTAGTAGTACGGAATTACAAAATATACCGAATGGTCCAGCAATAACATAAAAACAATAGACTAATAATAAATTACTTATTTATATTAATTTTATATATATTTTTTTCATCGCAGATTTTGTAGTTACTATCACACCACGATTTCTGACTGACCGTAAACCCCTACCGACTAATCTAATCGGTTTCGTTATTCTCCATGATACTGAGTTAAGAATTGCATCAACGCTAATATCTGCTTCACTTGTTATTTTTCCAGTATTGTTATATATGTGATTCAGCTCATCAAAAATTACTTTATTAAACTTTTTTTGATTATATATACTATAAGCCAATTCTCGATTTAATGAATATTTTATATCTTTTTCTGAAATTTCTTTATTTGTTAAAGTTTTTAATAAATATTTCCACTTATTTCCAATAATTTTCGCATCAAACTTTTTTGCATATTCTTTTGCATTTTCACCAAGTTTATCCCTTAATTTATCATCTGATAGTATACGACATACACGATCAGACATTGAATCAATATCATCCTGTTCAGTAATATAACCATTTTTTCCATCAATAACCAAATCTTCAACTCCAGGATAATAATTACAAACAGATGGCACCCCAAAACAAGCTGCTTCATTTACAACCATACCAAACCCTTCGTTGTTTGATGCTAATAGGATTAAACTCGCTTGATTATAATATTCATCAACGTTATTTACTTCTCCAGTAAATGTAACGCTTTTTTCGTTAATATTTAACTGAGCCAACCAATCATTTACAGTCATACCGTCATCTTTATTTATAATAACGTCTCTATCACACTTTCCTATGATAATAAGCTTTGCTTCTGGTTCTTTTTGAAGTACGAGTGTAAAACAACTGAGAATTCTGTCAATCCTTTTTATGTTGTCATTGAATCTACCAACACATATTATCATTTTTTGAGATCGTTTTTTGATATTACCACTATGAATCTTGTATGAGTTTGGATTTCCGATCATATAAGCATTATCGTTACCAAGACCGTATATAGCAGAACTAAAATTAGTAGGCCATAATACAGCATCTACACAACTAAATGCTTTTAGTCTCTTTGGAACAATTTCTCTCATGCCTTCATGTTTATATGGATAGAAATAATACTCATGATTAGAAGCAATTGTTTTTATATTAGTGCCATTACATAGTTCGTAAAGACTAAGTTGGCTTTCAAGCATATTATAAAAACCAATAACCACTTTTATGTCTAGCATAAGAGCATATGATAGAATAGCACCATCAAAATTATTATAGAACATGCCATTTGAAACCTTTATATGAGTAACATATTCAGGTAACTTTATCTTACCAAGACGCCCATCAAAAGGCGTAATCAGATATATTTCATATTCAGAATTTATCTGTTCAAAGAGATTTGACATAACTCTCTCCATACCACCAGTCAGCCAATGCGTCGAACAAAACAAAATTCTTTTTTTATTTGATTTCTTCTTTATTTTTTTTATAATATTTTTCGTATCTGAAATTTGAAGAGAATCATCTTTACCAACAATCTGATTATAAATTATTTCAACTGCATCATTCTCTTTACCTACAAGAGTTAGCTCATCAATTAATACGTGCAAAATAGATGAAGCAGTTCTCTTGTATCCAAATTTATTAAATTTAACATATAGATCAACAGCAAACTGTTGATTATTAATAAAATAATCATTTAATTCTTTATCTGATAATTCATCTAATATTTTTTTAAAAACCAAATCCATTTCTTCAATAGCTTTATCTTGACTACTGCAACATTCCATATAAGTATTCATTTTTTGAAGAAATAAACGTACACTTATTGCTTTATAATTTTTCGTCAGTAATTCATTAAGCATTTTTTTTGCATGTATCGGTATTTCTAATTTTATTCTATTAACAATATAGTTATAAGCCTGTTTATAGCCAGCTTGTTTAAAAAACATGTACATATCAAAAAAAAGTGTTAGCTTGTCTGGAGCAACTAAATTTATATCTTCATCAGACATATTATCTAAAATGGATATATACAGCCTACTGTATTCAACTGAAGCTCGAGGTTTTGCTCTCCTACCCATTCTATTGGAAGTGTCTCTTGCAGTAACTAAGACTTCAGGAATAAGCTTATGTGGAAATTTTGAAAATGCACGATTAAAGAACTCGAAATCTTGTGCTACTATTTCACCAACGTCAAATAATCCGACTTCGTCAAAACATACTTTTGGAATCAATAATGTACAACCGTGAGTTTGATTATATAAAACAGGATAGATATATGATTTTTCTCTTAAAGGATACTCCTTTATACGATCAATATATTTTGTTTCATATATTTTTTCATATTTTTCATTAATGCCATCAAGATCAGACATCATTATTGTATTTTTATCTTTTAATTTCGACAATTCTTCAATTTGACGTTTTATTTTGTTAGGATAATATTTGTCATCATGCGATAACCAAGAAAAATATTCACCTGTCATTACCTTGATAGCAGCGTTCAATGCTGTTGATGCACCGCCATTTTCTTTTTTATTAAGATAAATAATTTTTTTACCATAAGACTTCGCAACCCTGTCAGTAGCACTATTATCATTAGAGCCATCGTTAGATACGATTATTTCAATATTTTCGTAGGTTTGAGCTAATGCACTATCTATTGCTTCACCTAAATATTTCGCACCATTATAAACCGGTATTACGATTGATACTTTTGGATTAAATTTTTTCATACTATCTTTTTATCCATTTTCTGATATTTGCCATCTTTTCGACAATCTTATATCTTTTACTATTATATATACTTTCAACTGTATTGATCAAATTTTTATTATCTTTTTCAAGAAGAAAAGCCTGATTTTTATAAAATAATTTTTCGGCTTCCAATTCCATAATTTTTTCTTCATAA
>CAZIGB010000133.1:0-2972 GCA_964539005.1 uncultured Gammaproteobacteria bacterium | reverse complement strand
GCCAGCCGGTTTTTCTACTCCCGTCGGTGTTATGGAGGACAAAATTATATGTCCCCGGCTTAGTAAACCATATTCCTGTCGGAACTGTCACGCCTGCCATTGGCCAAGCAATATCGTTTGCAGGATTACTGTCAACCGTTACATACATCTGATCACCAACTTGAGGGCAAACACCGGAACAAGTTTCTGGGTCGATATAAAATTCGCCGACACCAAATTCCTGTACTGAAATGCCATCCTTCCAAATTAACGTTTTACGTTCGTTGTTGTAAATAAGATCACCACCAGATGTTCGGTAAACACGTTTGAATTTCCTAACAGTAACTGAATCTCCAGCCTGAATCGGATCACCAGACAAAATGTGAGGACCATTAGCATATGAACGTACAATGTCATTTGTAAAAGGCATTCCCAGCGTATAGGGTCCATCATTCTCTTTGTAATAACCGTAAAAGCCCTCGGTCAGCGCATATGCTTTATATGGTGTATCCAAATCATTAAGTATAATAATGGACTTACCATCATCTCCAAAACGTGAGTGACCTTCATAAGGCTGAAGCATATCTTGGGCATAGACACTGTAATCACTATCAGTGCTACTTTCCCATAAATGAACAAAATCCGTTCCTGCGTTTGGCGCGTTCGGATGGTTATTGTTTGGACGGCCTAATTTGTTATGGTAGTTGTTTAACTCCATGAACTTATAAGTACCGTTTGTGTTTTTCTCCCACCACACATTAGAAAATGCTTGAGACTTTCCGCTATCTCCACCATTCCAATAGGGATCGGCATGCGTACTGTCTGCCTCAAAGACTCCAATGCGGGAAGCGGCGATGACCATGTGGGCAGGTGATTTGCCGGTTTCATATGTGTAACCGCCAATAAGGCTCACATGTCCATTTTGACACCCTAAATGCAGATGTTCTTCATTGTCACCATTATAATCATTTGCTCCACCTTCGTAACATTCAGGATCGCCATCTTCAGCAACGTATCCTATTGCCTGTCCCCTGCTAATGGCAATATTGCGAGGAGTTATACTATTAATGTCCCATCCTGTAGACAAATTATCAGGATCAGTTGTTTGCGGCCTATCATTAATATGCCCGTATTCAAAAGTGAATTGACTTGCCTCGGTGACAGTATTTTCTCCTCCATAATTCCCAACAATAATCTTAATTGGACGACTTAAATCATAATGCACTGTAGAATATAAAACACCATATCCGCACCACGTTGTAGAACCAGCTGAGTTATAAGCTCCATCAGACTTGTAGCGATAAATAGTGCCATTACCAACGCTGCCTATCGATTGCCCATAATTTAAACTGACATCCTCCCCTGAATGATTACCTCCACCCCCTAATGGACGGCTTGCAATTCGATCGGGATAACTATAGTTATAGTCATACTGCTGAACTGGGATAGGCCAATCAAAATATACGTCTTCGGCACCAGCCAAGTCAACACCAAACCAAACAACCAGAAAAATACTCAGAATTATTCTTCGCATCTTTTCCTCCTTTGCAAAATTATAGTTTTATTTACTTTCTTAAAATTTCAAAGAGCCAACTAATACTTTATCATGATTAAACGTTTATTATAAACTCATTGAGCCTACAATTGTCCAAAATAATTCCTGATTACAATCTGCTTTTGAACAAGAAAACTGTATGCCCAAAGAGTAGTTATATATAATTATATTAGTAAAAAAAGGTTCTTTTATTTCTGAATTGACATAATAATCGATACCATTTTTTGAAAATAATTTTTCTATGCTATTTGTCCGTCCAATTTCATTATCTCTTTTTTTAATAAATGAGTCTACATTTTCATTTATAATTGAAAAATGAAATAAATACTCCCATTCATTATCTTTTGCTAAACCAATTTCAAAGGATGTATTTTGGGGGTCATATTCAAGTACGCTTCTCCCACCTTCGGGAAGAAAAACGTAATTTGATGGCAATTTAAAGCTGTAGTCAAATTCATCACTTCTATACTCAGTCCAATCCCTAATATCAATATCCGTCTCTAAAATTTCAGGACCAACCTCAAGCTGCTGTGCATCCTGAGTTACACTATTCAAATTCTGGTTATCCTCTAACTGATCCTGCTCATGCTGTACAACTGTTGTTTTTTGAATTTGATCGCTATTAGTGCAACCCGAAATTAAAACTGTAATAATTGCTAGAAATAAAAATGATATTATATTTTTTTTTGACATATTTACAAACATTTTAATAATAATTATTTTAAATTTTTTGCTTCTACTAATGTAATTACTGTTTTTGATGTATTGGATAATTTTTCTATTAATTTAATTTTTTCTTGAGATATGTTTGTTGTCCCTATTTTAGATAAAGACAGCGGATGCTCAGGAAATCCTGCTTCTTGATAAGGACTATTATGATTAAAATATGCATTCTCTAAAATAAAAGGGTTGGATTCAGTATCATTGCAGGTGCCATAATAAACCGAGTCATCGATCATTTTAATGGCATACCAATTCAAAATATCATCCGGATTAACACTGTTTTCTGCAATTACAATTTTGTCTAAATCAGAATCAGAGATTCCAAGGCTTTTACTACGCATAATTTCAAATGCATCGTTAGGTCTGCCAAGATAATATTTTCTACTATCATTTGGGTGAATATAATATGCTTCTCCATTTTGTTCAACGTCTAGTAATATCATTCCTAATAAATTTTCAGGAAAAATTTCAGTTCTCATGATATATTCATGTTTTGCTCCTAAGCCAAGTTTGCGCATAATTGAAAAAGCGTCATCTGGGCGCCCCAAATAATACCTATTTCCAGTCTTAGGATAAACATACCAAGCCTCACCCTTTGATTCAACTTGTAAAAGTATCTTGCCGTTCAAGCCAGAATAAGCATATAAAGGACTGGGGAAAATTAATATTGAAAAAAATATTATAGATATAACTGCTATATATTTTTTTATCATAT
>CAZIGB010000132.1:0-2978 GCA_964539005.1 uncultured Gammaproteobacteria bacterium | reverse complement strand
AGGAATAATAATCTGTACCTTGTTTTTTGTATGTCACATGGATTCTAGGTCTATCAGTTTTCACCTCTCCTCCGTACAGTTAACTGCATAAGAACCTTTATTATTTTATCAGCTTTGTGTTACAATAATTCTAAGTAATAAAGGGGGGCTTTGTATGACAGATATGGTTTCTGCTGTTGCATTAGCAAACGCTGCTCAGAAGGTGTTCCAAGAGAATCCTAACCTTCCATTCAAGCGAGGTGGATCAGACCTTCGTGGTATGGACTCCGCAGGATTCATCCACTACTGCTGTAAGCTGCTCGGAATCAAGGCTTCATCCCAAGGCACTAATACGCTTTATAGACAAATCGGTTCGACGGCAATCCCACTTAAGGATGCGTTAAGGCAAGGTAAAGTCGTACCTGGAACAATTCTGTTTTGTGTCACACATAATGGCGGTGAACCTGATGAGTACAAGAACGATGGACGAGGAAATGCAAACTTTGCACATATCTGCGTCGATGGAATCAATGGAATCTACCCTTCTGCAGGAAAAAAGAAGATTATACGGACATCCATAGAAGCTGTTTCAGGGAAAGCAAACATGGTGGCTTTTCACCCAGCATTGGATTATGGCTTTAGTACCGCACCACAACCGCCCCAAGTTCCTCAGCGGGAAATAATGAAGTATATGCGGGTTATCGCAAACAGCTCGCTAAACCTGAGAGATAAGCCATCCAAATCGGGATCGATTATATCCCGAATACCAGAAGGTACAATAGTACCAGTATTTAATTTCCGCAATGGTTGGGCAGAATCAGAATACAGTATACAGGGGCAAACAATGAAAGGATGGTTAATGATGGAGAATTTCTTAGAGGACGTATAGTTTATCTACTCAGGTACACAATTAATTAGCTATTTGCAACTTCAAAAATAAGTCCTTTCATCCACGTCGCACAACTTCATATGTCCAGAAGGTGCGCTGGTTTTCTTTGTCTTTTTTACACCTTCCTCCTTACAATTATGTTACTTCAAGTTATCCAATGCCACTGTGTTTAGTGTCAAAAAGCGACACATCTGTATCAGGAAGCAGGCAGTTTCAGCGCACTCAATATACTTGTGAAAAAAGGAAACCGCACAAATAGCTTGGTCTCCTATAGAATAATGCGTTTGTATAGCTATTCATATTATCACTTTAGCATACAGAATGGTAGTTTAAGATGTAAATTCCAATATGGCTATTTATCTACCGCATCTGGTTCAGCCGCTTGGTCATCCATCGGAGGAATATAAAGCGGCGGCATTTGTGAAATTACTGTCAGTTGCGCAATGTATGCATGTGCATAAGGGAATAGAAGCCGGAGTGTTTCCTTTTCAATATAATCTTTGCCGAGGCCCTCAGAAACTTCAAAGTATGCATCAAAGATGGTGTTAACATAGACCTCTGCTTGCTCTGGATTATCTTTTCCATCAGATGAATTAATGACGATGCGAAGCTGAGCCTTTGTTTGTTTAGCCGCATTCTCTACATTCTCTGGATTTGTATCAATCTCATAGCTAAAGGAAAACTGAAGCTCTATTGGATTCGTAACTATTTTATTGCGAATCGTAGCTTGTGGAACATTGTACTTTACAAAACGGACTGCCATTCTTTTTCCTACCTTCTTATGCTCTGAACTTCGTTAAAATGTTCTGTGAATAACGAACGCTTAGTTTAATATAGCTGTTACTGCTAAATTTGGGCTTGACCATTGCTGCTCGCCAGAATGAGTGCTCTGAATATTGAATTTTTGTGTCGAGTACTGCTTAAGGTCCTGATGATCCTGATGAAGATGAAGATGAACTTCTTTTTGTTTGCATACCAGTGCAGTCAATCTGTCAATCTTTTCATCTATCAAATTTATATCCATTCTTCTGCTTGAGTATGAAACAACAGCATCAGAGAGGTACTGATTTAAGCTTATCCCTTGGATAGCTGCATGCTTTGCAGCTGCCTCGTGTTCCTTAGGCGATAGTCTTAGTGTCAACTTTCCGCTATAGGTTGAAACCTTTTCTACTCGCACTTCAGGAATCGGGTATCCCTTCTCTTCAGCGGTTTCAAGCCAAGCTTTTTCATTTTCGGCTAACTCATCAAGAGCTTCTTCTTGAGTATCTCCAACACCATAGCAATGGAGGAGCTCATTACTTTTTGCTACCCAAATCAAATCGCCATCATGATTAATGCGATTCATTGTAAAAGAGTACTTCATTCTTTTCCCTCCAATATCATTTCTTTGAACCACTCTTGTAGCTGTGTAATATAGAATGATTTGACCATACCATTCTTTTCGGGGACTGGGAAAACAACTCGGGTATTTGGATGTGTTATCCTAAGAGGGTGTTTACCTCCGGATGATATTTCAAACCCGAGTTTCACTGCAATATATGCAACCTCATCTAAAGTAATATCTTTAGGGGTCGGTCTCTTCATGAACTTTTCTAATCTTTTGTCTATTGCAGCCAATCAGATTTCACCTTATCAATTAATGATGGTGGCATTATTGATACCGTCCATATATATCTTACCACATTCTCACCCCCTGTCAACACAATTTTACAAAACGTCATATGTAGTTTAACCACTTTATCTTTGTTTTACCTACTGTCACCAATGATGCCTTAGGATAATGCACTTACCATCTTTCTTCGATGATTCTCATGTGTACTTCATGATACACTCAAAGGTTCGGTCATGACACTCAATAAATATAAACTGCTTACTTCATTTATGCAGTAAGCAGTCAGATAACATCGCCATAAGAGGCAAGATGCCTTAGTTATATGCTGTTTTGCTTATTTCTTAGCGTCCCAACCTGTACCATATACTTCCATTTGAAGGAAGTTATTGATGGTCTCAACAAGAAGTTTTGTTGTGTTGTACGTCCATACAGTCAAGCCGTTCTCGTCACGGTGCCATGACTTATGCCTGATGCGGTGCATGAACAGGTATTGCTCAA
>CAZIGB010000131.1:0-2985 GCA_964539005.1 uncultured Gammaproteobacteria bacterium | reverse complement strand
TTTGGCAGATCTGCAAGCTGTTCTCCTGACTCGTTTTCCTGAGGGTTTGCACAAGGCGCTCAGCAAGATCAAGGAGGATAAACCAGGCCAAGTTTTTTATGGCGCCAGGCTGGATCGACTCTATTTTACGACCGAAGGCATCTTTTCTGATATTCCCATGCCTCAGCCGGCTATTGATCTGCGTCTGCGCCTGCTCGAACGTCTGGACGCGGGGATAAGGGGTTTTCAACCGGCTCGGGTCGAGCCGAGCCGGATAAAATGCCTGCTTTGCCATCATGAGATGGAAAGCATTCGAGTCGATTCCCACTATATCAAGAATTTTATGGAGCTGGATCGCTGTCGGAATTGTCTCAGTGTCTGGTTCGATTCGGATGAGCTCTGGTATCTGGCGGACTTGCTCGCTCTCTGTGATGCTGAAAAGCTTGACCGCCTGAAGTTGGCCTGGACCGAGCTTGATTCGCGTCTGCTTTGTCCGCGTTGCGGGGTAGTCTTGCGCCATTCACCGGTCGCTGGTCCGCCCGATCCGATCAGCTCTTGGAAATGCCCGAGTTGTGACGGATTTTTTCTGCTCCATAATGATGTTTACAAATTTGGGGTCTTGAAAAAGAGCAAGAAATAGCCTTGTTTATCTTGTTTGTTTGTCATGAATCGCCTAATGTGTTATAATCAAGGAAATAGTCTTAGTCAATAATCGTCAAGCAAATGATCTGTCCTAAATGTCGCAAACAGATTCCAGATAACAGTGATCACTGCCCGTTTTGCGCCGGGCCGATCGATCATCGGGCCCAGTTGCCACGCGAGATTTCGGCTCGCCGTTATCAGCGCTGGTTTTTTTATGGCCTAATCTCTCTGATGTTTATCGGGATGATTGCTACTATCGCCAAGATCTATAGCGTTAATACGGCTTTGGTGGAACAGATGGTTTCGGCTGATCAGGCTTTGCGGGAAAGAAAGAGCGAGCTTGAGCAGGCCAAGAGCCAGATCGCGACTACGACTGTCAAGCTGACGGATCTGGAAAAGACTCTCGAGGCGGTCAATAAGGAGATTGCCGCTAAGACTGATAGCTATAAAGAGCTCCTCTTTGAAAAGAACAGCATCGAAGAGAAATATAATAATGAGCAGGCCGCTAAAGACGGAGCAGTCAAAAGCAAGGCCGAATGCGAGAGCAAGCTGACTCAGACTGATGCGATGGTCTATTCGATGATCGTCTCGCTCGGCATGGGCGTGACCAATAATAATCTCAAGAAGATCCCTATGGCTGATGCCAATCTCAAGGGCGAGGACAGCGATGCTGATGGCTTGCCGGATCTGGTCGAGATTGCCTTGGGGACGGACAAAGACAAGCGTGATACAGACGGAGACGGCTTTGAGGACAAGCGGGAGGTCCTGGGCCATTTCAATGCCGGCGGCGAAGGCTCTCTGCCGACTGATGAGAATTTTACCAATGCCATGAAGGGCCGTATTCTGCTCCAGGTCGAGCGCAATGGCGAAGCCTGGTATGTCAATCCGAGTGATAGCAGGAAATATTTTCTCGGTCGCCCGGGCGATGCTTTGTCAGTTCTCGCTAGTTTGAAAAAGTAGAAACTAAATAAATTAAAAAGTCCATAAGGTTGTAGTTTTTAAAAAACAACGTATATCGAAGATACGTTGTTTTTTTGTAGTTTAAAACTTAATCGCTTTATTGGTTCGATGTGATTTTCGCCGCTCGACTTAGAAGATTGTCGTAGACATAGCCGGTTTTCTGGATCATGTTTTCGATTACGAAATTCTTGATGGCTTTTTTGTGCGCAGCTTGGCCCATAGCTAGAGCTTTGGCATGGTCATTGTGGAGGATAAGAACATCACGGGCTAATTCTTCCGCATCCCCCGGCTTAGCGATCAGACCTTCCTTGAAGTCCTCGATAAGCTCGGCATTACCGCCCACATCGGTGGCGACGATCGGCAGGCCAGCAGTCATAGCTTCGATCACGGTGTAGGAAAGACCTTCCTTGACGGAAGAGCAGATATAATAATCGAGCGCTCGGAGCAGGCGGGCGGCATTCTGATTTTCGCCGAGGAGATGGACGTTTTCTCGCAGGCCGAGCTGTTGGATCCAGTTCTCCAGATCTTCCCGTTCTGGACCATCGCCGATAATGAGGAGCAGGGGGCTGTGCCCTTCTTTGATCAGGATCTTGCAAGCATTGATCAGGAAGTCGAAACCTTTATTCTTGTAGAGATAGCCGATCGAGCCGATGACGAATTCATGGCGGATGAAGAGGTTAGGTTCATCGAGTTCGGTCTCGATCATCGCTCGGGCTTCTTCGCGGGAAAGCAGCTCAAAGTCAGGGATGCCATTATGGATGACGGTCAGCTTGCTCTCAGGGCAGATCCGCTCATTGATCGCGCTTTGGCGGTCGAAGTCGGAAACACAGATGATCATGTCCTTGAAGCGGGCACTCAGGCGTTCGAGCCAGACATATTTTCTTTTTTCTTTCGGATCTAGCTTTTCATTAAAGACCCAGCCATGGGCGGTGTAAACGACCTTGGCGCCAGAGCCGAGAGCGGCAAAAGCGCCAAGGACGCTGATCTTGGAGCTATTTAGATGGATGATGTCGGGTTTCTCTTCCTGGATGAGCTGGCGGATAGCTTTAAAAGCGGCCCAGTCTTCAGATAGTGATATTTCGCGGCCAAGCTCATGGATCATCTCGTAACGGATGTGGGCAGATTCTAAATGACTGATGAAGGACTGGCTTTTTTCGATTGCGCCGAAAGCGACAACAACTTCGTAGCGTTCCCGAAAGGCTTGGGCTAGATCCAGGACATAGTGCTGAGCCCCACCGTATTCGCCCTGGGTAATGAGGTAAAGTATTTTGGGCATATTAGAGATATTATTAGAACTTACTGATATTATAGCATTATCGGGGTTTTTTCTCTAATCATAGCAATCTGTCGCTTGAGATTTTACTTGATTTTATTTCTAATATTAGGTATAATCTATAGACATTA
>CAZIGB010000130.1:0-3050 GCA_964539005.1 uncultured Gammaproteobacteria bacterium | reverse complement strand
TCACGGAAATTTTAGTGGCTTAAAAGGTCTGGCGTGATTATTGCACCGATTCGCTTGTGAGCGCTCATTAAAAGGTCAATCGTTTAAGTGCTCAATGTTTGATTTTTACTCGTTATAGAAACGCTCACAGGATGGTCACGTATGGTCACACCAAAACAAGTTAGTGAAACGCTCAATGTTCCCAGCTCAACGATCCGGCGCTGGGCGCTAAGGTTTGAGGATGTACTCTCTAAGCAGGTTGGCAAGAAACGGGTATACACCTTAGAGGATGTCGATGTTTTCCGCAAGATCAGGGATTATTCAAAGCAAGGCAGAAATTTGGATGCGATAGAAGCGGAGCTAAGGGTATTTAAGCCCAAGGTTAAACCAGCAGAGGAAAAGGGTTTGGTCATTCACCCGGAAGTGCTCAAAGTCTTGCAGGAAATAAACTCTCAAAATGTTGCCTTGCAATTGCAGGTGGACAAGTTACAGGCACAGGTCAATTGGCTGATGTTGCCCTGGTGGAAAAGGGTTGGCAAGGAAATGCCGGGGGTTGAAAAGCAGGAAAATAGATAGTTGTAAATAACAATGTCTATCCTTACACAAACAATATACAGGGGTAAAAAAGCGGTCAAAAAATAGGCTATGTGTATAGTGTGTAAAGTTTTGGGGGTGTGAATTATCCCTGCTTACACGGTAAAAAACAGGATAATGAGCGATGATTTCCAAGGATTGTTAACAACCTTAAAACTCTTAAAATTTTGGGGTTTCAACGAGGAAATAGAACAAAAGTTCTTGTGATTCAGTGTCTTCTGTGGTAAACTTATCCCAGAAATAAAAAGAAATGAGAGGCTGCAACCTCTCATTGGATTACCTGCTCGCCCGCAGATATGTTTAATTTTGTAAACGGATTATAGCAAACATATCTCCGAATTACAAGGGTTTTGCAGGAAGTCCTGTCTAAATCTGTGTAATGGCGGAGGTTTTTATGTTAAATAGGGTTGTAAGTGTACGAGCAAATGACCTGTGGATGAGCTGGGCTAAGCGCCTTGGTGAACAGGCAGACAGAACAACAGCAGACTTTATCCGGGATGTTGTTTTCCTAATGGTCTTTGATGACGAGTTAGGGCAGGCAATAACCCGGCGCTTGCAGGTTGAGCAAATTTCATACAACAAGTAGGGTGGGATGAAGTTATACCCGTCTATCCTTGTGCAGGCAGAAGCCAACAGGCAACCCCTTGGGGGTTATCGTGTTTGGTTTCTGGCAAAGCACTGGCACAAGGCAAGCGGATATATTCCAGATAAGAAATTCAAAGAGTATCTAAAAGAGTTAGGGATAGCAAAATCCAGTTATTCACGCTGGATCAAAGAAGCTTATGAGCTCGGATTATTCCAGCAGGTTGGAAAGTTGATCAAGCTGGCCAGCTGGACCAGTGCCAGCAAGTTAGCAGGCTGTAAGAAGCTCGATAATCCGGTAGAGATCGAGATAGATAAATTTATTAATGCAGGCTGGAAAGCCTTTGTCTGGGCGTGCTTTGTAGAAAACCACAAGGGCATTGTTTCCAGAGCAACCTTGCAAGAGCTTAGCGGTGGCGTTCCAGAACGAACGCAGAGAGAGCGAGAGCGTCAAGCAGGGGTAGAAAATCAAGCGAATTATGCCAGCTTTGGCAAGGTGAAAGATAACCCGGAGCAGGCTATTTCAGTTTATGGTGAACCGGGTTATTACCAGCAAGCTGGTGAGATCCGGCGCAGGTTGCCTAACAGCAGGACTATTCCGGGATGCGTTCAGCAGGCAAAAAAAGGCAGATTAAAGAAGATCAATCAGGCGTTGGCTGAGTTGTTTTCAAGTGATGCAACATCCAGCAATTTGCCCATTTATCGGCTTTACTCTGACAGTGCAAAGCAGACAAAACGCATAAAGCAACGGGATAAAAAGAGCAACGATTTAGGCAGACCTGAGCGCATTTATGAGCGCATGAGAGAGGGTGTGTATTATGCAATTTCTCTCTAAAAACGTCCCAAAAGTTGCCGGTATTCAAGTGATATTTTTATCTGTGTCTTTTGATGTGAGGTGTTGAGATGACCAAGAAACAGAAACCAAAGAATCCATATATTGATCAGATTGTTCGAAAGAATATTCGCAAAGGTGGTAAAGCATGACAGAGCAACGATATAACCAACCTGTTGAGCGTGACGAGATCGACAAACTTAATTATCAGCTTGAAGCTGTACAAAAGATGCATGCGGATAGTTTGCGTGAGTTGCAAGAGAATGAGGGCAAGCTGTTAGATAAGTCTGCCTATAATGCTAAGCGTGCGTTGATTACAGAAGCGCATGAGGAAGCCAGCAAGAGAATTGCCCAGCAGATTGAGGAAACACAAGCGGAAACACGCAAGCGGTTAGCCTTGGACCTTCGATATTCTGGTGAAACAGCACAGGAAAAAGAGAACTGGGCAGAAGCTGTGCGCTTAGTTGAGGGCGCTGGTGACAGTGTTCAAAAGATCGAGGAACTTTGTCACAGGGCTGTGCGCTGGGGCGATTGTGAATTAGCCAGGGCGCTTGTGTTAATCTGGGGTGGTCGTCCTGGCTATCGTGGACTCCATGAGGTATTAGCACAGGTTGATCCCCGGGTGAAAGCCACCTACGATTATGAGTGCAAGCATGGCATTTATAAAAAGGGTGTGCAAGCGGTGACCTGGGCAGGCTGGCAAACTGTGCAACGTCAACCCGGTGCGTGGTCACAACCTGTCGACATTCCGGGCAGGCCTGCGCACCTGCAACCTGCCTATTTGAAACAGCAAAGGCGCATGGAATTAGAGAACAGAAATAAATAAACCATCTTGGGAGTGCGTCACCGGGCATTCCAGAGCTTGCTAAGGCAGGCGATCCCCTGTTTCGTTTTGGAACAGGGGATGTTTATAAATCCATGCTCATTTGCAGATCGTCTGCAACCTTTTTTCCGGGTTTTACTGCATCATAAGATAAGGGCAGATCAATGCGTCTACCCTGCTCGATAATCTCGCGCACAGTAACAATCCGGATGCGGTCATAACTGCGACCCATTAGAGCGT
>CAZIGB010000129.1:0-3056 GCA_964539005.1 uncultured Gammaproteobacteria bacterium | reverse complement strand
AAGAATTAAGTATTTACGCACCAAGGATTGATAAAATTCAAATTAATCCAGATAAAATCGGAGCCGTAATTGGAAAAGGTGGAGAGGTGATTAAAAAAATCACTGCCGAAACTGGAGCTCAGATTGATGTTTCTGAAGACGGTTTGATTACTATCGCTGCAATCGATAAGGATGCAATCGATACGGCTATGAAATGGATCAAGGGTTTAACTGAAGAGCCTGAAGTCGGAACAGTCTATGAAGGTAAAGTTGTTAGTATTAAAGAATTCGGTGCGTTTGTTAACATAATGCCTGGTATCGACGGTATGGTCCATATTAGCGAACTGGCTGACAAACGAGTAGAAAAGGTTACCGATGTGCTAAAAGAAGGTCAAATTATTAAAGTCAAACTCATTGGCATCGATGATCGTGGTCGTCTTAGCTTAAGTGTAAAAGCAGTACAAATTTAAGTTATAATTGGCATATACTAATAGCAAGAAAGGGAATCGCATGGATAACGATGTTGCTGACATTACTGTAAAATTAAAGTCGAATGTTAAGAAAAATATTATTATCGTAGCATTGGCAATAATCGGTATTGTATTAATTGTGGCCTTGTTTTCCCTTGGCTATGGGATGATTTCTGGAGGCGATAGGCTTATTTGCTCTAGTAATAATGATAACAACGGTATAAAAATCGAACGAAACAACATTATAAATTATAACAATGATGTCGTAAGTAAAGTTGTAATCGAAAGTAAATACGAGTATTCGAATCAAGCTGATTTTAATAAATTTAAATCTGTTATTATACCAGGTACTGATTCTAATTATTCAGCTTTAGAAAATGATAATGTTACATACGATAGCACGACAAAAGATAAAACTTTTTCCTTCACTTTAAATGTCAATTTAAAAAATTTAAATAAGGAAGATATAGAAAAAATTGGTATAAGTAAAAGTCTAAAAGAAATTAAAACAATCTTTGAAAGTCAAGGGTTAGCTTGTAAATGAGTTTGTTTAATATAATTACGGATTTTTTATTCTAATCAAATACTAATACTTAGAATATGATGCATTTTTGGGTCACAATTTTATAATTTATAGTGCTCATGCTACTATATAACTATAAATGAAACAGAGGGTTATATATCGAGGGTTTACTCTAGTAGAATTGATTATTGTTGTAGTTGTTATTGGGATTCTCGCTACTCTTGCTTTTGTATCTTATGTGGGTGTGACTGATAAGGCTAAACGTGCTAGTCTTTCATATGATGCTCAATCTATACTTAGAGCTATAAATATTAAGAGGGCCGGCGATGATTCTTTCGATTCTTTAGCTGTTGATGAAACAAATTTGAAACCATTATTAAGTGTAAATGCAGAAAACTTTGACCAGCTATCCGTACATAATTATGTTGGTAGTGACTACATATATATAGTTGGTAAGAATACTTTCGCTAATTTGACAGCCTGTGGTGTTCAAGGTGATGTCGTTGTTTATGATAGTGATAATGCATCATGTGCTATGGGAGGAACTAATTATGTAGTTCCGAAGGTAGCGGATACAGACAATAATCCTGGTGCATTTGGCGGTGGGGACGGTAGTATTTGCTCTTTGGCTATGACAATAGACAGTATTGAAGACTTAGTATATTTTTCGGTCCAGGTCAATTCTGGAACAACATATAACGGTAAATGTATAAAGCTAGCTGTTGATCTTGATTTTGACCAAAATAAATCTTACGTTAATTCTACTACTGAGGTATTCGGTGACATTAATGGTAATAGTGTAGTTGAGGGGTTAAAAACAGAGTTGACTACTGGAAACGGATTTAAATCGATAGGCAACAACTCTGCGATTTTTTTGGGTTATTTCCGTGGTACTCAACATTCAATATATAACTTATATATCAATAGGCCGGATACAGATTATGTCGGGTTATTTGGATATTGTAGAGGTTTTATAAGTGGAATTAATCTTGAAGATTTTGATATAACAGGAAGGAATTATACTGGTGGAATTTCTGGTTTAATTTCTGGACGTGATTCCATGGTTAGTGATCTGACATTGAATGGAAATGTTGTTGGCAATAATTATGTGGGACTTGTCTCCGGTGAATTAAATACGTATACTTCCTCGGCGGTAGCGAAATCTATTGTTGCTCAAGGTAATGTTACTGGTGTTGATTATGTTGGTGGAATTGTCGGAAGAGCTTATAATTCAGTAGTTGGTGCAATAATGGAAGGTGGTAATATATACGCTACAGGAGCTAACGTCGGTAGAATAGTGGGCATAATTAATATTCAATATCGTACTTCTGGTTTTGCTGTTAATTCAGTTACTATAAATGGTTCGACAGTAAATAATAATACATCCGCTTCAACAAATGGCACTGATATTCTATCTTTGAATAATATTATCTCTGATATTAATTCTGCTGAACAAGTTTTTGATACATATATAGGTGGCGATGACGATAATGATGGCTATTATTGGGATTATGATGATAGTGGAACGCTAGTTAAAAAAGATACTGCCACTTATCCATTAACCTTCGGTCTCTCCGGAGGTGGTTCTGTAATAGATCCATACCTGATAACTAACTACAGCGATTTAAGACAAGCGACTCAAAAACTAAATAAAGTATTTAAACTTACTGCTGATATTGATTTGACTGGACAAAAGTTTTATATGTTTGGTGGCTATTTAAATAAATTCTCTGGAATATTCTTAGGTAATCAAAAAACTATAAGTAATATGACTATTTATGCACCTTTCGCTTCCTACTTGGGTTTTAGCGGATATGTTATGGGTGGTAATATAAAAAATTTGAACCTAACCAATATTAATGTGGCAGGTAATAATTATATTTCTGGAATAACTGGCCAAAATGTTGGTACAGATAATAATCTTTTGGCTGATATAAATGTTGAGGGAAGCGTAATTGGCAATAATTATGTAGCCTTAGGGGTCGGCTATATGAGTACATATACTAGTTTTGGTTATGCTAAAGGTATTACTGTTCAGGGAATAGTATCTGGATCTGATTATGTTGGTGGAGTTGTAGGTGAAA
>CAZIGB010000128.1:0-3062 GCA_964539005.1 uncultured Gammaproteobacteria bacterium | reverse complement strand
CAAGCAAGTGCCATAGGCCTCTAGGCGAACTCTCCAGATTATTTATTCACCCTGAGGCGAACTTAATTGTTTTTCAATTACCGATTTGAGTCCATCCCTATTGTAACCAGCACTATCTTTAAAATCTTCCAGCGGATAAGCGCCGGGCAAAGGATGGTTGTTTACAAAAGTACTTGGAACTCCAATAATCGAATCTCGGGCAGCCTGCTCCTCCAGAGCAAGCAAGATTCTGTCCGTTTCCTCGCTTGCCATGCACGTTTCCATTTTTACCCCATCCAATCCAAGCTTAGAAAATATATCTGATAAAGCACTCCTTGTCAAACTCTCTTCCCTATTAGCTTTTAACATCTCTTCGTACAGCTGATAATACTGTCCCTGCTGAGCGGCGCAGAGCCAGGCCAGCGAATAAATCCGGGTTTCTTCATCACCGGCCTTTGGTAAAGGACGGATCGCAAGAACCACTCTATCTCCATAATCTTTCAGCAAATTTTTCAGAGTCTCGAAATAAGCAGGCGCAAACACCTCAACCGGATCGTCATAGACGATTATTTCCACCTTTGAACCACTAGCCCCAAGAGTATAATCTCCTGCCCCGATCCGTAGCTCAAGCGGCTCGGCCGGCGGAAGCTCTGGGATCACAAAATCTTGTCCAGCCTGGTACGTAGCCTGCCCCTCAACCACCTCTTGCTCAATTTTGTCAGCTCTCTGAAAATAAAAAAATCCACCTGCCAAAACAACCAAAAAACTGAGAAAAATAATTATTAACAATGGGACGTTTTTCTTTTCCATGGATTTAGAGTGGCGCTTTTTTTGTAAAAGAATCATCTATACCCAGATAGGCCTGAGACAGATCCAAAATCATTTTTTCTCCGAAGCGAGGGCCGATAAACTGGATACCGATCGGCAAACCGCTGATGAAGCCAGCTGGAATCGAGATAGCCGGCAAACCAGCTAGAGAAGCACCGGTCACAAAGATATCCTCCAGATACATCTTGAGCGGGTCATTCGATTGTTCACCGATCTTAAAAGCCGGGCCGCTCGCCGTTGGGGTCAAAAGAGCATCGACTTCTTTAAGAGCATTATCTAGCTCTTCCTTGATAATAGTGCGCACTTTCTGGGCCTTTAGATAATAAGCATCATAGTAACCAGCCGAGAGAGCATAAGTACCAAGCATGATACGGCGCTTGGCCTCTGGACCAAATCCATGTCCCCGACTCTGTCTATAAGTAGTGATCAGGTCAACTGCCTCTTTCTCCGAAAAGCCGTAGCGGATTCCATCGAAACGACCGAGATTGGAGCTTACTTCTGAGGGGGTAATAATATAATACACTGGCACGCCGTATTTGGCATGCGGGAGTGAGATCTCAATGATAATTGCTCCAGCTGCTTCGAGTCTCGCGACTGATTTTTCAAAAACATCTTTGAGCTCGCCGCTTAGCTGAGAACGGACTTCCCTGTCTATCCCGATCTTTTTACCTTTTGCCAAGTCATTCCCAAAGGCCGAATAATCAGGCACTTCTTCGTTTACCGTGGTAGCATCATGCTCATCGATACCAGAAATAGCCTGGAGAACGATAGCAGCGTCTTCTACAGTCTTGGTGATGGGTCCGGGCACATCGGTCGAAGATGTCATGGCGATTAGACCAAAACGTGATGCTCGACCATAGCTCGGCTTGAGACCAACCACTCCGCAAAAGCTGGCTGGATGGCGGATCGAGCCGCCCGTATCAGTACCCAAAGCAAAGAGACACATATCAGCAGCGACAGCGGCAGCCGAGCCACCAGATGAGCCACCTGGTACACGGTCGAGATCCCAAGGATTGTGAGTCGTGCCAAAGGCGCTATTCTCGGTCGAAGCCCCATGGGCAAATTCATCCAGATTGGTCTTACCCAGAAGTACGGCTCCAGCTTTTTTGAGACGATCAATCACGGTCGCGTCAAAAGGTGCGACATAATTCTCAAGGATCTTTGATGCAGCTGTAGTCTTAGTCCCCCTTGCAAGAATATTATCCTTAGCCAGATAAGGAATGCCGAGCAAGGTGCCTTTTTCTCCCTGTGCTCGACGCTTATCAGCCTGCTCTGCCGCCGCTAATGCCTCATCCTCACAGAGCGAAAGACAAGCATGGACACGCTCATCCACCACCTTTATCCGCTCAAAACAAGCCTTAGTCAGATCCAAAGCGCTGAATTCCCCCGCCTCCATCCGTGTCTGAGCCTCTTTGATTGTCAGAGTATTGATATGCATAAAAAAATAAAACCAGTTAAAAGTCAATTGTTAATTGTTGTTAAGCACTCTCCCCACCCGATACTGCTCATCTTCGAAAGCGGGAGCCTGATTTAGCGCTGTCCGGCGCTCCGAAACCTCCCAATCTTTTATTTCATCAGGGCGCAATACATTTGAAAGACCAGTTACCTGGGCAGTCGGCTCGACTCCTTCGGTATCTACCTCTTGGAGCTGGTCGATATAATCGAGTACACCCGAAAGCTGGTCGCCATAAAGATCGAGCTCTGCCTCACTCAACTCCAAGCGAGCCAGGTCAGCAATATGTTCGATGTCTTTTTTTTCTAATTTCATAGTTTTATTCTAGCATGGCCAAAAATTCTTCTTCGCTCACCACCCTCACTCCTAGCTCCTTGGCTTTATCTAATTTCGAACCAGGGTTATCACCAGCGAGGACAAAGCTGGTCTTGGCGCTGACACTGGCCGAAGACTTACCACCCGCTTTTCTTATTCTATCCTTTGCCTCGTCTCTTGTCAATTTGGCCAAGGTGCCAGTAAGAACGATCTGCATTCCCGAAAAAGGCGAACTTTTCAAACGCTCCGGCAAACCGAGCGTCACTCCGGCCTGCTCCAGGCGGCGCAGAATCTTGATATTCTTTTCATCCCTCCACCACTCATAAATACTTTTTGCTACCACTGGACCAATGTCAGTCATTGCTTCCAGATCCGCCAGTGAAAGATGGCCAAAAAAACTGATCAGATCAAAAATGGAAGCTGTATAAACATTGTGTTCAACTCTTTTTGTCATGAATTCTTTAGCCAAAGTCTGAGCAGTCTCCTC
>CAZIGB010000127.1:0-3071 GCA_964539005.1 uncultured Gammaproteobacteria bacterium | reverse complement strand
ATCCCGTACATTAAAGATATTTTTAATGTATTCCCCGCGCAGGTGGGGATGATCCGTGGTACTTGCCCTCTCCTTGATGTTGCCCCAAGTATTCCCCGCGCAGGTGGGGATGATCCTCCTACGAGGATTTAGAAGAAATGACAGAAAAAGTATTCCCCGCGCAGGTGGGGATGATCCCTCTTCAACCGCTCGCTGACAATCCCATACGCTGTATTCCCCGCGCAGGTGGGGATGATCCTTATGGTATAAATGATCATGCACTCACCCCCTTGTATTCCCCGCGCAGGTGGGGATGATCCCAATATCTCATCAGGAACAAGCCCCCTAAGCATGTATTCCCCGCGCAGGTGGGGATGATCCTGCTGGTGTTACAAAAAATGTTGCGAAAATGTGGTATTCCCCGCGCAGGTGGGGATGATCCTAGGGAGTGCTTTAGACCAATTGACGGACAAGTGTATTCCCCGCGCAGGTGGGGATGATCCTAATCTCTTGCGCTTTGTCGTTATACTTCTTGTGTATTCCCCGCGCAGGTGGGGATGATCCTATTTTAGGCGTGAAGGGGTGCGAACTCTTACCGTATTCCCCGCGCAGGTGGGGATGATCCCAATGAAGCGTGTATGTGGAAGCGCTGTAGCAAGTATTCCCCGCGCAGGTGGGGATGATCCGTACTGTATACGATACAATGGAAGATGGAGAGGGTATTCCCCGCGCAGGTGGGGATGATCCTAAATGCCACTATCTCTTCTTGGCTCTCCTGTAGTATTCCCCGCGCAGGTGGGGATGATCCGGCAGCATCTAAGGCTTCCTCATGCATCTTCTTGTATTCCCCGCGCAGGTGGGGATGATCCCAACAGTGGGGCGATTGCTGCAATACAGGCGACGTATTCCCCGCGCAGGTGGGGATGATCCTGAGAGAAGGCTGGTTGCATGTAGCAGGGTTTGGTATTCCCCGCGCAGGTGGGGATGATCCTTTAATATTAGGCGTACCATATGAAGAACTTATGTATTCCCCGCGCAGGTGGGGATGATCCGTATGCAGATGCATTTAAAGAAGGTACAGGCATGTATTCCCCGCGCAGGTGGGGATGATCCGAGTGTTAAAACTAATGCACAGACCATAGAGCAGTATTCCCCGCGCAGGTGGGGATGATCCTTGGAAACAAAAATTGACAAGCCGTAAATTTTGGTATTCCCCGCGCAGGTGGGGATGATCCCAACTAAATTACTACCGTTGTTTAAAGTGAAAAGTATTCCCCGCGCAGGTGGGGATGATCCTCGTAGTAACAGTTCCGTCAGCGAGTTTGCCGAGTATTCCCCGCGCAGGTGGGGATGATCCTTGCACATCTTCGGCTGAATAAGTTGTATTATCGTATTCCCCGCGCAGGTGGGGATGATCCTCATTTGAGCAGTCAGTATCTAAAAGATGTAGAGTATTCCCCGCGCAGGTGGGGATGATCCTCGATGTCGTTTAATTCTTCTGCTAACTTTGCAGTATTCCCCGCGCAGGTGGGGATGATCCGGTGGCACAGGTCGAACAGTGGTGGGCGGACTAGTATTCCCCGCGCAGGTGGGGATGATCCTCTAATAGCTTTGTCGTATGCGTCAGACATAAGGTATTCCCCGCGCAGGTGGGGATGATCCTAAACACGACCTTCAACCAACCAACCATTAATGGTATTCCCCGCGCAGGTGGGGATGATCCTTGCACAAATGCCCTCGCACAGTCACTCGACCAGTATTCCCCGCGCAGGTGGGGATGATCCCGTACCGTCTGCCCCGGACTGCTCTGCCGAAACGTATTCCCCGCGCAGGTGGGGATGATCCTGTGATGGTCTTTGTGAGAGCAAGCACGTTGTTGTATTCCCCGCGCAGGTGGGGATGATCCTGTGATGGTCTTTGTGAGAGCAAGCACGTTGTTGTATTCCCCGCGCAGGTGGGGATGATCCCACCACATACGGAGCAATGTTAAATCAATATAAGTATTCCCCGCGCAGGTGGGGATGATCCTGAGATACGCCAGTGGTGTCAAATCGTTTGTCCGTATTCCCCGCGCAGGTGGGGATGATCCTTTGGTATCAAGTGATTATAAAGATTATACCGGGTATTCCCCGCGCAGGTGGGGATGATCCTATAACGCCGCTCGGATTATATCGGAGCTTGCTGTATTCCCCGCGCAGGTGGGGATGATCCTAAGAAACAGCCGTATAACACGGATTGCCCAACGTATTCCCCGCGCAGGTGGGGATGATCCCAAATCAATGGTAATTATGAATTACCATATTTGGTATTCCCCGCGCAGGTGGGGATGATCCTATAATCAAGATAAGACAAGAAACAATCTTATCGTATTCCCCGCGCAGGTGGGGATGATCCCGTGGTTAGAAACAACCTAAGCATTGAAAAGTCGTATTCCCCGCGCAGGTGGGGATGATCCTAAAAACCTGAATAATCAAACAAGTTATTTATGGTATTCCCCGCGCAGGTGGGGATGATCCTCTTCTATGATTGCATCTGGATCAATGTGGTTAGTATTCCCCGCGCAGGTGGGGATGATCCTGTTCCCAATTAATTATTTTAATATCACTACCAGTATTCCCCGCGCAGGTGGGGATGATCCTATATGCTTATTTAATAATTGATGGCTACAAAAGTATTCCCCGCGCAGGTGGGGATGATCCCGTCATGGGCTGCATCAACAGCAGCTTGTGCTAGTATTCCCCGCGCAGGTGGGGATGATCCTATCATAATCGCTATCTTCTAACACAGCTTCAGGTATTCCCCGCGCAGGTGGGGATGATCCTCCAAAATTCAATATTTTCAGTTCGTGCTGTTGGTATTCCCCGCGCAGGTGGGGATGATCCTATGAAAGCTATTCTGGAAACGCTGACAATATAGTATTCCCCGCGCAGGTGGGGATGATCCCTGCGTTTCTTTTGATGTGCCTTTAAGCATGGCGTATTCCCCGCGCAGGTGGGGATGATCCCATGGAACGACCCGAACAAGCAAGGGGAGTGCCGTATTCCCCGCGCAGGTGGGGATGATCCGTCCATCGGCAGTTTCGCCAGCACCTG
>CAZIGB010000126.1:1300-3094 GCA_964539005.1 uncultured Gammaproteobacteria bacterium | reverse complement strand
CTCCGACTGGAGGAGGTGGCCTCACTATCCATGGTGTGACAAATACAGCAGGTGGCTTAAAGTTACAGATTTTACCCAATGGTGTAACTCAGCCGACTGGAGTACAAAACGGTCAAATTTGGATGGTCCAATAATTTTTTATGACAAAAAAAACTTTTTATTTATTACTATTGATTATTTTTTCAGTAAATCTTGTTTTGACAGGTACCGTAAAATATGTTTTTGCTTCCGAGGAAGATGCACCTCTTTCAGCTAAAGAAAAACAGGATTTGATTGATAAAAACCTTGCCACACCAGTTGAAACCGAGATGACCCCAGAGGAACAGGCTAAATTCAATGAGGCTGTACAAGAGGCATTAAAAGCTCCGCGTACTGGCTATGGCACAATGGAACGTGGAGGAAATGCAGAATGTTCTGATTATTATACTTTTAATAGTGTTCATGTTGGTATAAGCCCGGATAAAGCTGTTTATTCTCTTGGCGAAGCGATGATGATGTCTTCTGAAATTTTTAATGATAATAATCAGCCAGTTACTAACGGTCTTGTTTTTGCAAGAGTTTCAAAAATTTCTTCTGAAAAGATTGGAGTGGGGGACATTGTGGATGAGTTCATTTCTTTTCGTTCAATAACTTTAAAGGCTAAAGAAAAAGCCAGCTATAGCTATAATTATGTTTTGCCTAAGTATTTGGCAGAAGGCAACTATAGAGTAACTTATTATTTTTCAGTCGGGCGGAAGTTTAATCTGTCTGGCTTGCCTTTTTCTAATGATATATCATCGGGTAGTTTTGACTTTCAAGTGATTTCCTCAGAAAAGAGCTATCTTCATTTTGATCGTGATACAACCAAGGTAAATGACACTGTCTATAATCACGTTGGAAATTGGCCTCGCCTAGAGGCGGGAAAGGAATACAGCATCACCCAGGAGATAGTGAATGATTCAAATGTTGAAAAAAAGGTGAACGTGACATATGAAACTTATTATTGGGATAGTTTGGATGGTGACGATTTTATTGGCTCCAAAGTAGAAAACATTGTTCTTCAGCCAAAATCAAGAAGAATATTGACCTACAAAAACATTCTCAATGAAATTACGATGGTTAAAATTATCGCTGAGACTGATGAAGAGAAAACTATTGTTAATGTTCGTTTGTCAAGTAACAAGAATCGTTTAAGATTAAATTATCCAGCATTGACTGTTTTTCCTGTGAAAAAAAATGAAAAAACAGAAATTTTTTCCTGTTTTCATAATTCAGTAGGAACTGGTGCGGCTACTGGGACAATCGAATTAAAGCTTACGGATTCAAATGGTAAGGAGTTACTCAGACATTCTTATACTGGTTATGTGGGACCAAATATGCAGGCTGTTGCATCAGAATTTATTCCATCCGAAAATTTGAATTGGGCAAAACTAAGTGCAAGTATATTGGATGAAGAAGGAAATGTGTTTGATGCTTATGAGGTTGTTTATTCCTGTGATCTTTTTGGAAATTGTTTGTCCGACTCTCAAAATACAATTGTCTCTGAAAAAAAACGAATCCTTACGATGATTTTAATACCTCTTTTTGTAACATTTCTTTTGTTAGGTTTGGTGGCCTTGTATTTATTAAGGAAGAAAGAATCTGGAAATAATAATAAAATATAGCTATGTATAAATTTATTACTTTGGTACTTTCTTTTTCATTGTTTTTTCTTTTTTCAGCGGATTATTCTTTAGCCTTGTCTGAGAGAGAAATTAGCACAGGCCTGTCTTCTTATACTCATGGCTTCAGTAGGCCAGTGTCTATGTCTTATAT
>CAZIGB010000126.1:555-1290 GCA_964539005.1 uncultured Gammaproteobacteria bacterium | reverse complement strand
TTTACGCTACTGGAGCAAATATGTATGTAAAACATAAGGCTGGTACCTATGTTACTGGTACTGGGTTGACCAATCTTGAAAGCACTGGCTTAAAGGTTGGAGATTCATTCGAAGTAAGATATTCAAAGGTATTGGAATTTTTACAGGGTGGTGGAGATTGGGATACCCCCTACGGATGTTTTTGTGAGCCTTATAATACTTTGTGCGGTGATTGTGCCACATTAGCAGAGCAAGGCGATGAGGTAGCCAATGTTGTTGTTAAGGTTGATAGTTCAGATTCGGATTATCCGAATGCTTTTGCCTATGTTACTTGGACGGCTAGCAATAATTCAACAATGACTTTGTCTACTAACAGTCTTATAACCTGTAATTCAAGCAAAGTTTGTACAGCGCAAGGAAGTGGAGTTGGCATAGTTAGGGCTACTTTTAGTTCAGTTAGGGCAAAATACCATTCCCATGTTTATTCTCATTTGAAATTTGGCGATCAGCCTGGGGTTTTATATGACATGAGATATTCTACTGATACGGGTGGGTGGAGATCTACTACACCAATATTTTCAGGTTGTTCAGGTTCAAATGCTAATTATTTCAAGAGCGGTCTTTGTGGATATAATTATATTGGTTATACCATTGGACCTGTCAATGGATCTGCCCCTGTCAATGGTGCTACTACTCCAAATAATGGAATAGAATTGCCTAGTGCCTGGGTGGAATTTAAAATTCCTATTACGAATC
>CAZIGB010000126.1:0-545 GCA_964539005.1 uncultured Gammaproteobacteria bacterium | reverse complement strand
CTTCTGTATAGTAGTGCCATTCTGTAGGCGTTTGTCACACAAGCAGTGATGGTGTTGCCACTTCATATGAACCGACTCTTTTGTGTCAAAGTGCTGGCGGTGCATCGGGTGTTACCTTTGATGCGACTACTAAGAAATGGAATTGGACATGTTCTGGTTCTGCTGGGGGTGCAGACGATTCATGTAGTGCACCTTTTGGAGAAGTAGATATAAAATTGAGAATTTTTCAAGATGATGTTGTTAAGAGAATTGCGGGGGAGGTGACCCCTGATGGCGTTATTCGTTCTCCTTTGCGTGTGCGTAGTACTAATGGAACTGTTTACGGCGTATTGATCGTTGATAGTGGATTCTCAAAGGCAACAAAAGTAAAGGTAAAAACACCAAATGACGGTGTTAAATATTTAAAAGAGATGTTTTGATGATTGAAAAAGGCATAGCCGTATTGACAAACCCCCCAAAAAAATATAATATAAAGACATGACCTCATATAGGTCATGTCTTTATTTATAAAATAATCTCTCATACCCTGAAAAAGAAATTCCTTC
>CAZIGB010000125.1:0-3123 GCA_964539005.1 uncultured Gammaproteobacteria bacterium | reverse complement strand
ATCCGAAATTCGAGGTGGTCGATGGCAAGGTCCAGAAATTCCAAACTAGCCAGGATGGATTAGAACTTGATCGGGCTGATGCTTGCCACCGTCTCGAAGAGCAGCTTCGGGCAGCCAAAAAAGATAAGCTAGAACTCGCCACCAAGCTGGTAAAAAGTGCTGAAGATAATATGGAGATCGATTCTTTTGGCCTTAAGGAGATACTCGGGACTGGCCACTCGAATTTTTCTGGTTCTTCGAATAGCCGACGGCACAATATTAAGATCGGAGCAGACAGTGTTAATGGCACTCTGCTCGCCCCCGGGGAGGAATTCTCGCTCCTCAAGGTCCTTGGGGATATTGACGCTAAGAGCGGTTATCTGCCAGAACTAGTCATCAAGGAAGGCCGGACTTTGCCGGAATACGGCGGTGGTCTTTGCCAGATCGGTACAACTGTTTTTCGCGGGACGGTCGATTCTGGCTTGCCGGTCACGATGCGTCGCAACCATTCTTATCGTGTTTCCTATTATGAGCCGGCCGGCACTGATGCGACGATCTATGATCCGTGGCCGGATTACAAATTCAAGAATGATACTGCCCATCACATCTTGATCCAATCCCGTATGAACGGTAATGATCTCTATTTTGATTTCTGGGGGACGCCAGACGGGCGTCAAGCGACCAATACTTATCCAGTCATCTATAATATCAAGAAGCCGGGTCCGACCAAGCTCATCGAGACCACGACCTTGAAGCCGGGGCAGAAGAAATGCACCGAGAGCGCCCATAATGGGGCGGATGCTTATTTTGATTACAAAGTGATTTATCCGGATGGTCGGGTCGAGGACACCCGCTTCAAATCGCATTATGTGCCTTGGCAGGCAGTCTGTCTGATCGGAGTGGACAAGCTCACCAAGGACAAGGAGGCTGAAGCAAAAGCCGCCAGCTCTACGCCAGCCGTGAAGACTGATTAGTAAGAAAATTCTTTTAGATAAGAAAAAAGCGACCTTTATGGGGTCGCTTTTGGTTTTTGAAAAAAAAATTAGCCAATGATGGTAAGACTCAACTCACCGTTGCGTTTTACACGCAGTTCGCTGAGTTGGTTACCGTCGATATAGCCGGTGACAACCATGCCCCATTCCTTGGTGCAGAATTCCAATTGCTTTACGCACATGTGTGTCAGGTCGGTTTTTTGGGGGAGAACGAAACTGATGGTTGACCCTGGGGTCAGATTTTGACAGGATGCGATGACTGGTTGGTTGATGATTGTTTTGCTCATGGATTCCTCCTTGGTTGAGCTTTTATAAAAAAAGACCAGCTTGAGCGGGTAGGCAAGAAATCTTCTGCAGCAATCCCCGAGTACTTAAACCCAGTGGACCCTGTTAGAAAAATCCCCATGCTTGTCGTGCCTGACCCGCTAAAGATGGCCTTTTGACAATCTATTTTGGAATTTTTGCATAATTTACCCGGTCTTGTCTTTATAGTAAGACCGGGTAAATTACACTATCTCTGTTTTAAGGTAAAGATTTTTTATGACTTTTCATCTTTAAGCTTCCGTATCAGAGTGTATAAACTTGGTAGTTTCGGATTTGTTGTCTCTGCTCTTTCCTTCTGTAGGAAAGAGCAGAGACAGGGTGTATATATAAACTAGTTTGTAATTTTATTTGCCTAGCTGTCTCCTTCGTGGATGACAGCTAGGACTTTGGTGGTGGATTTTTTTGGTTGATTTTGTATATTAGCACACATATTTAATCTTGTCAAGGGTAAAATGGAGCTTAAGACTTTATTAAATAATTTTTGCTATTATTAGTCAAGTATTTGTTGCGAGATATATTACTATTATAGCAGGACTAGATTATGAGGCGATTAGAATGGGGAAAAAAATACCAGCGAACTGGATTTTATTGATAATTAAGAATCGTTTTAGCTAGGTAATTTTTTGTTTGCTAGGGGCGAAGCTGGGGTTGACATAATAAAAGTAATGTGTTAATTTAAAAAAATGTCAAGCATTGAATTCAAACAACCAGGTTTTTCTGATCAGACTGACAGTGGAGCTGAAATCGAAGCTCTGATCGAAGATTTTATCGAAGATAATGGCCTTGAGCTGAATTCTCGTGTCCAAAAGGAATGCGATTTTGCCATGAGTTCAGAGGCGAGCCTAGAAGAAAAGCAGAGCTTTTTAGCCAAGCTAAAAACGATGGTAGCCAGAAAAAACGATTTCAGCGGTATCAGTAAGATATATAAAGAAAATAAGACTAAAGAGGAGCAAGAGTATATCGAAAGCATGTTCAGGGAGAATTGGCAATTGATCGAGAGTCAGCTCCGTTCCGCTCGGAGCACCCCCTCCGAATTCATCGGTAATGGCAGGGTCGGTGAGGTCTATAATTTTCGAGCAGCTAAAGGTTTTTGTTTTAAATTTGTCCATGATTCGGCGGCTTATGCCGAGCTAGATTTTAAAGGCAATCGAGTTCAGAATCGGATGGAGGAAGAGGGCGAATATCTGGAGGATCTTGAAAATCTAGAGGTGGATGGCGTGCATACGCCAGCGCCATATTTCTATATTTCAAATGGTGATATTGAAGGGATCGCAATGGTCAGAATGGACGCAGTTGATTTTGCCCGGGTATTCGAAGGCCATGATGAATTGCCAGCTAGTTTTGATTTCGAGCGCTATTTTTCAAAATTAGAAAGATATTTCCAGGCGATGCACGGAAGAGGAATCGTTCACAAGGATATTGCGGCCCGTAATCTGATGATTGATAAGACAAACGGAGATCCTCGTGTCATTGATTTTGGCAAGGCGAGACGAAAAAGTGATTATCTGCTCGGTGAAAAGAGTTTTGAAGAAGTGGTCGGCGATGAATGGATAATGTTTGAAAAGACCAAGAAGGAAATAAAAGAAAAATTGGATAAATTAAAATAATAATTCCAATCAGGAGGCGATAATATGCACAAAACGGCAAAAACCTTGGACCAAAAAGTTCGAGAAATCGCAAAAAAAATGATCAACGATCAGGCTGACATGTTGTCTGTCCCTTTGAAAGGGGCCAATGAGTCGATTTTTGTTACTCGGAATGAGAAAGCAATCGTCGCCGTCGGCATGGTCCAGGTAGAAGGTCAGGATTTCTTCTTTGGCCACAAGCG
>CAZIGB010000124.1:0-3155 GCA_964539005.1 uncultured Gammaproteobacteria bacterium | reverse complement strand
TCATTGGCTTATCATTACTTTGATTATAACACAAGCAAAGAAAGAGAACAGGTGTTGATTTTTCTCAATCCCAGCTTATTCGACCATCACTGTTAAGATCGATTCTTTCACCCAAAAAACGTGGCTTGCTCTTGAACTTAACATTTAAAAAAGCTTTTAGTCGAGCAAATATTTCTCTAGTCTCCATTCGCTCCGCTCCTGCATAAGACTGGAGATCCGCACTCTGTCCGCAAGCCTTGATCCCGAGTCTGTCAGCAATATATAACGCGCGAGGCAAATGAAAATTCTGAGTAACGATCATAAGTGAAGTGGCGCCAAATATTTCTTTGGCCCGATAGACACTGTCATAGGTATCAAAGCCCGCATGATCAAGAAATATGTCTTTCTCAAGAACTCCCCTTTCCAGAAGGTATTCCCTGGCTGCATTCACTTCATCATAATCAAGCTGACCATGGTCGCCACTGACTAAGAGTTTTTCCACTCTCTTGGCCTGATAAAGGGCAAAGGCCGTATCGACCCGGTCCCTAAATATCGGACTCATTCGGCCACTGTCATAAACTCTCGCACCGAGTATGAGGGCTGCCTGAGCACCTTCATTAGCTGTACAAATATTGTCTACATAGCTTTTAATGCTCTGATTTATGATTAGAGTTACTATCAAAAACAAAACAAATATGCCAGCTAAAATTTTTAATATTTTCCTTTTCATCTAAGCATTATATCACATCCAGAAAAAAAATAGAGGCCAAGCCTCGGAAATATCCGAGGCTTGGCCTCTTATTCAAACTGCTTGACATGTCAAAGCTTGCCCAAGTCCAGATAATCATTGATCTTTATCTCGCGAACGAATTCATCCATATGGCTGATCAAGATCAAGGCCCCTGGATAAGAATTTAGAGCCTTGGCAATAACAGGTAAATGACGGAAATTGATATGATTGGTCGGTTCATCCATGACCAATACGCCCGGCTGCATAAGCACGAGCCGAGCAAAAGATAAGAGACCCTTCTGCCCTTCAGAGAGATAAGAAACCTGATGGCCCATCAACTCACCTGTAATCAAGAAACCAGCGGCAATCGCGCGCATATCCTGGACGCTTATACCTTCACTAAGGACACTCTCCAAAGACTCAAAAACCGTCTGGCTATAATCCAAACTTGCAAAGTCCTGGCTATAATAACCGAGTTTGACGCCTGGCATTATCTTGGCTCCCTCAGCTTTGCCAGAAACTAGCGAACGGAGCAAAGTGCTCTTGCCGATCCCATTCGGACCACTGATCAAGAGCCTAGAGCCTTTGGTTAAAACCTTGTCGACCGGCCTGACTACCGGCTCATGATCTTTGATAATTTTTACCTCGCTAATAGTAATCAGATTGCCATGGATATCCTGGGCAGGAATCTCGAATTCTCGAATCGTCTTGTCCTCTTTGCGGATATCGACCATATTATCTTCTAGCTCCTCTGTTTCATCTTTCAGCTTCTTGGCTAATTTGCGCATCTTGCCCCCCTTGTGGGCAAAGAAATTCACCTTTTCCTTGCGATCGATGATCTGTTTCATGAGCTGAGCATTCTTTTTGCGTTCCCGTTCGATTCGGCTTTCGATCTCTTCGACTACGCTATAATAATCACCAACATAGGTCTCGATCTTTTTCGTATAAATATCCAGGTAAAGAACGCCCTCGGTGAAGCAATTCAAAAAGTCCGCATCATGCGAGATCACAATCACCGTTTTATCATACATGATCAAGAATTCAACCAGATGATCGATGCCCGCCTTGTCGAGATTATTAGTCGGCTCATCGAGCAGCAAGATGTCTGGCTTCTGGATCAGAGCCTTAGCTAGAAGTAATCTTGCTTGTTGACCGCCTGAAAGATCTCCAACTTTGCGATCAGTAGGCAACTTGAGATTGACCACTTCCATTGTTTTTGCGATCTCGCTCTTGATTGCGGGTGGCACAACCTCGAAAGCAGAAATAAAGTATTCCTCAATTGTCTTTTCAAAATCTTCCCGCTTTACCACCTGTTCCGCCGTTGCAATACTGGCATCATTGGTAATGGAAATTTTTCCTTCCTTAGGCTTGGTCTCTCCTCGAATCAAGCCAAAAAGAGTGCTTTTGCCGGCGCCATTCTGCCCCATCAGGGTGAGCTTGGCTCCGGTGCGGACACTAAAAGACACCTCTTCGAGAAGCGGCTTCTTGTGCTGATATTCGAATGTCACCTCGTCAAAACGAAGGATTACTTGCGACATATGACAAAAAAGCAACCCGCATTAGCGGGGCTGCAATAATAATCTTATTCTAAAGAAAAAACGCCGCTACGTCAAGAGCGCTTGATTTTATCAAGACCGGCTGGCAGATAAGGACGTAACACCTCTGGAATATCAATGCTGCCGTCTGCCTGCTGATAATTCTCAATAATTGCGATAAGCGCTCTCGTAACCGCGACGGCTGTGCCATTCAGCATGTGAAGATAGCCCTTGCTGCCATCCTCGGCTTTGTACTTTATGTTCAGACCACGAGACTGATAGTCCGTGCAGTTCGAAGTAGAGGTAATCTCAGCCCAATTGCCCATACTGCCATCAGAGGCAGGGCGGCCCGGCATCCAGGCCTCGAGATCATAAGTCCGATAAGAAGGTCCGCCCAAATCAGCCGTGCAGTGATCGATTACCCGAAATGGGATGCGGAGACCTTGGAATATTTCTTTTTCAATTCCCAAAATTTCCTGATGAGCGACTTCGCTTTTATCAGGCATAACATACTGAAACATCTCGATCTTGGTAAACTGATGCACCCGAAAAATACCTTTAGAAAACTTTGAATAAGCCCCGGCTTCGGTCCGGAAACAATGTGAAACGGCGATATATTTCTTTGGCAATTCTTTCTCAGCGATCACCTCATCCATATGATAGCCGCCCATCGTTATCTCAGCAGTGCCGATCAGGCAAAGATCAGTATCACTAACATTGTAGACCTGAGTAGATTCACCGCGCGGATTAAAACCTAGCCCCTCCAGGACTTCTCGCTTGGCCATATCCGGTGTGATAAAGGGAACAAAACCGTGCTTCATGGCTGTTTCGAGCGCATACTGGATCAAGGCAAACTCGAGTAGAGCTAATTCATTCTTGAGGTAGTAAAATTTGGCGCCGCTTATCTTGGT
>CAZIGB010000123.1:0-3170 GCA_964539005.1 uncultured Gammaproteobacteria bacterium | reverse complement strand
CTCGTCGTAGGGGTCTTCCTGTTCAGGGTCCGATACAAACACGACTATTCTCCAGATTCTTGCAGGGGTTTCCGGAACCGGTATGCGGCCGGCGTGTGGAAATGGGTGTCAGATTCAGTTAACAAAGCCCGTCCGGTCTTCAATGACCTGCATATCACTCAGGACCGGGGCTCTGGCCAAGTCTACATCTCGTTTTCCCGCCTGATATCAGGTATATCGCGCGTCGGGATGGAAACACACCACCGCGGCCGTGCTGCCCGTAGGCGCAAACTCGCCCGCCTCGGTGATCCGTACGCCCACCCGAGCCGTCGCGTTCAGCAAATCCAGTATGACCCTATTATACCTCGTTTCGGCCATCGCAGGGTAACCGGGCGACCAGCGGATGCCCTGGCCGGCCGCCGCGCCGGCCCGTTCGCGCAACACCGCGTGCACCCGGTCCGCCATATCTTCCGCGACGCGATCCGACAGCCCCTGCAAATACAGCACCGCTTCCGAATTGCCCTCGGCCCGGAATTTCGCGATCTGGGCCTCCACCTGAGGGCCGCTTGTCGTGAGTTGCACGCCAATCGCGTCCATCCTCCCCGATTCGCGCGGATAAAAGTACTGCGCCGCGCATACGGTATCCGAGCGCATTGCTCCGAGCACCCGGGTGAACCCGAACCGGCACAACACCACCCCGAAATCGTCCGGGTCGCACACGAGCACCTCGTCTCCGTCCGACTGGCAGGGGTAGATCCCGTACACGCCCTGGGGCTGGACCCACTGTCCCTTGTCCGCCCGGTCGATCCACTCCTCGAACAGGGCCATCAGCTTTTCGGCGGTCTCCCCGCGTTTTTCCCGGCTTGCCGTGCCGCCGAATTTCCAGTTCAGCCCGAACAGGGTCTTCGTATCCAGATAGGGCGCGAGCTGCCGCAGCGAATACCGGAGCGTCTCGCACCGGAACCACGGCGAGTCGGGCACACGGTGTTCGTCGAAACGGATCACCCGCGGTGCAAGCTCCCGCATGAGCCGCGCGTCCTCATCGCGCTTCTTTTCCGCGCGTTCCAGGTTGGCCAGCAGCTTGTCGCGGTTCGCTTCCAGGATGGGGGCCCGGTCCTGCCCGCCGACCCACCGGTTCATCACGTTCACCCCGTCCATCGCCGTGGGGCAGTAAAACACGTTGGGACGGATCTTCGCGGGGTCTTCCTGGCCGGCCATGGCCACGTAGGCCGCGTGCCGCCAGTTCACGGGGGCGCCGCCCAGCAGGATGGGCAGCTCGGCGAGGCCCTGTTCGGCCATCATGCGCGATACCGTGATCATGTGGTTCGAGGTCTGCACCAGCAGCGCGGACATGCCGATCGCCGTGGCCTGGTGTTCCCGGGCCGCGTCGATATAGGCCTGGAGCGGCGTCATCACGCCCAGATCAACCACCCGGTACCCGTAATTCTCGAACAGCGTCTTCGCGAGGTCTTTTCCGATCGAATGCACGTCCTGGTGAACGGTCCCCAGCACGATCGTGCCTTTGTACGCGACCTGTTCATGCACGTCGATGCCCGCCGACCGCTTCATGTAGGCTTCGAGAAACCCCATCACCTGTTTCATCACGTCGGCGGACTTGAGCAGGTGCGGCAACGAGACCGCGCCGCGGGCGAATCCGTCGCCCAGCTCGTTCATCGCTTTCATCAGGAACGTATTGATGAACTCCAGCGGGTCCCGCCGCTGGATCACCTCCGCCGTCTGAATGACGATGCGGTCCTGGTACGCGTACTCGGACCCGCCGGCGGTAACGGCGCCCTCCGCCCGCTCCTTGTATCCGTCTTTGATCTTCTCGCAGATCGCATCTTCGGGAGACAGTCCCTCGTACGACGAGCGCCGGGACACCTCGACCCCCTTCTTGCGATCCGCAATGTCTTCCAGCCGCTCGAAGGCGTCCATATCGTGATGCAGGACCACCCGCACCCCCAGCTCGTAGTCTTCCGGCTCCAGGTCCTGCACGAAAACGTAGTGGTTGGGATTGATGATGGCCGCATCGAGCCCGCGTTTCCGGGCCTCGTCCAGCCAGACCGAGGTCAGCACCTTGCGCATGTACGGTTTGGCGGCGAGCCCGTTCGTGAGGTTGCCCACCCCGCAGGTTGTCAGCAGCCGGCGGTCGAGCGCCTTGATGCCCGCGATCGCATTGAGCGACTCGAGCGCGAAGTTCATCCCCTCCTGCGACTCGGACCCGATGGGAAAGACGTTCATGTCAATCATGAGCTGGTCGGGCGTCACGCCGTGCCGTGCCGCGCAGTCCACCACCCGCTTTGCCAGGGCGACCTTCTGCTCCGCCGTGGCGCCGGGCCCGTCCGGCCCCGTGGCCAGCGCAATGTACACGGGATGGTGCGCCGCGGTGGCCTCCAGCACCACGTCGGCCTTGGTCCGGCCATCCCCGGCATCCTCCATCGAGATCGAATTGATGATGGGGCGCCCCGGATACACCTTGACCGCTTCCAGAAGCGCGTCGATGGCGAACGAATCCAGGCTCATCGCCCCGCGGAAATCGGTCGTGTGCGTATGGACCACTTCCTTCAACGCTTCGGCTGTGTTTACGACGTTGGAGTCCATGCACACGTCAATAATCTGAACGCCGAGTTCTACCGTCTGCTCGCGAATCACCGCGTCGAGGGCGTGGTGATCGATGGGGCCGCCGCGTTCGACGGCATCCCGGACCGCCTTCGACCCGCGCACGTTCAGGCGTTCGCCGATCATGACCAGCCCGCTCGAACTGTCCAGTGCGATGGCCTGTTGCGGCCCCGACACGAACACCGTCCGCTCGGGGCCGCGCGGCACGGGCCGCAGCCCGGCCACCGCCGCCGCCATCGCCGCGGTGTGCTCGTGCGTGGTGCCGCAGCATCCGCCGATGATGTTCACGCCCAATTCCCGCACGTAACGGGAGAGATACTGGGCCATTTGTTCCGGCGGGAACTTGAACACCGTGCGCCCGTTCTCGGATACCGGCAGGCCCGCATTCGGAATGACCGATATGGGCAGCGGCGAATACCGCGCGAGTTTCTCGACGGTCTTGCCCATCAGGTCCGGGCCGATGCTGCAGTTGATGCCGAAGGTGTCAATGCCCACGCCCGCCATCGTCACGAGGGCCGCGTGGATGTCCGTGTTGAAGATCTGCATCTTCGAGAACGCATCCACCGTCACCT
>CAZIGB010000122.1:0-3176 GCA_964539005.1 uncultured Gammaproteobacteria bacterium | reverse complement strand
GGGTCGGCCGTCTTTCCCTCTTAGCAATGAGAAAAGTGAAGCATCTGCATGTTCTTCATGATATCGCTTTGCTCCATCCGAGCGGCCTCATGTATAGGGGGCAGGAGAGAATTCTGGATTCAGTTTTGGCTCGCCTTTATCAGCTCTTGGGCCGAAGTATGACAAGCGGAATAGATATCGTGATTTCACCCTCTCACTGGCTCTGGTCACTTCATACGGAACGAGGTTTTTTTCGCACTGCCCATCAGAAGCTGGTTCTCCCGAATCCATTTCCAAAAGTAGATGGCTATTATTTACCTGCATCTGGTCCGGCTCGGAAATTTCTCTATGTCGGTTTATTGTCATATCACAAGGGAGTAGAGATGCTTCTGGATGCCTGGCAAGCGATCGCAGCTGATTGTTCCGAGGCGAGTTTGCAATTGATCGGCGAATGTCAGGATCCCCGTCTTCTGTCGAAAATAGAGAAGGGGAAAGGACTTGATTATCGGGGTCGGCAAGACCAAGAGACAGTCAGACAGGCTATGCGGGACGCAGAGGTTCTGATTGTTCCTTCGCTTTGTTATGAGAATTCACCGACTGTTATCTACGAAGCAGTTGCGGCGGGCCTGCCTTTTATCGCGAGCCGGCTGGGCGGGGCAGTCGAGCTCTGTGATCGATTCGGAGCGCTTTCTTTTGAGCCGGATCGAGAAAGCCTGACTCGAGCTATAAGAGCTTGTCTACGAGAAAAGCCCCGGTTGAAGGGGCTTAATGAGAATCCTGGTCTTGATAATACAGCCTATAGCCGTCGTTTAGCAGAGTTGATTGATGAGCTTAATTAAAAATATCTCTGATTTCACTGCTTTTGATCACCTTTCGCGCTTCGATTTTTCTAATAATTTCATCGAAGCGTTTAGTGTCTATGTCACTTATCTTCTTTTCCTTATTCGCGTATTCGCTCTGATCGAAGTAGACGACCATGTAGATATTTTCATAGAAATAACGAAAAGAAAAGACCGCCGCCGCAATGACGATTAGGAAAAGGGTGAGATAGGAATAGCGGAATATCTTTTCGGGGCTGATTTTTAAATTCTTCATATTATTTTTTTATTCCCAATAGCTGAAAGCGATTATTCTGACCTGAGTTTCAGATTTATTCTCGCCGGGCAAGGGGAAAGAATTGAGAGTTATTTCTTCGATGTTCAGGTGGTAATCCATCGATTCAATCGCCTCGAGATAAGTCATGACATTCTTGTATTCGCCGCTCGCATTTATTTCGAGCGGAGTTTTTTTGAATTTTTCAGTGGTGGCCATATCAGCTGGCTTGAGGTCGAGATTCTGGTCTATGTTGTGGAGTTTGGCGACATTTTCCAGGGCGACGATGAACTCGAGTCCACCTTCCTGATCGACAAAAACCTTGTCTAGTTCTTTGATCTGCGGCTCGATCGTAGTCAGCTTACTGTTCAAGATGTCGATATTGCGTGATTTTTCCTGGTTATTTATTTCTTCGATTTTCAGATTGAGAAGCGTGGTCTTTTTGTTTTTTATCTCTGCCAGGGTCGGACGCAGGAAAAAAAAGACGATACCGGCAATCGAAAACAGAGCGATCAGGGTGGCAATGGCTATTTTTTGTCTTTTGTCGATTGGTTTATTTGATGACGAAATCATAGAGATTAGCTTTTATCTGGATATCGAAATTTATATCTTCTTTTTCCAGAAGTGTCTTTAGGGGGATATTGATTTCGCTCAGGTAGGGGAGATTTTTCAGATTACGTTCGAAAGCCAGCATTGAATCCCTCGTATCGGCGATACCTTTGACAGCGAGCAAGCCGGAGCTGCGTGAAGATGAAAGTGAGTGGATGGTGATGCCTTCGCCGGTCTGAGCGGCAAAATCGGAGAGAAAATCAGACCAGCGGACATTGTCTTTTTGCAGGCTTTCGATCTGCTCGAGCTTGGCGCTGATTTCGCTGACTTTTTTGGTGTACATCTCAGTGTCGGCATTCAGTCCGACCGTGTTTTTTTCAAAATCTTTGAGATTGAGATCAAGGTAGAAAAGGGAGGCATAGAAAAAAGCGCTAAAGAGAATCAGCATGAAGATGGAAACTGACAAGAAGCGCTTGTAGGCAATATATATTTCCTCGAGGCGCATGTCTTTTTTCAGTTCTTGGGGAAGAATGTTTAGTTTTATCATATGGATAGTGGCCGTAGGGCTAGGCCGATGGCGGTCGCATAATCAAGGCTGGAATCGTGCTTGCTAGAGAGGGTTGAATCTTGTTTTTTGCTTTTATTTCCCTTACCGAGACTCAAGGTGATATTGTGGCTCTTGAGGAAGCTCTCGCCGTAATTGCTGATCTTGTCATCGAGATTAGCAAAAATGTCGCCTTGGATCGTTTCGATGCCGATATTTTTGGAGAGTATCTCTGCTAGACCTTTGACATTTGAGCCGCCGCCAGAGATGATGATCTTTTTTATCCGGGGTAGGTCGGGATAGGAATTGTCATAGTGATCAATTATGCTCCTGATCCGTTCGGTAGTCGCTGAGATAGTGTCGGACAAGAGGTCTTTGATAATGCCTTGGGCTTTTTCTGGATCAAGACCGCAGATTATTTTGGCTTTCTCGGCTTGGCCTTCATTTATCTCCAGGGTCTGGGCGATTTTTGCGGTCATTTCTTCGCCGTTGATCGGGAGGCTTAGGGAGCTGACAATGCTGCCCTGACTGTAGATAACCATCGAGCTGGCTGTAGCGCCGATATCGACGATGGCGTAAGCATTGTTTTCTTTTCCTTTGTAGCGAGGGGATTCTTCAGTAAGGAGACAGCGAGCCAGAGCAACTGATTCAGTTTCGAGAGCGTTGATCGCAAGTCCGCAGTCTTTGATGGTCGCGATATAGGAATCAACGACTTTTCTCAGAGCAGCCGCTACCAAGACTTGCTGGCTTTCTTCATTTTTGCTGATGGGCTGGTAATCATAGTATATCTCATTGAGGGCAATAGGAAAAGCTTTTTCCATTTCTTGCTCGATCATATCAGGAAGCGGGTTGGGGCTTTTGTCTATTTCGAGCAATTTTATGAATGATTCGCTATCAGGAAGGGATGTAACGACACTTGCCGCGTTAAAGCTGCCGTAAATCGGCTTTTTGAGAGCATCTTTGATAGCTTCGACCAGCTTGGCTCGATCCTTGACTTCACCCTTCTCAATAA
>CAZIGB010000121.1:0-3213 GCA_964539005.1 uncultured Gammaproteobacteria bacterium | reverse complement strand
AGGCAGAAGGCGAGTAATCGCAATCTCGGTTCTGAAGCGAAGGGAATCAGTACTTTTAGGAGTATTTATGGACACAATCCAGTCACGACGGAAGAGTGGAATATCATGCAGGCTATCACTTATTCCGGGTCTGCCCGAAGCGCCGATGCGGATGGCGACCTCTTGCCAGATAGTCGCGAAGCGAAGTATGGCACGGATCCAAAAAAGAAAGATAGTGACGGAGACGGATATACTGATGGAGAAGAGGTTCTTAATGGCTACAATCCTAAGGGAGCGGGTAAATTATAATAATCGATAACGCCTTTGGGCGGATAATTGTCATATGAAGAAATTGATCGAATGGAAATTGAAATTTCTGGCTCGAGCGGTGCTCGCGAAGTATAAGCCGATAATAATCGGTGTGACCGGTTCGGTCGGCAAGACCAGCACGAAAGAGGCGATATTTTCTGTCCTTTGCACGACGAGCAAGCAGATCGGGCGGAGTAGCAAGAATTACAATAACGAAATCGGTTTGCCGCTTTCTATCCTCCGTCAGGATTCGCCGGGACGTAATCCTTTTGGCTGGATCGCGCTCTTTTTTCGGGCTTTGGGTCTGATTATTCAGCGTGATCCGAATTACCCAGAGATCTTGATCCTCGAGATGGGAGTCGATCGGCCGGGAGATATGGATTATCTCTCCTCGATCGTGACCTGTGATATCGGAATCGTGACTACGGTCGGTACGGTCCATCTCGAGTATTTCAAGAACAAGAGCGAGCTCCAGAAGGAAAAGGGCAAACTGATAAGGAACGTAAAAAAAGAGGGTTGGTCGATCATCAATGCTGATGAGGAAGAGACTCGGAAAATGATCAGTCTGTCCAAAGCTAAAGTGATTACTTATGGTTTTTCGAATGACGCGATGGCCAGAGCAAGCGATCTGCGCCTGAGCTACAAGACGGAAAGGGGAGCGGCTTTGCCCAAGGGGCTTAGTTTTAAGCTGACTTATAAAGGCTCGAGTATCCCTATCCATATTCCGAATGCGCTTGGCGAGGGAGTGGCTTATTCTGCTCTGGCCGCGGCCTCCGTCGGGCTAGCTTCTGGCATGAATCTCCATGAGGTGAGTCAAGCCCTCCTGGCTTATCGTCCGCCGAAGGGGCGCTTGAATGTTATTGCCGGTATCAAGGACTCAGTCATTATCGATGACACTTATAATGCGGAACCAAAATCGATGGCTTTGGCAATCCAAGTTCTCGGAGATATTGCCATTAAAAAAGGCCAGAAAAAGATTGCGGCTCTTGGCGATATGCTGGAACTGGGCTCTTTGTCAGAAAAAAGCCATCAGGAAATCGGCCGTTTAGCTCATGGACTGGGTATTGACCGGCTGGTTACGGTCGGTGAAAGAGCGCGTGACATCGCGCGGGGCGCCAGAGAAGCTGGGATGCCAGAGACAAATATCGCTTCTTTTGCTGATTCGGTTTCCGCTGGCCGTTTTATCCAGGACATAATGAAAAAAGGCGATGTTGTCTTGGCAAAGGGTTCGCAGGGAATGCGCATGGAAAGGACTGTGCTTGAGATCATGGCTGAGCCCTTGCGAGCAAAGGAGTTATTGATTAGGCAGGACTGGGAAGCTTAGTAATAAACAACGGAATTTGGCTTAAAAGTCCGATTTGAAGCTAGTTTTCTATTTATAGAGAATAGTGTTATAATAGTAATAGAATTATTTTTTTAAAATGGCTGATCAGATCAGTGTTCCCAAAAGATTGGATACGAAAGAGGCGGTCCTTGACTTGCGTCCAGTTTCGTCTGCGCCCGAGCTTCCTGAAGCCGGTACTGAAAAGATCGCCTCACCAGAATTGCCTGGCCGACCTGAGACGGTGAGCGAAGCTCGAGACCGACGGGTAGCGAATGGACAAGAGGGAACTGTCGCGTCTCCGCCTGGCAGCATCATGAGTGTCAGTCGTGACCGGGCCGCGCTCGAACAGCGCAATAAGCAGATCGAAGCAATATTGTCAGAAGGCCTGGAAAATCTCTATCTGGCGATGAACGCGGATAATCAGACAAAATTCAAGCAAGCCGGCGAGCAGGCGAGTCGTTCTATCGCTGAGCTGATGGACAAGGGGACTTGTACGCTCAAGAAAGTTGTCGAGATAATCAGGGGCTGGCTCACTTTGATCCCAGGCGTGAACCGCTTCTTCCTCGAACAAGAGGCCAAGATCAGGGCTGACAAGATTATTAGTATCCAAAAAAGAGACTATGGCTAAAAAGAAAAATCAAGATCCGCCGGAGGCGGATGATATCCGCATTAATTTGCGTGAGCAAGCTGCTGACCGGACTTCTCGCTATGTACCAGAGGAAGAGCCGGATTTTGGCGAATTTTCTCCAGAAGATGCGGGCAAAGAAGAAGAAATGGAGCAAGGCTTGTCTGAAATATATCAGGATGAGAATGGTGATCTCGTGGATGTCCACAAGCTCGAAAAGATCAGGCGACGGGGTTTTATCCTGTCTTTTTTCAATTTTCTCTTTTTGTTATTGATTATCGGCGGGGCGACCTATTATCTTTACGAAAACTGGTACAAGAAAGCTTCGCTTGATGAAGCCAGCGTTTATTTCAAGCTGCTTGGCGAGCAGGAGGTGGTCGCGAATGAGGAGATAGAATATGTCGTGACTTATCGCAATGAAAGCCGGATCGATCTCGATACTGTCAAGGTAAATCTCTCTGTGCCGAAGAATTTTATTCTCAAGGAGACAGAGCCAGCTTCGAGTGAGACTAAAGGACTCTGGGAGATCGGCGATCTCAAGGCTGGCGCTGAGGGCAGTATCAAGATTCGCGGTGTCCTGCTCGGTTCGAGCGGTTATAGCGGAGTGATGTCGGCTTATCTTTCTTATTCGCCGCCCGGTATTACGACTGAGTATAAGAAGGAGTCTTTTGTGACGAGCAAGATTATTGATACGGGGATCGATTTTGAGCTTGATTATTATGATACGGTCATGCTGGGCGAAACCGAGGAGATCCTCGTCAAATTCCGAGCCATGGATATGAATTTTATCAATGATTTCCGGGTTAGCTTGGAGCCGCGGGAAAATATGGAAATTCTTTCTTATACGCCAAAGGAGACAAGCACTAAGAATAATATTCCCTATGCTACTTTTGTCAGTGATCGACCAGGGGTCTGGTCCGTGGAGGGGGTTTTGGATGAAACGCGCGCTTTGCCAGTCCAGATCAAGATCAAAAAG
>CAZIGB010000120.1:0-3245 GCA_964539005.1 uncultured Gammaproteobacteria bacterium | reverse complement strand
TTCTGGCGTTAGCGGCCTGGTTTACGGTCTCAAGATCGGCTTTTTCTAATATGTATAGTTCAGGGCCAATGTTATTTAGCAATTGTTCATAGATTAGCCGGACTTTCTTGGCTGAGCGGCTTCGCACTCCGAGACTTTCAGCGATAATCTTATCTAGCGCGACTAGTTTGATGAAATCAGCCGCATTTTCTGGACGAAAGCCGGCAGGACGATCAGCCAAGGCTTCGACGCGATTGAGGACGCCGATAATCAAAGATTTTTTGCAGACCGGACAGAGGCCGTGGTGTTTTTGTGTCTCGGCCGGCTCCATACTTATGCCACAAGCTCGGTGGCCGTCGGTATGATACATGCCCTCTTCGGGGTAAAATTCGATCGTATGGTCGAGATAAGAGAGCTTAGCCTGCTCTTCAGCGCTGAGGGAGTGTTTATTACGTTTATTTTTGATCGTATCGTAAATTTCTTGGTAATTGAATTGCTTAAGATCAAATACTGTGGCTTCGCGGCCGAGATTCGGTAAGCTATGAGCATCGGAGCTTGAAAGGAGAGAGAGGTGATCGAGAGCGGAGAGGCGCCAATTCATCTCCGGATCACTCGAGAGACCGCTTTCATAGGCAAATATCTTGTCCGTCCACTCGTCAAAACACTCTTCGAGCCTGTCGAAGCCGGACATAGAGCCAAAGATGGCATACCAAGGCGTCCAGATGTGGGCGGGGTAAACTAGCCAGCGATCGTCGATCGCAAAAAGGAGGCTCATGAAGTCGGTGGCGGAGAGACCAAGGATGGGCCGGCCATCGGAGCGGATATTGAAGTCTTTGTCGAGCTGTTTATTGAGTTCGCGCACAGCGGTGAGGCTAGGAGAGCAGAGACAGAGATGCAGGCGCCGGGTCTGGCCATTTTTTTTGTAGACCAGAGAGACTTCATTAGTCAGCATGAAGCGGACATTGGCATCGTTTCTTGTCTTTAGTTTAAAAAGGCCACTACTGCCTATCTCCTCAAGCTCATTCTCAATCGAAGAAAACCAGGTTGGAAAAGAAAAATCAGCAGTCCCGACTATATCGATCCCTTTTTGGCGGCAAGTCGTGTCGATATTTTCTAGGGTAAGGTTAGCGGAGCAGGCGCGGGAGTATTTGGAGTGGAGATGGAGATCGGTGTACATAATTTTCAATTTGAAATTTTCAATTTTCAAACAATTTTCAATGATATAATTTTTTAATTTTCAAACATTCTGACATTAAAAAATTAATTCATTGTTTGAAAATTTCAAATTGAAAATTGTAAATTGGGCACCCTAGGCGCTTCCTCATACTATATCATTCGCACAAAAATATCAAAAATCACCAAGCGGTTTAATATTGCCAAGTTATCCACTTTTGCACAGGCTGTTTTGCCTTGCCGTGTTCATTGAATATGATATCCTAAGAGTGGATAAGAGGGGCTAGCACTAATCTAAGCCACAAGCCCAGAGCATTGACTGTCCCATATCTAGTGGTATAATAATCATAGGTATACAAAATGTAGTGGTCCGACGGGATCAGCATTTTCCGGGTAATGACACCTATCTTTCGCGTCTTTTACAAAACAAAGCAAGCGATACGGGTGTTTTTTTATCGGCAAATAGCTTTGTCCCGGGTTAGAGAAATATTAAAATCATGAAGTGTCCTGTCTGCCTGTTCGAGGATTCCAAGGTGATCGATTCCCGGGTCTCGAGCGACGGTGTTTCGATTCGGCGGAGACGAGAGTGTCTCAAATGCAATTTTCGTTTCTCGACCCTTGAAGAAGTCGAAATCTTGGAGCTCACTGTCATCAAGAAAGATGGCCAGAAGCAAGCCTATAATCGAGAAAAGATAATCGCCGGACTCAAACGTTCTCTGGAAAAGCGACCAATCACTCCGGATGGTTTCAAAAAGCTGATCAATGCGATCGAACGCGACCTGCAAGCCCTCCGTCGAAGCGAGATCGATACCTATAAGATCGGCCAAACCATCATGAAAGAGCTCAAGAAGGTCGACAAGGTCGCTTATCTCCGTTTCGTGAGTGTCTATGAGTGCTTTGACGATATCCAGACCTTTCAGGAGGAGCTTGATAAGCTTCTTTCAAAAGGAAGGGGAAAAACCAAAGAAACTATCAAAAACTAGAGATCAGATCAGTATCATAATCAAATCCCATGCCCAAAGAAACTATCAAAAAAATCATCAAGAGATCTGGCGAGATCGCCGATTTTGACAAGCATAAGATCGTTGAAGCGATCTACAAAACCACGATCGCGATCGATCGCAAGAACCGTCCTTTGGCCGAAAAGCTCGGACAAGAAGTTATCGATGAGATCAGCGAGCGCTACAATAGCCGCAGTATCCCAGCGGTCGAAGAGGTCCAGGACATCGTTGAGCAAGTCATAATCAAGGCTGGACACACAAAATTAGCCAAAGCCTACATTCTGTATCGTGATCAGCGTCGCCAGCTCCGCGAGATCCATGACGGAGAACTTGAAGAGAAACTCATGAAAGATTATCTGGGGCGGGCTGATTGGCGCCTCAAGGAAAACAGCAACATGAGCTTTTCCGTGCAGGGACTCAATAATTACATCGCCTCTTCCATCTCGGCTCGTTATTGGCTCAATAAGCTCTATCCGGCTGAGATCCGCAACGCTCACATCAACGGCGATTTCCATCTCCATGATCTCGGTATGCTCGCTCCTTATTGTTGCGGCTGGGACTTGAAGACTCTCTTGATCAAGGGTTTTGGCGGAGTTGGCGAGAAGACACAGAGCAAGCCACCCAAACATTTCCGTTCCGCTCTTGGCCAAGTCGTCAATTTTCTCTATACCTTGCAAGGAGAGGCGGCTGGCGCCCAAGCCTTTGCTAACTTTGATACTTATCTGGCTCCTTTTATTCGTTATGACAATCTTTCTTACAAGGATGTGAAACAAGCGATCCAGGAATTCGTCTTTAATGTCAATGTACCGACCCGGGTCGGCTTCCAGACGCCCTTTACCAATATTTCTCTTGATGTCACTCCTTCCAAGATGCTCGGGGAAGAGAGTGTTATTATCGGTGGCGAGGTGATGCCGGAAAAGTACAAGGATTTCCAAGAGGAGATGGATACCTTTAATCGCGCTTTTGCCGAGGTAATGATCGAGGGAGATTCGACCGGACGGGTCTTTTCTTTCCCGATTCCGACTTATTCGATCGATAAAGACTTTGATTGGGATAAAGAATCCATGAAACCAGTCTGGGAAATGACCGCTA
>CAZIGB010000119.1:0-3277 GCA_964539005.1 uncultured Gammaproteobacteria bacterium | reverse complement strand
AAAGCGGTCGCGGCCTATATCCGCAAGACCAAACGGCGAGTGATGATCGAGTATGTGCTCCTCGCTGGAGTTAATGACCGGCCACGCGATGCTGATACCTTGGCCAAGCTCCTGGAAATGCACCTTGGTGAGCTATATTTTGTCAATCTGATCCGCTATAATGATACCGGCAAATTCAAAGCCTCTGCCAAGCACGATGTCAATGTTTTTAAGCGCATTCTCGCTAAATCAGGAGTAAGCGTCGTTGAAAGATATAGCTACGGCCAGGACATATCGGGCGCTTGCGGGCAGTTGGCGACAAAAAAATAATGTGGTTTGTTTATATTATCGAATGCGCGGATGGGAGCCTCTATACCGGGATTACGACTGACGTAGAGCGGCGACTGCGTGAGCATAGCGAGGGCAGGATCGGGGCGCGTTATACGCGCGGACGGGGACCGCTCATACTCCGTTATAAAAAAGTGTTTCCTGATAGGAGTGAAGCGGCAAAAGAGGAGTGGCGGATAAAAAAGCTGGGACGGAGAGAGAAGGAAATATTATTTAGATAATAATAACTTATATTAAATAAAAATCTGGTGAAAAGCCAGTTTTTTTGCTGTTGCTATTGACAAAATAATAAAAATATGATATTATACAAAATCGTAGCTTAAAATATTAGATTCATAAGTATTTCCGAGCTGCGCGCTTTGTACCTTCGCTTTGATTAGCGGCCTCTAGCTCTTGCTAGCGGAAAGTGCAAAGCGCGTCAACTCGGAAATATTTGCTGATTAATTCAAGCGCTCATATTGAGCAAGGAGGTGCTAATGCTCTCTTAGTGACAAAATCAATCCCGATCTTGGGGAGGTGTCCTGATTCGGCATTCCCGGGATCAAAAAACTCAATATAAGGAGCAAGCCCATGAGATAAGGGTTAGAATCTATACGAGGATAAGTTAGCCGCCTCGAAAGCAAAAGAGCTGACAAGGTAGCAGAATACCTGGAGTAGCTGGCGTCGCGACCCAGTCAATCCTTTGAGAGCCCTAGGCAAGCTCAAAAAACTGCAAAAAGTACCTTGGGGTTCCGCATCTGGAACCCCTTTTTCTTTTCTTTTACTTTTGGGGGTTTTTTGTGTTATGATGCAGAAGAGGAATAGATGGATATGCGAAAAAAATATAGCTTGATTTTAATATTTTTGCCTTTGGTATTGTCGGCTTGTTTTCGGGAAAAATCGGTTTTTGAACCCGGGGACATGCGCAAGGATTTTTGTGGTACGCATCTTAATTATCAGTACTGTGATTGCGCATTCGAAGGAAAATTCTGCGCGGAAGTAGCGCAGAATCAGGATGAGGCCAAAGCTTATGTCGAGGCGGAATACGGAAAATGGGTCCAGAAAGAAAGCATGGCTTTTGCTGAGAGATGCCGGAAAGAAAACGGTCAGATGAAAAAAGATAAGTGCGTCTATTGTCCAGAGACCAAAGTACTTCGAGATGGCAAATGTGTGCGTTCGACAGAGAGTGAATCTGAGACAGCGGTGAGCGATACGGCCAAGGAATGCGTGGCCGATGATGATTGCGCAGCGGTTTGTAAGGGCAATCTCTTGAGCACGATGATTTGTGACCAGGAGAAGGGTCGCTGCGCGCCTGGTCCGGATAAGGATTGCGCGCTCGATACGCGCAGCTATGGTGAGACTAGCTTCCCGATGATCTGCCAAGATGGAAGATGTCAGGATGACATAGTCTTGATTAACGCGAAAAAGGCCGAGCTGGAGAATGAGCTTTCTGAGCTCCAGACACAGATATCAGCAGGAGCTACTGAGCCTGAGCCAGCTTCATTATTAGCGACACAGCTCTGCGCCCGAAGCGGACAGGATTATGCTATTGCCGATCTTTCGGCCTTGGCAATAGCGATTGCTTCATCCAGTTCGGCTTATCGGGATGAGCTAGCAGTCTTTCTGGATGCTGGCAGCGCTGAAGTTCTCGCAGCCTTGCTAGACCATGAGAATAGGGGTTGGCCTTCATCTGGCGCTTTTGCGACCTTGGCCTGTCTTATCTCTGAACATTTTCAGCCTCTAGAGAGGGCGGGCGGGGCGGATGATCAGCAAGTCCGGATAAAGGCGCTTGAAGCTGAGATAGCAGCGTACCCCAAAGAATAATATGAAGGAAAAAATTATGATTATCGTTTTCTTGTTTCTGGCTTATCTCATTATCTTTGTCGCTCATTTTCTGGTCTGGCGGGCCTTTAGCCGTTTTTTCGCTTTTAGCGAGAGCTTAAATCGGAAATCGGCCTATGTTTTTCTGGCTCTGTCATTCAGCTTTATCCTGACTTCGCTTTGGATCCATTATCAGAGCAATATCTTGGCCCGGGCTTTTTACTTTTTGGCTGGGGTCTGGCACGGGGTTTTACTGCAACTGCTTTTAGCTTCATTGTTTCTTTATTTTTGCTTGCTAGTTTCTAAAGTTTTTTCTTTGACGATCGATTTTCGGCCCTGGGCGATTGCCGCCTATGCTCTGGCAATCGTCGTTTCCATCATGGGTGTCCTAAATGTCTATTTCCCCATGACCAGGGAAGTGGTAGTAGCTGGCTCTTGGCCGGCTGAGTGGCAAGAAAAGAAAGTGGTGCTCATTACTGATGTTCATCTGGGTGAGGTATTTGGTCCCGCATTTCTTGACCGTTTAGCAGACAGAATAGAGCGTTTGGATCCGGATCTCATCTTTATCTCCGGCGACCTCTTTGATGGGATGGACGGCGGTTTTGAGCACTTGCAGCCAGGATTAGCGCGGCTCAAGGTCAAGCAGGGTACCTACTTTGTGACTGGCAATCATGAGACTTACACTGACAACTTACATTTAGAAAGCATTTTTAGAGGGACGGGCATAAGGCATTTGGATGATGAACTCGTCGAGGTGGACGGAGTCCAAATCCTCGGGATCGGCTATCCGTCCTTTGGGGTCCAGAAAAAAGTCAAGGAAACGATTCTTTCTTTGCCTGGCTATGAGGCGGCCAAGAAGTCTGTCCTCCTCTTCCATATTCCCGAGGGACTGGCCGCTGTCAAAGAAGCGGGTGTTGATCTCATGCTCGCCGGCCACACTCATCGCGGCCAGCTCTGGCCTTTTAATTACATCACTAATGCCATGTTCAAGGGGGCTGATCATGGTCTTTGGCAAGACGGTGATTTCCAGGTCTATACTTCGAGCGGTGTGGGGCTCTGGGGACCGACGATGCGGACGAGTTCGAGAGGGGAGATCGTACTTCTTAAATTTTCAATTTGAAATTTTCAATTTTCAAATAATGAATCAACT
>CAZIGB010000118.1:0-3297 GCA_964539005.1 uncultured Gammaproteobacteria bacterium | reverse complement strand
ATCGGCTTTGTCGGTTTTCAAGGAGATTCAGAGGCGGGCCGTTATGGCTTGGAGGGTTTTTTTGATCAAGAGTTGAAAGGTTATGCCGGCACCGTCAAGGCGGAGCGGGCGGCAAGCGGCAAGCTGATCATTATCAATGATCGCCAGTTAGAAGAAGCCCGAGATGGGAGCGACCTTATCTTGACAATCGACCGGACTATCCAGTATGAGATTTGCAAGCGTCTGGGCGAGGAAGCTCTGCGGCATGGGGCTGATGCCGGTTCGATCATTGCAATGGAACCTTATACTGGGGCGATTCTGGCGATGTGTTCTTGGCCAGACTATGATCCGAATAATTATGGAGAGGTGGTAGATATTGATCAGTATAACAATCCGGCCATTTTTGATGCCTATGAGCCGGGTTCGATTTTCAAATCGGTTACGCTGGCGGCAGCAATCGATGACGGCAAGATAACGCCTGACACCACATATCATGATAACGGTTTCCGAATGATCGAGGGCTGGGATAAGCCGATCAAGAATTCCGATTATGCGACTCACGGCGGACATGGCGTGACGGATATGAATACGGTGCTTGAATTCTCGCTCAATACCGGAACGATCTTTGCAATGGAGAAGATGGGGGCGAAGAAATTTGCGGAATACGTTAAACGTTTCGGTTTTGGCGAGAAGTCTGGTATCGAACTCGAGACCGAGGGGGTGAGTAATATCAAGAATCTGCTCCGGGAAAAGATCCGGCCGATCGAAGCGGCTACGGCTTCTTTTGGCCAAGGGATTACGGCGACGCCGCTCCAGATGATCGCTTCCTATGCGGCGATCGTCAATGGCGGTATCCTCGTAAAACCTTATCTAGTTTCAGAAATCGTTCGTCCAGATGGTCATAGCTCAAAGACCGTGCCGCAGCAGATCCGACGAGTAATCTCGGAAAAGACGGCTTACACGGTTTCGGGCATGATGGTCAATACGGTCGAGCGTGGCCACTCGCCCCGGGCAAAGGTGCCTGGTTATTATGTCGGGGGCAAGACCGGCACGGCCCAGGTGGCCGGCAAGGGTGGCTATAGTGAAAAGACAATCCATACTTTTGTCGGCTTTGCTCCGGCGGAAGAGCCGAAATTCGTTATGCTCGTCCGTCTGGATAATGTAAAGAGTGTCCGTTATGCCGATTCTTCCGCTGCTCCGCTTTTTGGCGAATTAGCCGCTTTTATGCTAAATTATTATCAGGTGGAGAAGGAGCGGGAGGTGGAGGAGAGGTAGCTTATCAAGAAATTAAATATATGTTTATCGAAAAAAAAATCAAGATATTCCTTTGGGGTTTCATGCTATTGTTCTTGCCTTTTGGGGTGGAGGCGAGTGGATTGGTTAGTCCAAACAAGGAGAATCCAGCGATGGTTTTTGCGGTTAATTCTCTTATTTATCATGAAAATAACAACGAGGAGCTTTATCTTGATTTAAGCTATGTTAGTCAAGATTCTAAGGTTGTTTGGTTGATTCCTGTCCCGACTAAGCCCTCGGCAGATTTCATAAGAATGGATATTTTTGATGAACTTAAATCTTATGATGGCTCAGATGAAAAGTTATCAATTTGGCAGTCTGAAATAAGAAGCAAGATATTACTGAATTATGATGCTGAAATTTCAAGTATAGATATATTGTCTGCGAGTGGATCTGGCGATGTTAATAGTTGGTTGCAAAATAATGGTTTTTCTCTGACAGATAGTGAGAAAAAGGCAATAGATTATTACAGGAGTAAATCATGGTATTTTGTGGCTGTAAAGAGGGACCCTAGATTATATCTTGAAAGTATCTTAAATAGATTTGGTGGAGGTAATCGAGATATTGATAAAATTTCAATGGCAGAGAGTATTTCTTCAAATTATATCAATGCGTTAAAAGGGGGTGATTATGCTTTGATTCGTGATATTATATCTAGTTACCGCGGTCTTTTTTCACTACTCGGCTCTTCGATAGCATATCCGGAAATTGCTGATTGCGATGATTTAGAAATCCAAAGTATAATTAAGGCTTCTTTGCCAGCTGATGATGATTGGCAATTTCTTCAAGCTGAGCTTGCGGCAAGAATTATATATGCCATGGGAGTGCTTGATCAATCTCAGAAAGATGATAATGCATTAGATTTTTTTAAAAGTATAGATCCATCTGTTGAATTTAGTAATATCGAGGAAAAATTAATAGCCAATTTTGAAGATGTGGCAGCGCGAGGAGACTTTTATAAGTATTATAATCTTCAGCTTCTTCTTTTTGTGATGGGTTCTGAAAAAAACAAGAATCTTGATGTGAACAAAATCAAAGATAATTATAGTTATTTTCCTGACATTTTTAAAATGTATTCAGAAGAAGAGAAAAAGTTGTGGCGAGATGAGATAAAAGAGCGAGTTAAGTATATGATCAGCTATCAGTCACTAGCTGTTGCTGGCAGATTCAATCCCATAAAAATAAAATTTACGAGCAGCCAGATCGTGTTTCCTTTGCGATCAGATTGGCAATCTTATCCAGATAAAAAAAATTCGAATGAAGCATCAAGCTATTTTTCAGTTTATACTTTAGCAGAGAGTAGGTTAAAGACAGTCAGGATGGAAGAAAAAGTACTTTTAGAAAATGTTAATAAAGAATCCTTTTTGAAAAAAGGATTAATAAATAATATTCCGAGTCCTTTGTCAACGACTATTGGTGACAGATCGTATTGGTTGTCTGTGCACAATTTAAATTATTATAGAGACGGTTTGTTGAATGATATATATTTTTTAGATTATGAAAATTACACTAGGGACGATCCAGTTCGAAATAGTTTGTTTCTTTATCATTCAGACCGATTATATTTTGAGAAATTATTAAACTCAAAGATTGATTATGCAAAAGAATATGACTATTATTCTAGATATTTAAAAGACTATATTTTGATTAATAAAAAAATAGCCTCTTTGGAAACCATTGATTCTTTAACTATTTTCCTGACCTACGGAGTCGACTCCAATACGAAGGTGCTGGGCGCGGGTGAACGAGCAGCTGTCATAAAATCGTATTATGAGGCTTATGGCCGTTTCCCTACTAGTCAGGAAGATTTTACGGATCTGGTCCTGATCGCCAACGGTCGCTGGCCGAACAAGAAAAGCGCAGTGGCCGAGAAGAAGGCACAACAGCAATTTATCAAGATCTATAAGCGGATTCCCGATATGGTGGACAAGCGGGATGAGGCAGCGATAACCGTGATGGCTTACGGCCTCAGGCAGAAGGCGAGTAATCGCAATCTCGGTTCTGAAGCGAAGGGAATCAGTACTT
>CAZIGB010000117.1:0-3521 GCA_964539005.1 uncultured Gammaproteobacteria bacterium | reverse complement strand
GCTGCGATAGCGCACGCCGCGACAACGAGAAAGACCGAAAGCATACCAGGGGCAGACTCGGCCTTGACAGTGATCCGACTGGCATTCCTCCTTGAGTTTGGGAAAGAAAAGCTCAGACGAAAGCCCGACCAGAGCCGAGAAAAAAACTTCCTTCAAATCCAGCCGACTTGGCGTGACATCCGGCTTCGTAATCGAGCCGTTAAATATCATCCGCGCCTGCTTGAAGTAGAACCACTCCGGGATTTCAGCGATTTCACCTTCTTCCTTCAGTCTTTGCCAATCACGGATGCGTATCTCGCCTTTCTGTTTCTGCTCCCGATAACGGAGAATTGACATTAGCTCGTCGAGGTTTACCCTGGCTGCGTCATTGACTGAGATGTAATAATGGCCGCGGCTATTCCGAAGGACGATTACGCCAGCCGAAAGACCATGGCTCGAACGGATCACGGCGGACATGCGGACATTGTCGGATTCGATTCCGACAAGCGGCCACTCCTGGCCTTTGATGGTAACTCGCCGAACCAGAACCTGGCCAGCGACCTGTTTGGCTTTGAACTCTGTCACGGCCTGATCGAACATTTCCTGGTAGCGCACCAAAACTTCACGTCCTCTACGCAACCAATCGTTCCGATCTGCGCCTTCGGGCATTAAACTTGCGATGTGGCCGATTCGAAAATCACTACTGTGATCATTCCATTTGTAATGAACGCCTAAAAGCGCCCAGTTCATGTTATCTTCCTCATCTTCCGGCCAGACATGATGCATGATCCAGAGCACCCTAGCCAAGGTATCAGAAGCTTTCGAGCGATGATTGTCCTCATATTCCACATAACGACGAATATGCGTGATTTCCGGATGTTCATAGACCCCCAGACTTTTGGCCACGAGACCAAAACAAGAAGTCTTGCGTCGCTCCGCCTCGGAGAGACTTTTACTGTGATCATCTGCCCAGCCACCGCCGAGACCAAGCGCCAATCTGCCATCCGGACAGAACTTTTCCAACCAGTCAACGGTGGCAAAATGATCGATCAACCAGAACGTGGCCAACTCATCCAAGTGGCCGAAGTCATGGATATCAATATCCAGCGAGCGTCCACCGATCTCGAGTCTTGTTTCAAACATGTCTCTCCCTCCTCTTGGATTGATACGATTATTGTTTTAAAGGACAAAAAAATATGTCAGTGTTGACATACATTTATAACACATATTGATAATAAAGTCAATATCTTAGCTAATTCTTAACTAATTCATAAAAAACGCTTATATTCTGCCCATGTTTCTTTAGCTGCCCGCTCCCAGCTATACTTAGCCGCTTGGATCCGACCCAGCTTGACTAGCTTATCTTTTTGGCTATTTTCAGATAAAAATTCCAAGGAACGTCCCAGCCAGCCCGCCTGATCCGGATCAAAAAAGATAGCTGCTTCCCCTAGCACCTCCCGAAGGCAGGAACGATCCGAAGAAAGAACCGGACAGCCATTCGCCATGGCTTCGAGCGGCGGCAAGCCAAAGCCCTCATAGAGCGAAGGGAAAACATAGGCCCTAGCGCTGGCAAAAAAAGCGGACAGATCCTCGTCAGGCACAAAACCCGGCAGAACGACCCGCTCTATCCCCTCTTCTTTTACTTTTTGTACGAGCCGCTTATAAAAATAATCATGCGCGCCAACCAGAACCAGAGACAGATCGCTCTCGCCAAGCTTCTTGAACTCAGCCAAGAGTCCTTCTAGATTCTTGTGCGGATAAGCATTGCCGACATACATTATAAAAGGCTGTTTGACCCCATAGCGAGCCAAGACCGTCTCCGGATCAGCGACCGTCTTATCATTCAGCTGATCAGCCACCCCCTCATAGATCAGAGTGATCCGCTCACTCGCGGTGCCGAATTGTTGGCTAATATCATTCTTTGTAAATTCCGAAACGGCAATAATGCGCTTGGCCCGTCGCAAAGCGCGACTGATAATGAGCCGATAGCCGAGATACTTGAGCTTGTAAAAAAAAGGCGAAAGCGTCGTAGCCCGCTGGGACGGATACTTGGTCAGGATAAGGTCATGGATCGTAACTATAAAAGGGGCTGGGCAGAAAAAAGGAACATTGAAATGAGGAATATGCATGAGACTAATCTTGTGTTTCCAGACAAGATAAGGCAATTCAAATTGCTCCCGCACAGTATACCAGCGCGCCTGACAAAGCACCTTCTTGACCCGCTCATTCGGCAAGACAAAAGAGTCATGATTCTGGGGCGACATGAATAAGACATAGTCGTTATCGTGATCGAGCTCGAGGATGCGATCGACTATTTCCTGGACATAGCGTCCTAGCCCCTTGGCATGAGGTCCGTATAATCGCGCATCGATACCGATAATCTTTTTCATAAATCAATCTTTTTGCTTCCGCGTAGAAGTCAGTCTGTAAAGCCCAAAAGTGTCATTTATCTCTCTGACCGGCTCGATATGGAGAAACGACTCAGCCAGACGGCGCTCATTGAGATAATCGATGTCCGCCTGGCCGTATTTGAAATTATAATAATAGAGTGGCAGTTTTTCAGCGAGAATAGCATAACGATCATTCATGTTCTTGTCATCAAAAATCCCGACCACGACCTTGCGTTCCGGAAAGAAAATCTTGTCATGATAGAGCGTAACAATCGCACTATTCGATTCAGTCAAATCAAGAACCATCTCCCATTCCGCCTTGGCGGCCTTGGTCTTGGCGATAGTATGGATCAGCCCCTCCTCGGAGCCGCTCATGACGAAACGGACCGAAGAAAAAGCGAATAAGCCGATAACCAAAATACGCAAAAGATGACGGCCAAAGCGCTCTTGATTGACTTCCAGAAACAGAGAAAGCTGGCTTTCGCCTTCTTTTTCTTCACTATCATTCTCATTATCCCGAAAACGGCCGATGAGGACATTATTTATGATCCGACTGAGACGCATGAGAAGCAGACTGGCAAAAGGAATCGCCCCGAGGTAGACAGGGAGCCAATAGCGCGTGTAAGAATTACCGATTGTTACCGCTTCGGCATCCGGATTATCATGGAATTCCCAGCTGCCATAATAGACGATGAGCACGACACTCATCAGGGCATACGCCAAGAGATAATAGATGTGACGCGCCCTGACCTGCCGGAAGCGAGAAAAGAAAACAATCAGTCCCCCCAGCGCCGGCCAATAGATCCAAGCAAACATATTAACAAAATAATTGGAGAACATGAGCTTGCTCTGTTCCCAGTCCAGACCAAAGTGAAAGATCGTCTCCTTGATCTTGGTCAGATTCTCCGCCACTGCTCCCAGCTTGCTCATTACCCCGGCGCTCACCAGGCTTCCGCTCGCCGTCGCAATCGTATGAATAGAGGCATTCATCTGCGGATAGCCGCCCGAAAAATACGCCCCATAGAGCTCCTTGTTAAAATAAAGCATGGGCGAAAGAGCGAGACCGAGGGAAAAGAGAAAGACCAGCAAACGGAAAAAACCGACTCGCCGGAAATTGAGAAGCCAGAGCAGGATAAACATCGGACCAAGCCA
>CAZIGB010000116.1:0-3532 GCA_964539005.1 uncultured Gammaproteobacteria bacterium | reverse complement strand
CTCATTCTTCTCGGCCTAGCCACCGTGCTTTTTTTGCTCTTGGGTAAAAAAGGGGGTCAGGGGCAAGATAATGAACGTCTCATTACTTTGACCGAAAAGATGAATGCTCTAGCTGAACAAAATCGGGATCTCAAACGGACGCTCGATGCCAAGCTTTCCGAAAGCCACCGGGTCTCGCAGGACCAGTTCGTGCGGACCGCCGGCTTTATGAATGACATAAATAAGCAGACCCAGGAAGCGATGTCTAGCGTACATCGGCAGAGTCAGCGGGTGATAGCCGAGGTAACTGAGAAGCTTACCAAGCTCGACGAGACCAACAAGCAAGTGGTGAATTTTTCCTCCCAACTCCAAAACCTCCAAGATATTCTCAAGAATCCGAAACAGCGGGGAGTGCTCGGTGAATATTTTCTCGAGGAAACTTTGAAAAATGTCTTGCCGCCGAATTCGTATCAGATGCAGTATGCTTTTAAGAATAATGAGATCGTAGACGCAGTCGTATTCGTAAAAGAAAAGATAATCCCGATTGATTCCAAATTCTCGCTCGAGAATTATGAACGCATCTTGAATGCCACCGATAAAGAAGAAAGAGAAAAACTGGAAAAACTTTTCCGCCAGGATCTGAAAATCCGGATCGACGAGACCAGCAAATACGTGCGGCCGGCCGAGAATACGATGGATTTCGCCTTCATGTTCATTCCCTCTGAAGCGATCTACTATGATCTCCTCATAAATAAAGTCGGCGCCGTAAAGGTCAACACCCGCGATCTGATCGAATACGCCTTCAAAGACCGTCGCGTTATCATCGTGTCGCCGACATCGTTTTTGGCCTACCTCCAGACCGTGCTCCAAGGCCTCCGCGCCCTGCAGATAGAGGAGAGCGCCAAGGCGATCAAGCAGAATGTCGAGAAGCTGGGCAAGCATCTCTTGTCTTATGAAGATTTTATGAAGAAGCTTGGTGTTTCCATGGGCACGACTGTCAATCATTATAATAATGCTTACAAAGAGCTGGCCAAGATCGATAAGGACGTAGTCAAGATCACTGGCCAGGAAGCCGAAGTCGATGCGATGCTTATCGACAAGCCGAAGCTGGACTAAATCATTTCCTATGGATGAAGCGAGAAGAAAATTATTGGCAGCCGAGATAATAAAAGTCGTGTCTTATCTCGATATTTTCTCTTATCCGGTGACTAGCCGGGAATGCTGGCGCTACCTCGGGATCAGGGCTAGCCAGGCAGAGGTCGAGTTAGTCCTTAAAGAGTTGGCAGCTGAACAGCTTAGCCGTCAGGGCGCTTTCTATTTTTTGCGCAAGCGAGAAAAAAATCTCTTTGAACGAGGCCGACGCTTCAATTATTCCGATCGCAAGCTCAAGCGCGCTCGACGCGTGACCTGGCTTTTCGGTTTTATCCCTTGGATCCGCTTGGTAGCGATCGGGAACATGATGGGGAGCAACAATCTCAAAGACGGTTCAGACATCGATTTTTTCATAATCACTGAGCCGGGCCGGATCTGGACTGTCCGTTTTTTGACCACCTTCCTGACCAAACTCCTGCTTCTGCGGCCGCGAGTAAATGATGTCCGGGACAAGGTTTGTCTTAGCTTCTATCTGGCAGGAGATAGGCTGGCGCTCGATCAGTTCCACCTGGCCGGACAAGCTGACGTTTATTTTTCTTACTGGCTTGCCGGATTATTGCCGGTCTTTGACCAGGGCGGAGCTTATGCCGAGCTTCTTCGCCATAATGCTTGGCTTTATCAGGCTTTTCCGAATTGGGAGCCGATCAGCCCTTCTCCGTATCGGCAGACAGGCTTGAATCTAGCCCAGCGTATTTCTCGCTTGGTTCTTTTGCCTCTCGGTTGTTTGGAGTCTTTGTTCCGGCGTTTCCAACTAAAAATATTGCCCAATGAACTGCGTCAAGCCATGAATAAGGATACTTGCGTAATTATCCGGGATGATATCCTGAAGCTCCATGTCAAAGACAGGCGCGCGGAATATCGGACTGAATACCAGGAGAAAATCAAGCAATTTAGTATTTAGATAATTAGAAAGAAACGAGGAGGACAAAGAAACGTATGAAAAGATTTTTTAGCCGCGTGGCTGAGTATGCATTCTATCTCCTGATCTTTATCCTGCCTTGGCAGACCAGGTGGATAATAAAAGAAGGAACGATCAATGGCGGGTATTCGGAATACGGGACTTATAGCCTGTATGCCAGTGATATTCTCTTGGTCTTACTTTTCTTCCTTTCCCTGTTCATTATCAAGCGAGGGGAGGAGCCGAAAAAGATCGAGCGGCACTGGATCGCGATCGCGCTCCTCGAATTCTCCGCTTTTGTCTCCATCTTTGTCGCGCCGGATCGGCTCCAAGCCGCTTATCATTATCTGGTTCTCCTCCTTGGTATCGGTCTCTTCTATCTGGCCAGCTACCTGCCTTATCGCCGGCTCTATGCGATCATGACTTTGTCTGTTTCGCTCTTGATCCAGGCTACGCTGGCTATTTATCAGTTCTTATTGCAGGACTCCTTGTCGAGCAAATGGTTCGGCATGGCGGATCATGATCCGATCGAAGCCGGCGTTTTTGTCGTCGAGGCGATGGGCAATAAAGGTTTTGTCGAGCGCTGGCTCCGGGCTTATGGCGCTTTGCCGCATCCGAATATCTTGGGCGGTTTCTTGGTCCTGGGAGCTGTCTTGCTCATCGTTTTTCATATCTACCGGCGCAAGGCGGATCATGCTGACGAGCGCTACGAAGTCCTTGTCCAGATTTTTCGGGAAAAAGTCTTTGCCAATCTGGTTTCCGTCCTTTTCGTAGTCGCGCTTTTCTTTTCTTTTTCCCGTTCGGCTTGGCTGTCATTCGCTCTTTTCCTCTTCTTTTTTATTGCTATCAGTTTTATCCGCAAGGATTTTCTCGCTCAGAAATATGCTTTGCCTTTGATCCTTTTTATGGGTGTTTCCTTGTTTATCGTTTCTTATCCTTTTATGAATCTGGTCGAGGCAAGAGTGGAGAGCAAGGGCTATATCGAGCGGGTATCGAATCGGGAACGGGCTAGCTCGACTAGCCAAGCGATCGAAGTGATCAAGGATCGGCCCTGGACCGGAGTCGGGATCGGCGCTTATCCGCTGGTCATCAGTCAAGAATACATGCCGGATCGCAAGTCTTATGCTTATCAGCCGGCGCATAACACCTTTCTTCTGGTAATCGCCGAGACCGGCTTTTTGGCCTTTTTCTCATTCTTGGCTCTTTTGGTCCTGGTTTTTTTCAGTTCTTTCAGCAAAGCTGACCTGATCTACCGTTTGCCCTTGTTTGCTTCTTTGATTATCTTGTTATTCTTTGATCATTGGCTTTGGAGCCTGCATTTCGGCGTTCTTCTTTTCTGGCTTTATCTCGGTCTCTCTTATCGTTTTTTGCGGCTTGATAAGGAATGAAGACTTGTGTTATAATATGGATAATTAGGATGTCTTTGATCAGGCATCAGTTTTCGGATAATTCCCCATGCTGAGACAAAACAATTTTTTTAAGCGTTTTTTTCTCGGACTCGCT
>CAZIGB010000115.1:0-3543 GCA_964539005.1 uncultured Gammaproteobacteria bacterium | reverse complement strand
TTTTTGGTCTTTTTGCGATGCTTCTTGGCAATGGCGGCGAGTATGAGATTCTCTTCCGCTCGATTGATAAGGAAGAAAAAGTTTCGATTTTGGCTGGTTTTTGGGAGCAATCCTGGGAAATAGTTAGGAACTTGCCCAGTGTCGGCCATACGCTTTGGACAGATCCAGGGGGCGCTTTCCTGGTTTTGCTTGGTTGGTTTATCGTGCTTGCTATTATCGCTTTTGTTGCCTGGCTGGTCAATGTTTCCCAGGCTGCGATCGTCGATGCGGTTGCTCGGCAAGCGCGCGACAAGGAAAACAATCTCTCGATTGGTCTGGAAAAGGGGATAAAATTTTTCTGGCCGGTTTTTTTCTTAAATTTTACTATCAAGGCTTTGGTCGCTGCCGGGCTTTTCCTGCTTGGCTATTTCCTGAATCCTTATCTTAATGTCTTGATCTTTTTGTTGCTTATTCCTTTTTTGATCGTTTCTTCCTTTGTTGCCAAATATGTTATCGCTTATACGGTCGTGCGCAAAGAGAAACTGAAAGAGGCCTTTGTTTCCGCTATCAAGCTTTTTAAGAAGAATTGGCTGATCAGTCTTGAGCTGGCCTTTATCCTTTATCTGGCAACAGCCGTCTTTTTGACAGTATTCGCTTTTGCGACCTTTAATGTCCAGAAATTTTTTGAAGTCATCGTTTTTGCTTTTCCAACGGCTGGTTTTATTATCCTTTATTATATCCAGCCGATTTTTCTCTTTTTGCTATTCTTTTTTATCGTTTCGCTTCTTTCCGTATTCCAGATCACGGCCTGGACCAAGCTATTTCTAGAACTTGATAGCGCCGGCGCGATTAGCAAGATCGAGCGGCTTTTTGGCAAAAAGTAGTCTTTTTGGTGGCAAGAAAGGCCATTCGTGTCCGGCCTGCTGGCCGGACACGCTTTCTTTAGATTAAGAAATTTAGAATCATATATTATGTCAAAGGATCTGCCCACAGTCGATGAGCTTATCAAAGATAGTCATGGCGAAGCAGTCGATGAGACCAGCGTCCAAGCCGCCTTTCACAAGAAACAAGCCAGCATTGCCATCCAAGATGAAGAGAGGATGGTCGAAGCGCGCGCGGATATGCTCGGACTTCTTTATGATAATCTTTTTGGCAAGCCGATATCGAGCGAAGCCTTGACGCTTATCAAGCCAGCTGATGCGATCCGATTGCGCTTGGTCTGCTTTTATTTTGACGGGACAAATATCCGCTTTGCGACCACGGATCCCGATCGGCCGGAGATAGAGGAGATGATCGAGCGGATCAGCAAGACGACCTATGCAGACCCAAAGCTGTATCTCGTCTCGGATCGCAGTCTGGATTTCTGCCTGGAGCTATATAGTACTCTGCCTAACGTGCGCAAGATCATCCGCGGTGTCGAAATCAAGGAGGAAGACTTACTCAAGCTGGAAGTCGATATCAAGAATTATAAATCTATCGCTGCCCGAGTCCAGACTGTCAATATTTCTGAGATCATCATCACTCTTCTGGCTGGATCTCTCAAGCTGGGAGCGAGTGACATCCATATCGAGGCCGAAGAAAAGGCGATCGCGGTCCGGTATCGTATCGATGGCGTACTCTATGATGTGGCCCGATTCGACAAGGGGCAATGGAAGAAGATCATCTCGCGTCTCAAGCTCCTGGCTCGCGTCAAGCTCAATATCGATGATAAGCCGCAGGACGGACGCTATTCCATCTTTCTCCGGGATGAGAAGATCGAGGTCCGTGTCTCCTTTTTGCCCACCGCTTTTGGCGAGAGCGTCGTGATGCGTCTCCTCAAGGCCAGCTCGATCGGCGTGCCTTTTGAAGAACTCGGGATCCAGCCGCGCGCCTTTGAGATCCTTTCTCGCGAGATCAGGAAGCCGAATGGCATGATCCTCACTACCGGGCCGACCGGCTCCGGTAAGACGACTACGCTCTATGCCGTACTCAAGAAATTGAATACCAAGGATATCAAGATCATCACGCTCGAAGATCCGATCGAATACCAGCTCGAAGGTATCAGCCAGAGCCAGGTGGATGCGAGCAAGGATTATACTTTTGCCAAGGGTCTCCGCTCTATCCTCCGTCAGGATCCGGACATCGTCATGGTCGGTGAAATCCGCGACCTGGAAACAGCCGAGATCTCTATCCAGGCTAGTCTCACCGGTCATCTCGTGCTCTCGACCCTCCATACTAATGATTCATCCGGTGTAATCCCGCGCTTGATCGACATGGGGGTCCGTCCGTATTTTCTCTCGCCCTCGATCAATGCGATCATCGGCCAACGTCTGGTCCGCAAACTTTGTCCGGATTGCCGGGTCGAACATGTCCTCAGCAGCGCGGACAGGGAGCTTCTGGGTAAGATCCTCTCGGTAATCTCCCCGAAGGCCAACATCGATGTGCCGGTGCATCTGCCCACGCTTTATCAGGCCGGACCAGGCTGCAAGACTTGCGGCGAGATCGGCTACAAGGGGCGGATCGGTATCTATGAGATCTTTACCATGACGGACAGTATCAAGAGTCTGGTGACCGAAGAGGCGGCTGCTTTCAAGATTCTCCAGCAGGCAATGGAAGAAGGTATGATTACCATGCTTCAGGATGGAGCTCTTAAAGCGCTTCAGGGCGTGACTAGTCTCCAGGAAGTGTATCGGGTGATCGGTAAATTCGATTATATCGATAGTCTTTATGATATCGTCATCCAGGATCTCATCGGCCGGGGTATCTCGATCGGCGAAGATGATATCGCTCAGGGCACTGATCTGGCGGCCCGGATTACTCAGATTGCCGATATTTTGCCCAAGCTCAGCACAGACCGGCTCATCTATGTGCTCATGGCCACTGCCGTCAAGAGCATGGCTGGTGATGTCCATATCGAGCCGAATGAGAAGGGAGCCAGTGTCCGCTTCCGGATCGATGGTATCATGCATGATATTACCACTATCAGCAAAGAACAATTCTTGCAGGTCTTGTCCAAGATCAAGTCCTCGGCCGGTTTCCCGACCAATGTGAAGAAAGCCCACTGGGATGGACGCTTCTCACTCACGATGGAAGGTCTGCGCCGTGATAGCCGTATCTCGATAATCTCGGGCGCCTATGGCGAGACGATCGTGCTCCGCCTCTATATGACGCAAGCGGCGGCTCTCAAACTCGACGAGCTCGGTATCAAGGATTACACTTTGGCGCCGCTCAAGCGCTCTATCGACCGGGTCCAGGGCATCATCGTCACGACTGGTCCGACTGGCGCCGGTAAGACGACGACTCTGTATAGTATACTCAATCAACTCAATAGTCCGGATATCAAGCTCATCACGATCGAAGATCCGATCGAGTATCATCTCGACGGTATCATGCAGACGCAGATCGATGTCGATGGCGGCTATACCTTTACTGAGGCGATCAAATTCCTCCTCCGTCAGAATCCGAATATCATCATGATCGGAGAAATCCGTGATCCGGAAACCGCCAAGGTGGCGATCGAAGCGGCTCTTACCGGACATCTCGTGCTCTCTACTATCCATGCCAATAGCGCCGCGAGCGCGATCA
>CAZIGB010000114.1:0-3561 GCA_964539005.1 uncultured Gammaproteobacteria bacterium | reverse complement strand
TGCTGTAAGTGTCAATTAATCAAGAAAATGGGTAAATATATTTTTTGGCCCGAAAAATAAGGAAAATAAAGACTTTTGGATTAAATACGTTAAAGGATGGAAATAACAAAGGACACCCGCATGATAATATACCTTTTCTCTGAATTAAAAGGCTGTAAGTTGACTGATAGTCAGATGAACTTGATAAGGGGAATGCAAAGGTACTTCAGGAGGAACGGGGTGTTATCTGAACGGCAACTTCAAACGCTTCTGGAAATAAAACAATACGCTGTAACAGCCTAATAACAGCCGAAAAACTGTCTCAAATGGAAATAAATATTCTTCGCCTGGAATCTGACCGTACCGAATTAAACAAAGTTGAAACGGATGCTGCGATCGCATTCTGCCGTATTATCGGGGGAAAGTACTCTAAGCTATCTAAAACACCTGTTACACGGGTTGTTAACGGGCGTTTCATTCCTATCATTCACACGAAGAACTAATGGAAACAATTGAAAGATTACCAGATGAAGTACAGGTCAGGGGTAAAGGTATCCCGGACTTAACAGCAAGACTTATTGAAAGGCACAATCAACTATGCCTATACGAACGATCGGACTTTGTTTTTGAAGTCTTTTTTGTCAGGGTACAGAAGGAGGCAGAAATCTTTGGCAGGGAATATCCGACAAAAGAATTATATCCAGGCAACGAGGATTTTGGGGTAATGGCATGGTGCTGTAAAGACGGGGAGAAAGCTAAAAGGAAGTTCAATCGTTTAATCGAGTGGAACAAGGCATAAAACTTTATACCCCTCCTCCCCGTATAGCCTCCGCATTGGCAGGGATGTATGAAAGTGGGGGTATATATCCACTCATGGGTTGTGATGCCTCAAATAAGCCCCTATATGAAGGAAAAATCTGAACGGATCGGACGCATAAAAGCCATTGGTGAGCCTGGGCATCATTAACAGCGGCCGCAGACCGGCTGGCTCCGTCACACGGGATGAGGGGAACAGCCCCCTGTTCCCCTCTTTTCATTAGTGAACTCCTTTTCGTCCTTCAACGTCCTTTAACTTAAGGCGGGATAATGCTTTAATATGATAATCTACTTTCCAATCTCGATTATGTTCGAAAAGAAATGTGACATCATAAAGCCTTCCATACAGTCTGTTATAGATTCTAATGGCCAAGCTTATTAGATTTTCTAATTCTTGATTTGAAACAGATGGTAAACTGGGGTCTGGATCTGTATGAGCGTACAGTTGGTTACGCAGTATTTTGATTTTTTCTATTGACTCGTTATTCGCTTCAATTTCAGTATTTAATGAGTCTATCTCATAAATGATGTCAGCCTTGCATCCGAATAGATTACTTGATGATTCCCCGCTGTATATCTTATTCATCATTTCATTTTTTCTCCCGTTCTCCATTAGAGTTTCTTTAATGGTATTGTCATATTCGTCAATTCGTAATCGATTAAATAGTTTATGAATGTTTCTTTTCTGGTTGTCGTTATTGTTGAAGATTTTACATAGCTGAATAACTATTGAAAATCTCGATAGCCGGTATAAGTATGAAAAAAATCCATGAAGCAGGACTTTCTTTTCTATCCCATCATTCGGATTAGCTATCCTTTTGATGTTATCTATTGAAATTTTAGCATCAAAGATGATTTTCGACAAGTCCTTAAACCAAGCCAATAAAGAATCATGTGTTAGCATTGCTTTTGGGTTTGAAATTAGGAAAAAACCGATTGAGAATTTTTATGTTTGTGATGTAAAAAAAGCTTCAATAATTTTATTCTGGCCCCGGAGGTTTGTATGTTTGCATGGTTAGGGAACTGAAGGGATGGGAGACAAAGGCCTCCGTGGAGGATTGGCGAGACCACGGAGGTCTATTTATTTACTCATGGGGCGTTATTCAGTTCTTTTTAGTGATCTGTCTCCATAAACAAGCTTACCACCCACCAAACTATAAGTTTCAACAATATTCCCGGAATTGCCTTTAATTCTGATTGTGATTCTATCCTCTGCCGCTTCCCATGTACCTGTTTTTTCTGATTTGACATCTGTGGCTCCATTGGATTGAACAAATATCCACATCCATTTTGCACTACCGTTCTGATGCAATACATAGATTTCCCCCTCATTGGTATCCGGTATTCCTTTAACCTCAACAATATATCCTCCGGCAAATTTCTGCAAATTGGGGTTTGTTGTTGGAGGGTGTGGTGCTGATGCGATTGGTGTCGAGTTCTGACCAGAGGGGGAACCTGAGCAGGCAAAAAATATCCATGCCATACAAAGGAAAACGGTGAATGATTTCAGTTGATTCATAACAGTTGTTTTGATGAAAATTATGTTAAAAGTATGACATTATCCAATATTGCAACCGGTTAGAGGCAATAAAAATCCCGATAATATAGCCGGGCTATTGCGTTCATTATCCTGTTTTGGTGTGTTCCAAATATTGTATATGAATGGTTCAAAATCTTGTGCGAAATCGGACATTTGTCGTTTTTCATATCTTTTTAAAATATCACTAATTGTCATCTTAGGAACTCCGATAATCTCGGCAACCGGACGAATCGGACACCATAAAAAGATAATAAAATTGGTTTTAGTGACTTTTCCGGAATAAAAAAGGAATTGTTTTTCGCACGTGAAAAAGGCCTAAAAGGCGTACATTTTTTATTTTTATCCTGGCTCGGGGCAATATTTACCCCGATACGCAAAGGCTCAATTTATCATCATATCATTGGGGGTAAACAAGGCGGGGTAAATTGTTTGTTTTACCACAATAAAAATACATTTTATGAATTGGGCTCGCACGTCTCGCTCACTATAAAAAGGCTTATAAAACTGTCGTGTTATAAATTTGCCGTCCTGAATTAATTCAGTAGGGTATGTTGTATGAGGCCACAATTTGAAAGATAGGCACACCGGATAATAAAATCGGTTTTACCGACTATTTCGACATTAAAAAAGCCCTAACTGCTCGCAACAATCAGGGCGGTGTCTGCAATGCGGGCGGTGTCCTGACCCCTCTAATCCCCGTTCTTAAATTATACGACACATGGGGGCAACCTGTCTTTGGTTCAGTCCATTGATCTTAGGCTCAGGATATCCTGTATCCTGTTATCTTGGACAAATTAAAGAAGCCCTTGAAGACTCACGAATTGAACTAAAAACTCACTGTGAGAAGTGGATGGACTCAATTTTATATTGGGAGAATGTGACAGCTGACAATCAAGACGAAATGAGCAAAAATCTAATAGAGAGGCAAGAGGACTTTTTCAAAGCCCTCCAAAGAATTTGAACTTAGTTGCCAAGAAATAAGGAAAGCTCCTTAAAGCTTTTCTCGGATGGCAGAACAATTTCTCTTTCATACTTAGCAATCAGTCCCGATCTTGCAAACTTATGTCCAGTCCAATCATACTTCAAATAGTTGTAAATCCAGATGTCTTGCCAGATATAGGGTTTGTCTCTCATTAAATCAAAGTCGAAATGCCTCTTTAGAATAGTGATTAACTTCCTATCCTGCTTTGGAAACTCCTTGCCAATCTGATCCATGACTTTGGCAT
>CAZIGB010000113.1:0-3563 GCA_964539005.1 uncultured Gammaproteobacteria bacterium | reverse complement strand
GCATTGGCACCGCCACGTTCGGCGCCATCTTGCTCAACGCCTTGCTGGCTCCGCGCAAAGCCTCATGACTGCGGCGCCCCAGGTGGCAGCTCGGCGCCGCAATGGTGGCAAAAGCGCGCTTCGGGCAGGTGGCGCAGGGTTGTGCATTCGGTGCAGCGGCGCGGCGATGCCGCTCCCTGGGTCATGCGCTGGGAGGTAATCTCGGCCGTCACGATGCCGGTGGGCACGGCCAGCGTGCCCCAGCCCAGCAACATCATCAGCGAGGTAATAAAGCGCCCCAGCTCGGTTTTGGGCGTGATGTCGCCGTAGCCTGTGGTGGTCATCGTGGTGGCGGCCCAGTACACCGCTGTGACGATGGAGTCAAAGCCGTTGGCTGGCCCCTCCACCACATACATCACCGTGCCCAGCACCAGCACCACCATGGCCACAGCGCTGACAAACACGGTGATCTTGCGCCGACTGGCGGCCAGCGCACGGCCCAGACTCTGGTACTCGCTCATGTAGGCGGTGAGCTTGAAGATGCGAAAAATCCGCATCAGCCGCAGCACCCGCACGTCGATCAGCACGTGCAGCTCGGGAAAAAACAGCGCCAGGTAAGTGGGCAGCAGTGCCACCAGATCCACGATGCCAAAAAAGCTCAAGGCGTAGCGCAGCGGCTGGCGCAGGCAGACCAAGCGAGCCACATATTCCACGGTGAACAGCACGGTGAAAACCCACTCCAGCGCCATGAAAGTGCCATGCCAACGCGGCTGCAGGCGCGGCATGCTGTCGGCCACCACCACGGCGACGCTGAGCAGAATCAGGCCAATCAATACGATGTCGAAGGTGCGCCCAGCACGGGTGTCGCTCTCAAAAATAACGGCGTACAGGCGCAGGCGCCAGCCAGGCGGCGGGGCATCGCTCGCGACATCGCTGTCGGTGCGGGGGGCAGAAACAGGCGGCATGGGGGCGCGGCAAGGTCGTGAAGCAAGCACTGTAGCGCCACGCCTGCGCCCCCGCAGCGCGCCCATGCCCCACGCCCGCAAAGACCACCTGAATGCCATGGCATGAGCAGCATCCACCCGCGCGTTGTACCCGGCAGTGCGCAAGAATAATGCTATTGATTCAATAGCTGCTAGCGCCCGCCCCTATTGGGCTAGAGGCCTTTTTTATTCCAAAACCATTCACCACCCCATGAGCCTTGTTAAATCGAAACAGCGCGTTGCCGACCTGGGCAAGCACGAATTTTTTACCCCGGCCACCACCCACGCGCCCACCACGGTGCGCGAACTGGCGCGCTTTGCAGCAGACATAAACACGGCCCCGTATGACGGCAACTTTTGACGCTACCAACGTGCGGCGTTACTATCGCAATCCGTGAGCATCCAATCCTTCAAATGCCCTGAAACCCAAGCCCTGTTTGGCTTGGATCGGGTACGCCGCTGGGTGAATATCGAGACAGCCGCCTTGAAAAAGCTGCGCCTGCTGCACGCCGCCCATGGGTTACACGACTTGCGCGTCCCTCCCGGCAACCGGCTGGAAGCCTTGAAGGGCGACCGCCAAGGCCAGCACAGCATCCGCATCAATGACCAGTGGCGCATCTGCTTTGTGTGGACAGCCGAAGGCCCCCAGGATGTAGAAATTGTTGATTACCACTGACCCCAAAAGGAGTGCAGCATGAACCGCCCACTGACCCTGCCCACCCCAGGCGAAATCCTCGCCACCGAATTTTTGGAGCCGCTGGGCATTACGCAATACCGCCTGGCCCAATCCATCCATGTGCCCCAAACCCGCATTGCCGCCATCGTCAAGCATGGCCGCTCCATCACTGCGGACACGGCCTTGCGTCTGGCGCGCTTTTTTGGCACTTCGGTCGAGTTTTGGCTGAACCTGCAAAGCCAATACGACGCCGACACTGCACGCCAGGCGCTGGGCGCGGAGCTTGATGCCATCGAGCCGCTGGCAGCCATGGCATGAGCAGCACCCACCCGCCCACCACGGTGCGCGAGCTGGCAGCCTTGCAGGAGAAATAAACATGGCCAAGATAGAAGTGAAGGGTAGGTAGATCACGGTGGTGTCCGGCAGGGTAGATGACTACATCTCGCTGACGGACATTGCGCGCTACAAAGACAGCGATCACAGCGACGACCTTGTTCGCAACTGGTTACGCAATCGAAACACGCTGGAGTTTCTGGGCATCTGGGAGCAACTCAACAACCCCGGTTTTAATTCCGTCGAATTCGACGGAATGAGGATGCAAATGACCTTGCTGCTGGCCGATGCGGGCGTGCAGCAGCCGCAAGGCAAGCAGCCATGAGCGCGCAGGCCCCCCTTTGCCCTGCATAAAAGTATTGACCTATACATGACCGTTTTTAACAACGCACTGGCGTCCGTCTGAGGTATTTTCTTATAATGGCCATATATGACCCCTTAAAAATTTAAGGATTCAGATATGACCGATAAAATAAAAACAACGGCGACACCCAAGTCTCCCAGCCGCATCACCGAAAGTCCGATGCCCTTACCGGTCGAGCGTGCGCTGGTTGCTGCCGGAGAGGACCTTGCGCTGGCCCGCCGACGCAGGGGGCTTTCTACGTCATCCATGGCGGAGCGGGCAGGCATCTCAAAAAAGACTCTCTACCGGCTGGAACAGGGCGACCCCGGAGTGTCGTGGGGCGCTATGGCTCGGGTTCTGAACATCCTGAACCTCCTGCCCGAACTCAACAAGGCATTGAACACCACCAATGATGCGCTCGGCCTAGCGCTCATGAACAAGGCGGTAGCCAAACGCATCCGGGTACGCAAAACCACCCCGGACAGTGGAGCCCTGTAATGGCAACGACGAAAAAAGCAAAAGCCAGCACAACGCGGACGCTGCTCGTCTATCTGGGCGACACGGAACTGGAAGTGGGCGAACTGCAATTTTCCAGACAGGGGCAAAAAGAGGTCTCGGCATTCCGGTACCCTGACCATCGCCAAGTTTCCGAGCGTGAGTGATACGCGTGACATGGCGCGCGGTGAGGTGCTGGCTCTGTTGCTTGCGAAAGAGGCGGGCCTGAATGCATCCGAGGCCGAAGTCGTTATGGCTGGCACTCAGGCTGTCGCGCTTATCGTGCGGTTTGACCGACCTCGGGCTGGCGGCCGCATCCCTTACCTATCTGCGGCCTCGCTGCTGCAGCTGGATTCCAGGGAAGATGGCGCATACACACAGATTGCGCAGGCCATTGACCGGTTCTCCCCGAGACCCCTCGAAGACAAGCAGGAGCTTTGGGCGCGCATCTGCTTCAACATGCTCATCACCAACGTGGATGACCACATGCACAACCACGGCTTCCTGCACAGCGGCGGGGGGCAGTGGCGGCTCGCCCCGCTGTTTGACGTGAACCCGTTCCCCGACAAGGAACCCATCCTGAAAACCGCCGTGACCGAAGCTACCGGTGAAACCGGAGATATCCAGGAGGCGCTGGAGGCAGCGGCATACTTTGGCGTGTCCGATGACGACGCCCGTGTAATCCTGACCCGGATGATGGCTGCCCTGAACAACTGGAGGCAAATCGCCCGGTCCCCGGCTGTGGGGATGAGTG
>CAZIGB010000112.1:1056-3602 GCA_964539005.1 uncultured Gammaproteobacteria bacterium | reverse complement strand
TCACCTTCCACGAGGTCCTCGGCGAAGGCAATCAGTACCGCGGCCAATGGCAAGGTGGTCGAGTTGCTACCGAAGGCGAAGAAGTACAAGTTTAATTTTAACAAGTCCGCCTTTTGGTGGACTTGTTTCATCAAAAGAATAAAATTTTTTTGATATGGACAAATATAAAGAATTCCTAAGAATTACTAAACACTTAAATTCTGAATTGAATGTTATCCCGGTACTATACGGCTCACTCGGACTATCAAAAATTATTCAGAAGGACTTGAATTCGGAAGATACAGACATCCTAGTTCCTCATAAATATATTAGTTCCGATTGGGAAAAATTGGTAAAAACTCTTGACAAGATTTCTTATCAATTGGTTAATGAAAAGGAGCATGAATTTGTTTGTTTGAAAAACAAAATTGGAATTGCATTCGAAGAAGATCTTTTTCCCTTTGCAAAAGTTGATTACAAAAAATTAAATACTATCACAGACAACGATGCAAAGTTTAAAATGTTGAATATAAATCAATATAAAAAAGTATACGAAGCTTCAAAAACCGATTCTTACCGTTTACAGAAAAACAACAAAAAAGATCTTGAAAAAATCCAATTAATTGATAGCTTTTTAAATAATCAGAACTGGGCTAAAAAAATCTAACACAGGAGGACGCCATGCGACTCTGTAAGACAAGCAAAAATAAACTTGTACATGCAGTAAAATACCGTCCCCCGCTCGATGAACGAGGCAAAATCTCCTACCCCGGCCAAGAAGGTCCGATTTGCGACGAGTCTCTCAACTTTTTTTCAAGTATCACCTTCTTCGAAGGCAACCAAAAAGACATCAGCTGCCAGAAGTGCTTACAAAAATCTTGAAAGAAAAAAAGCGTGAACGAATAGCCCACGTTCACGCCCAGTTCTGATTTTTTAAATTGTAAATAATTTTCCAATATATGAACAACATTTTTCTAGTTTTTGGCTACGGGGTCCCTAAAAATATATTGAAGGATGAAAATTATAAACTTTTATTTAAAGATAGTCTTTAATAAAATTTATGATTTGGTTGTAAAAAACAAAATCTATAAACCTATCACCATTTGCTGTGGCGGCGAAACAGATATGTTTAAACCCTACAAACGTACAGAAGCAGATGAGATGATAAAATTATTCAAAACCCTAATCGAAGAGAGGCCATTTTTAAAATCGACGACCAAAAGTTGGCTTTTATTTCAGAAAATAAATCACTCTCTACTTCAGAAAATTTACTGAATAAAAATCCGTCGCACCCCATAAGGAATGCGACGGAGACGGTTTTCTGTCTAGATTGATTGTTTTTTCTCCTCCTTTTCTGCAAAGATTTTCCTCGCTATCGCAGAAATATTGATATAAACTTCCGGTATACGAATTTCCGCTGTCTGCAATTGTTCCCTTGCTTGTCCACATTACCTTCCACGAAGTGTTGGGCGAAGACAATCAGCACCGCGACCAGTGGCAAGGTGGCCGTGTCGCTACTGAGGTTGAAGAATTACAAATCTAATTATAATAAAAAGGAGTCGCACGGTTATCACCACATGCGACTCATGTTTTGGATTTTTCTACGCTTGCTTTAGCAGCGTTTTATCATGCCCTCCACTCCATCACATTTCTCAAGGCATGATAAAAATATGGCACATCTTCATGCTCGCTAAGAACTCGCAATAAATTTAAATCGCCTTCCTGCTTAACAAGGAAATGATTTTTGCCCTGGCAGACTAACAGGTAAAAGTCTATAGACCTTCCGCTGTCTCCGAACACAAGTCTTTGGAGGAGATACAGCTCTGAAAAAATTGGAGGAAACCAGGTCTTGCCCTCGCAATCGCTTGCCAGCTCTTCTCTACCACCGATTCGTTTTGCTTGCCAGTTTTTTAGGATTAGGGTGAACGACTCTTCCGAAAGACCTCTTACCCCATCAATAGTTCTCACAATTCTGCGAGGCTCATCATCAAGGAGTATATCCTGAATTTTGACCACTGGTGTTCGCCAGTAAATTGCTTCCCTTTCCAGTAAATCACTTAGGGCACTTTGCGCTTTTAGCTTTTTGACCACTTCCCTTTTGAGCTCATCGTGTACGATTGGCATGATATATTCCTCCTAATAGTGATTTTAGGTACGATACGATGCTGGATCAGCAACATCATACCCTAACAGAAAACCTAGAAAAAGTCAAGAGGTTTTTTCTTGTTTTATTTATCAGGATAGGATGGTATAATGTACTTAAACATCCAGTTTTGAACTTATACAAAACTCATGGATAAAAATCTTGATAATACGAAAATCGCCATTTTCCAAAAAAAGGAAATCCGTAAAACCATTCACAATAAAGAATGGTGGTTTGTCATAGAAGACGTAATAGCCGCATTAACAGATTCCATTCAGCCCAAAGGATATATCAAAGACATGCGTAGACGAAATAATGAACTTTCAGAAGGATGGGGGCAAATTGCCACCCCCCTTTTAATAGCAACAGCTGGTGGCCCACAAAAGCTAAATTGTGCCAATACCGAAGGTATTTTTCGAATAAT
>CAZIGB010000112.1:0-1046 GCA_964539005.1 uncultured Gammaproteobacteria bacterium | reverse complement strand
ATCCAGTCGATACCTTCACCAAAAGCCGAGCCATTCAAGCGCTGGCTTGCAAAGGTCGGATACGAAAGAATAAAAGAGATAGAAGATCCTGAGATAGCCACCCAAAGAACTAGAGCTTTATATAAAGCCAAGGGCTACTCAGACGCCTGGATTGAAAAAAGAATGCGCGGAATAGAAGTCCGTGAAACACTGACAGAAGAATGCAAAAAACGGGGCGTGAAAGAAAATCCAGAATATGCGATACTGACCGCCGAAATCTCTCGTGCTGCTTTTGGAATGACACCTAGCCAATATCAAAAGTTCAAAGGACTACAAAATGAGAATCTACGAGACCACATGAACGACCTAGAGCTTATTTTTACCATGCTAAGCGAAGCCTCTACTACAGAAATCGCTAAAAAACAAGAATGCACAAGGATTTACAGAGAATAAATCAGCTGCTCGCGAAGGCGGAAGCGTTGCAGGTAGAGCGAGAAGGGACCTAGAAAAAAGAGCGGGTAAAAAAATTTCTACTAAAGAGAATTATCTACAAATACCTGAAAAAGAAAAAAGAAAAAAACTAAAGCAGCCCTAGTCTTACCCCTATGAAAATTGTACTCTGTGGCAGTATGAGCTCGTCCAAAGAAATGATCGAAATCGCTGACGAACTGAGACAAAACGGCCGCGATCTAATCTAGCAAAATCTAATCCTTAATCATCTTTTCAAATTGAAAATTTCAAATTGAAAATTAAAAATTAAATCATATGCATCCCGAATACCAATATCTGAACCTAATCAAGGACATCCGCGAAAACGGCTCGAAAAAGTCCGTCTTCTTTACGCCGGAGGTGCTGGCCGAATACGAGCGCAAAGGCCAGGAGCCGCCCTATATCCTCTCTGTCTTTGGTCGCCAGCATCGCTGGGATATGAAAGACGGCTTTCCCCTGCTTACGACCAAGCAGACCTTTTACAAAAGCATCATGACCGAGCTGATCTGGTTCCTCTCGGGCTCAAGCAATATCAAATGGCTGGTCGACAACAAGAATCCGATCTGGAATGAATGGGC
>CAZIGB010000111.1:0-3612 GCA_964539005.1 uncultured Gammaproteobacteria bacterium | reverse complement strand
AATTCTACGGTCCAGAATATCGCCGAGAAGGCAAAAGTCAATCGAGCTACCACTTATACGATCATTGAGTCTTTGTCTGAGAAAGGCCTCATTAGTACTTTTGTCGAGGGAAAGAAGCAGTATTATTGTGCGGAGCAGCCGGAAAAACTCAATATGCTTTTTCGTGAACAGCAGCTGGAGATCCAGATGAAGCAGGAAAAATTGGAAAAACTATTGCCAGAATTAAAATCATTGAATAGTAGTAATGATGGTCCGGTAGTTCGTTATTATGAAGGTAAGGAAGGAATGCGAGCGATGGCGGAGGAATTTTTTGTAGCCAATCATACCGAGGAGGCGAGGATGATATATTCAAATGATTTGTTAAAAAATATCTTCAGTGCCCAAGAGCTTTCTTTCTTGGCTAATAAGAGAAGAGGTAAGAATATAAAAGTAAGATCAATTGTTTGTTCAGACAAAGTAGACTTGAGTGCTGATGCAAAAAGGATTGCTATATCACCAAAAAAATATCCAGTAACCGCTGATATTGCTTTTTTTGATGATAAAATCAGGATAGCTTCTCAGAAAGGAAAATTAGCAGGCATAATAATCGAAAACAAAGAGATAAGTAATACTTTTAAGATTCTTTTTGATCTTGCTTGGAAATACCTAGAAAAAAATAAGGGCGATAAATAAATTATCGCCCTGTTTTTTGTTGCTTCGCCCTAGGGCGCTTGTTCAAATTTTTCAATTCCTCCATGATAGGAGCAAAGCTAATCCATATCGTCTTTCTCTTGGTTTAATACTGATGACAATTTGATTGCCGATAATAGTGAAAATCAGCCCATATCGCCCATGATATCCTCCATTTCTTTTTTTTTGCAAGATGCGTAGCTGAACCCTACTTGGCTTCCGGTCCCGATACTCTGGGACCGGTTTAGCCTTTCGGTATATTCAGTCGTTCATGGCGCACCTCGTTGGTTAAGGTTAAAAACCGAAACAAAAGGTTGTAAATGATCGATATCTCATCATATCATATATTTTAAATAATGTCAATACTGCCTGACAAATAGGGGTATTGATTTTTTATTACTAGAAAATGTGGCTATAATATAACATAATATAACAAAATAAAAAGGCTAATATAAAAATAAAAGTAGGATTACAAAGCATAAAGTGTTTAAAAGTCTTGACAAAGTTTAAAATGTTTGCTACAATGATATATCGACTTAAAAAGCGATAACCCAAATCGCTAGTAGTTTTGACAAGTTCCATTACTACTGGCGAACGAGAAATGCAGGTTTCCCATTACTTCTATAAATATCAAATGATTATGAGAAGATAGGGAAATAGGCAGCCCCAACTTGTCGTGTCTCGCCTCGGCGAAACGTTCCTAAAAAAAGCATGGCGAAATATTCCTATAAAGAGATGATTCGCCCGAAATCTGCAAAACAAGTCTATATAGACCAATGATACTAGGGACCAGAAAGGGTCCGTGGGTCTCGGCCAGCTAGACGGTATATTTTTCAGCGAAGTTTTATATACCAGTATTTGCGGATTTCCGGCGGATTATCAAAACAAAAAAGGAGGAAGTCATGGCAAAGAAAGCCTGTAAAGAGGAAGACAGAAGGAGTTGTGAATTTGACGGCCGGGCAAAATGGTATTGGCAAAAGGCTCCTGAGCCTGAGCTTAACCACGTTGGAGAGGGTTGGGATGGCTGTGGACTCGGCATCAAGGTGTCCGAGGAGCAATACGAGGGTATTATCGATCCGGAAGACGATTGGTAAGCCCTCACCTTGAGGAGAGAAATCCTCCGTCCGGTTTTCTAAGTTTAACGGACGTATACTGTGGAGTAAGCCCACGTTAAAAAAGCTGATGAAACTTTGATCATAAAATCATCCACCAGGAGGTGGTCATGAGCTGGATCAAGTTCTTTATCGGCACGCCGAAGCGGTTCATATTTTCGGTGATTGGATTGGCAGGGGTGATCGGGCTCGACAAACTGGGGTATTTTGCCCCCGCTGTCGAGAGTGTTCTCTCGCTAATCCGGCCCTTTATCGGCCAAGTGATGACGATCATCATCTTGGTTATCGTCTTCAAGACGATACTGGGTAGCCTGGGTAAAAAATGAATAAGCTTCGGGGCGAGTCTCCTCTGCCTGGCAACAGAAAAGGAGAAGAGTAAGGTTGAAAAAATCGCCTTGCTAAAAAAATCAAAATTTCGCTCTCTTATAGATCTCGCATACTCTATGTGGGATGTCTGGAGAAAAATATAAACACTACCGCACAGGAAAGCTCCTTGCAGGACTTTTCGAAAAATGCTTTTAGTAGTGTTTAGGCATCTATTTCGTAAAAGTCATGCAAAAAGCCTTTCTGTGGTAGAAAGGTTTTTTTCTTTGACATCAAAATCAACAAGGAGCTTCATCATGGAAAAGGCAATTTCGAAGTGTGTCGTCTGTGGCAATGATCGTGAGTGCGTCCACTCCCTGGCTCTGAAGAAGGAGAAGGGGAACTGGGTTGTCAATCCGGTCTGCCCGCTGTGCCGGCGTTCGCTCCTGCAGGACGCCAAGGAGCAGGGAAGAGTAATCTTCTTCTATGCTCTGACGGTCTCGGAGAAGGAAGCGGAAAAGCGCAACGCGCAAAAGGCGCTGAATCGGCCCTTCTTGGAGGCCTTTAGCAGGCCGCGCCAAGAGCCTAAAAAGCTCAAGGCACAGGCGGGCTGAAGCTTGTTGCCCGTGTTTCTCTGATCAGGGAGATCTAAGGCGGTCAACCTGATCAGAGAGCAATCACTAACAACCATGGAGGTGGTGAATGAAGGCGTTCTTTGACTTGCTGTTTGTCCTCTGTTTGGCCTTTGGGGCTTGGCTCTTGGTGGAGTTCGATCATCCCTATTGGGCTTGTGTTGTCTCTATGCTGTTTGGCTCTTTTGTGCAGAGCCGGGCAAAACCGGAGCAGCTGGCGAAAAACCGGCGGCGGCTCCAAAACCCTTGCTCGAAGCCATTCGAGTGAGGCTGAATAAAGAGAAAACTTCGCTTTTCTCTTTTAGCCCATCTTTATGAGGCGGATTAAAAGAGGAAATGATCATTCAAAAATAAAAAAACATAAGGAGCAAAAAATGAGCAGATTGATCAAAGTGAGAAATGAGTGGCAACGGCAAATGATCGCAAAGTATTATCCGAAATTGAATTTGGACTCGATGCCTTTTCGTGTTTATAACACGGTTTGTCGCGCGATCGACCAGTTGATCGAGGATGAGAAGCAGGCAAAGCGCCGGCTGGCTATTGCCGAGCGCGCGCTCCGGCCCGGCTTGCTTTGCGAGCTTCGGCGGGAATCACGTCTTTATCTCATCAGGAGCATTAGCTCGGATGAGAATGTCATATTGGCAGGTCGGCGCGGAAATTTCGATCCAGCCTCTTTGCGGACGGATATCGGGCCACTTTTCTGCCTGATCTGCGGCAAGCAAACAGATCGGATGGAGCTCGTGGATTACGCTTGTCCGGCTTGCCGGGATCGGGAAATCCCGCTTGAAAACCGTTTTTGTCCGGCCTGTGGCCAGGAAGAAACGATTTTTAGCTACCTGATCCAGCGTGAGCAAGAGGCCTTGCCAGATTTACTGGATAAGTTGGCCGAGGAGCAG
>CAZIGB010000110.1:1776-3729 GCA_964539005.1 uncultured Gammaproteobacteria bacterium | reverse complement strand
GCCACCATCAACACCAACCCCTCAGATGCTGCGGACAAATATCAGGTTTCCCGGCCGATCAAGGATGGGAACGATATCTTGTTCCCGGATGCGTTCATCAAGACGGTACCGCTCGGCGCCGGTGATCAGGTCTGGGTTGCCTTTCACGATGAAGGTCGCTTTGAACTGATGACCCAGGAAGGTTCCAACTGGCGGGCAAAGGATGCCGTTGGCAAGGATGTCCATCCTTACGTGGGCGACCCGATCGGCAACTACAAGCCGCTGACCAATTATTGTAAAATCGAACGTATGCCCTGGGGCAACGATCGATCGGTAGTCGGCTTCCGCGGACCGAACATCAACATTCACATTGAGTGAGCAAAAAATCGCTCACATCAGGCACTACACCCTTAACTCTTAAAAAATCGAGAGAATAAGAAGTGTAGTGCCTTTTTTCTTTTTTAGAAATATAAGCTTTAATGTTGGCTATTAATTGTCAAACCTGCCTGCCGGCAGGCAGGGGTCAATTGTTAATTGTCAATTGTCGCGCCCCCCCTTGACATAATATTAAATTTGTGATATAAATGAATGTTTAGTCACCAAGCAAAGAATTGGTATGGAAAAAAGCGCTAACAATCATAGAATAGGAATCTTCATCCGGCTCATGTTTTTGATCGTGCCGCTTTTTGCTTTGTCCATCTTTTTTGAGCAGGCTGGCCTTTTTGTCCTCGTGAGCATTGTTTTTTCCGTCCTCTACTTCCTTTTTATGCGCAAGTACCTCTGGGTGCTTCTGGTGCTGGTCGTGCCGAGTCTCGCGATCGGCAAGATGATCGATATTCCGATCACAGCGACCTGGGTCTATGAGGCTCGGGCGGCTGAGCTCTTTCTCATCATTGCGGGCGCTATGTATTTCCTTGATTCCTATCTCAATCGCCGCCTGGCCAATTTCCGGATCGATGTTATCGCTTTTATCCTCTATCTCTATCTCATGGCTTCGATCGCCTCGATTCTCTATATTGTCGATTTTCGTCTCTTTGTTTTCGGACTCAAGGTAGCCGCTTATGGCTTCTTGGCCTATTTCCTCACTCGTCAGCTGATCGACAGCAAGCGCAAGATCGAAATATTTCTCATGGGTATCTCGGCGACAGTTATTATCCTAAGTCTCCAGATCTATTACAAGTTTTATGCTCTCGGCTTTTCTTCTAAATTCTTTTTTGAACGTAATACCATCCTTCTGCCGATCGCGCCGATCGCGACGACCGCAGCCATTCTTGCCTTTCTCGTACCTGTCCTCCTGGCTTTTTACTTCCAACTTTCCCGCAAGCGCCTCTTGCGGCCCTTTGTCATCCTCTCGGTCGTGCTCGGTCTGACCGCTGTCTTCCTCTCGCTCGGCAAAGGCGCCATCCTCAGTCTCAGTCTTGCTTTGGTCTTTCTCTTTGTCCGGCTAAAAAACAGCCGGGTTCCGCTTCTTTTACTAGGACTCTGGTTTGTCTTCCTTTCTTACGTAATGCTTAACCCTTTCTTCTCTGGTCTTCTTTCTCGTATCAAAGCGACCTTTGTCGATGCTAACACACGCTACCGTCTGCTCGAATACGAGACCAGCTGGGAGCTTATAAATAGCCATCCCTTGCTCGGGGTCGGTAGTGGCCAGCAGCTTCATTACTTCAAGGAGATGCTTGATTTTGAGACCGCTCAGCTGATCAATAATTTCTTCGTCCAGGCCCAGGTTGATCTCGGTGTGATCGGGTCAGGCTTAATAATTGCTCTGATTCTTGCTATAATGGTAAAAGCCCGGCGGGCAATCAAGGCTTCAAAACGGAACGGGGGATATTATCTGGTCCTGCTCTACGGTTTTAGCGCTTCCCTGATCGTCGCATTTATTAATGGCCTGGTAGAGGTAACTTTTTACGCCTTGCCTTATGCCATCATCTTCTGGGCGCTCATGGGCGTCTTTGCCAACGTCCAACAGATGGC
>CAZIGB010000110.1:0-1676 GCA_964539005.1 uncultured Gammaproteobacteria bacterium | reverse complement strand
CATGCTTTCCCTAATCATAATAAACTACAACACCGCTGAAATGACGGAGAAGGTGATCCGGAATTTTTTACAGTGTGAGCCAGATCTGAAGACAGAGATCATCCTTATCGATAATGCCTCAGATGGCGCTTTTCCGATCGAGCGGCTCTCGGATATTGGCGTGCGTTATATTGCCAATAAAGAAAATGTCGGTTTTGCGCGGGCAGTGAATCAGGGACTGGCGCTGGCACAGGGTGAACAGGTCTTGCTTCTTAATTCGGATGTGCTGGTAAAACCAGGCAGTATCAGCCGCATCTTGCTCGAGCTTAAAGAAGGCGTCGGAATCGTGGGACCGCAGATGGTCTATCCCGATGGACGTTTCCAATCGAGCTTCGGTCCCTTTCCTAGTCTTTGGTCGGAATTCTTGCGCTTTAGCCTCCTGCGCAAGATATTTCCCGGTGGCACCTTTGCGGACCATTCCTTTTTTAGGAAAATCGATCTGAGTCGCGCTTATCCGGTCGACTGGGTGTCGGGCGGCTGCATGCTCATTAGCCGGAAAGCGATCGAAAAAGTCGGCTCGCTAGACGGTGAATACTTTCTCGGGGTCGAAGATATCGATTTCTGCTATCAAGCCAAGAGTTACGGCCTAGCCACTGTCTATTGCCCAGAAGCGCTCGTCATCCATCATCACGGCTATTCATCCGGACAGGGCGGAACCCGCTCGATCGCCCGCATCCGCCGCGACCAGGAAGGACTCGATCGTTTTTTTAGAAAAAATTTTCCCAGGAGAGTTTTGACGAGGTGGGTTGTTTATTTGTTGCATGAGGGGAAGCTTAGAATTCTCAATTTTTAATTTTTAATTTTTAATTTTCAAACAATTTTTAATGACACAATTCTTTAATTTTCAAACTTTTAGGGAATTATGTTGTTTAATAATTAATTCATTGTTTGAAAATTTCAAATTGAAAATTGAAAATTAAATAGCCAATAGCTTAATCAAAATATATGTTGAAAAACATTCCTCGCGACGCGACCGTCGCTATCACTTACAAATGCAATTCCCGTTGCCAGATGTGCAATATCTGGCAGATCGAGAATCCGGCGGAGTTGCCGATTCCGGCTCTTCGCAATCTCAGTCCTGCTCTTCGCTATCTTAATCTTTCGGGCGGCGAACCTTTTTTGCGGGATGATATTGCCGAGATTGTTCGGGTCATCAATGAGACGGCGCCGAAAGCCCAGATAATCATCTCGAGCAATGGCTTTGCTACTGAAACTATCATCAAGCGCATGGAAGAAATCAGAGCCATTGATCCACGAGTAGGTATCCGCATCTCGCTCGACGGTATCGGTGAGATGCACGCCGAGGTGCGCGGTATCCCGGGTGCTTTTGACATGGTCATGAAGACCGTGGCGGAGCTCAAGCGGATCGGGGTCACCAATCTCGGTTTCAGCTTTACGATCATGGACAAGAACGTCCATCAGCTCAAAGAAGTCTATGATCTTTCGCAGAAGATGGGGATCGAGCTTGCCTTGGCGGTTGTCCAGAATTCAGATATCTATTTTCAGAAAGCTGATAACAAGGTTACCTATATCGACGAGCTGAAGAAAAGTCTCGATTACGTCATCGATTCCGAACTCCGGACTTGGAGCCCGAAACATTGGGGCCGGGCTTTTTATGACTATGGCCTGAAGCTCTA
>CAZIGB010000109.1:0-3773 GCA_964539005.1 uncultured Gammaproteobacteria bacterium | reverse complement strand
GCTTGGATTAACGAATTGGTGCCATCGATTTCATCGACATGAAGTAGCCAGAAAGCATTCTCATTTCCCCACTCAGACCAGCTGTGTAAAATTAACACAAATTTCTCATCAATCCTGTGCATCATGGGAGCGATCCTCAAACCAGTGCCATCTTCAAAAAGCAACTCCAAAATTATTTTCCATTTAACCTCACCATTATTTTTGTCCAACCCATAAATGCGATCTTCACCAGTAAAAACGAATACAGTCTCTTCGCCAACGGCTAAAACGTAACCACCTATTTCCGATTGCCACTTTATTAGTCCAGACATAGAATCGATAGAAACAATTTTTGCTGCTTGATGAGGAAGATAAAATGATCTGTCATCAAATGCATATCCCTTTCCATAAAAAACTTGCTGAGGATAGTTAGATTCGGTAATCATTGGCAATAATTGTTTTGAATAATCATTTGAAGTGTCATGATCATGGTAAACAGGCAAATTAAATTCAGCAGCCCAACGCTCTCTTCCTGCCAAATTCTCGTCCCCGTCGTTCAATTGGGAAAAGGGAGTTGCTGTTTCATCGGTGGAACTTTCAGATTGCGAAGAGATTTTGGTCTTTAGGGCTTCAACTAATTCTTCGTCTGAATCAGCATCGAGTTGCATTTGAGTGCCTGTGCAAGATGCCAAAAAACCTGAGATTAGAATAACAATAATAAGAAGAAGAAAGGTCTTTTTCATAACTCCTCCGTTGACCAATTCAGACAGATTTTCAAACAGTTCAGATCACAGATATTATTATACATCCGTTGAGATATGATCTCAGAATTTAATAGTTCAGTGAACACCAGGATATCCAATTAGACTATTATAGCTAAATTATCGCACTTATTCACACATGGTCAAGATATTTTTCACCGATGCGAAAGCAAATTTTTGCTGTTATTGCTTGTCTGAGTTTAGGTAATCGGGTTGTTTTGCATTTTGACCACTTGGCAGGTTTTCGGTATTCTCAATCACCATTTTTTGTCAAATGTATCCGCAAGGTGGCAGAATGTAAACACGCGGGACAGGCTGCGCGACCGCACACCATAGGATCTCATCGGTCAATCCGAAAGTCATGTGCCACCCAAAAAGGTTAAAACCTGCTGGCCAGACCGGCTGACCCTTGGGAGGGACCACACCAGACCACGCAAGCAGCGAAGACGCACATTCAGTCAAGTTGGACGTAAGTTCTGAAACATTCCAAGGAAAACCTACTACATCATGAAATTCAGAAAAAGGCTTGGTGGCATTTGGAGGGAAAAAAATTCAAATGAGTCGTTCACTTATTCTGCTCAAGCTGGTTTGCTTGATGACTTTGTGATGGTGATGGCTATGAGTTGGGATGCGTACTCGAAGATGGATGGGAAACCGGCAATGGTGAACCAAGCTGGAGATCCGATTTAAGAGGTGGAAAGGAAAGCTCATCGCTAGTGGGTTGTTGGTAGTAGGAAATAATGTTCTTCTTACCAACCGCTTTGTAGTTTTTATATTGATGGTGGCATGTGTACATGCTGTCCTATAACAGGTGTCTGCTTACGGTAGTTGAAGACACAAAGCTTGTGTTCTATCCTGTCTGACTAATCTCAAGTTTATAGACAGATTAACAATCAGTAATAATTACAAAAAAAAATAAAATGACAATCAGAAAATTGTCAAAAATCCTGCCAATCCCACGCATCGCGAACCGACTCAGGTAAGTTAATCACTCTAGGTCTTGCGATCACATTCTGGGTTTGATTACTGTATAAAATGTTCATCGTACCTATATCCAGGAGTAACACGATTTGTTCATCATTCTGTTCACCGCTTATTAATAATAATTGCCCATCGTGGGAAAACGCTGTATTATTTATCATTCCATCACCCCCCATGATATCCGATTCATAAACTCTGAAGAACTCTTTTTGGTTTTCTCTATCATAGACAACCAAAGCATCTGGATCAGAGGATAAGTCTCGATATGCCATCCGTTGAGCACCTGCTGACACTGATAAATAGTTCAAGGAATAAGGCGTGCCTACACTTTCTACAAATTTAAAGCCATTGTCCACCCATTTGTACAAGTCACGATCATTTCCTACGAAAAACTCATTATCTGCTGATGGATTGAAAAAATTCCCCATGTACTCGTCGATTTCGATTTCTTCAGGAGGGTCTATCGAAAAAAGGTTCGTAAGCAGTGTGCCGGTCAGTAAAACAAACCTCCCGTCAGGAGATACGATAGAATCGAGGTAAGAATGGCATCCAGTTTCACTCCCAACTTCAAAGGATTTAATTAATTTATTGCTAGGTACATGCCAAAATTGTATTGTTGATTCCCTAGGAGGACAAGTACGCTCCTTGCAATGAGTTAACAAGTAGTCCCCTGCCAAAAAATGAATGTCAAGATAGTTACAATCAGATTTGTAAACAGTCTGTACATTTTGCCTTGATACTATGTCAAAGAAAAATATCTCATTGCCATTATTTCGGGGGGAAGTGTAGTACTTTGAATTTACCTGGTAAAAATCTAATTTAACGTACTTGCTCCGTTGATAATCGATCACATAAGTGAAGTCAGAATCAAAATAGAACATCGGGACCAAATCAGCAGCAAATTCATGCTCCTCTACGGGAACCTCTTCAATGGGCATACTTTGAGATTCTGGTTTGTTGGTCACATCGTTTGGAATCTTCACCTGGGACACTTCGGTGCTTAAGGCTAAGTCTGTAGGCGAACAAGCTAAAACAAGCCCTATAACTAGGATCGAAGAGAGAAATAAAAAGCATTTCTTCAACATATGCTTAGTATTTTCATACTTACCTCCATTTCAGTTTGTTCGAGTTGACAAAACAGCCTACTAACAAAATTAAAGATCGTTTTCAATGAATTTTACTTAGTCCGACCAATAATCAGAATCGATAGTCTGAAAATAATAATCTACAATATCGCAAGAGTCGCAATGATCAAATCGAGCTAGTTAGAGGACATCCTGCTGTAAAGATTATATTCATCTCCATAAGATAGTTTTAGTTGATCTCCATCCAATTCATAATACAAAAAAAGACCAGCAGGACTAGCATCCTGTTGGAATACAAATATATCGTATGTATCTTTATTTAATATTCTGAGTTCAGTAATAGTCACATTATTACCTTTCTTGTTAAAATGAATAACAGTCCCATCGGCAAGTATCTCAATAGTACCTAGGGATAAGCCTAATGTACTAATCTCCAACAGCCCATAGTAATCGCTGTTCAACTCGGCGTTGGAATCAATCAGCTGCCATGCCCCCACAAACTCTTGGGGAATCGCCAGTTGATCAGGGTTACTATGGGTTTCAGCCTCAATCTTCCCTCCTAATTCTTGAAATATGTTTGATTCGTCAGAATTATTTTGGGTTGAAGCTTTATTTTTTCTACTTAACTCTTGAGCACTGGCTGTTTGATTCAATCCATCTTGGGTTAAAGTCTGTGATTTGCTATTACAGGAAACTAACAAGGTTGAGATAAGGATTAAGATGCCAATCTTGAACATAATATTTCCAAAAAGAAAATTCTTCATTATGACACTCCCTTTCGTTTTAAACATATTCGATTAATATACAATTTTGAGGGTAATTATACACTTAGCTTCTTTACAAGCAAGATTGATCGGTGCTTCAGACTACGTTCAATATTTCAGCATTCGGTCCGAGTTTGTCGGTTATCACGACAAGCCTGAAGTATCTAAGAAGCCTGTTCCTTTGGCTGAAAAAATAGAGGAAT
>CAZIGB010000108.1:0-3777 GCA_964539005.1 uncultured Gammaproteobacteria bacterium | reverse complement strand
GATCATTTGCCGAGCTGCTGCCTTCCGTCGCGTATAATCCGCTTCACCGGTAAGTTTTGGCTTTGCCTCGTGACGCGCAATGATCACTCCCTGCTTCTCGAGTATCCAGTCCGCCTTGTCCAGAACAAATGCCTCGACCCGCTTCAGACTGCAAGAACGAGGCGCCGTCACCAGCACCCGCCCATCGCTCCGGATACTGACACGCAGAGAGCGGGATAGAGGATGAGGACGGAAGGCATAGTGTAGCTCCTGACCCTTGTATTTTAGTGTTTTATTAGAAGACATAACAATTTTCAATTTTCAATTTGAAATTTTCAAACAATGAATTAATTCTTAAATGACAAAATTATCGTGAGTTTGAAAATTGAAAATTTTGTCATTAAAAATTGTTTGAAAATTGTCCGCCCGAGGCGGACCAGCCTTGGGTTGGAAAATTTCAAATTGAAAATTTTGAAGAGTTTTGATTGAATTATCAAACAAACTATGTTATCATTACCAAAGTAAAAACACCTATGCAAACCCCCCATCGTCGTCTGGGCACTTATTCTCATCTGCCGCCAGATTACCATATTACAGCAGAAAAATACAAGCGGCTCGAGAGCGAGCATCGCAAGCTTTTGGAATACGTGCGACCACCGGCTATCGAGGAGGTGAAGCGCCTGGCCCTCATGGGTGATTTCTCAGAAAACGCCGCTTACCAGATCGCCAAAGGCCGCCTGAGAGGGATTAATCGGCGTTTGCTCGAGATCGAGAACATGCTGAAACGTTCAATCATAATCTGCGAGACAGCTTCGACCGGACGGATCAGGATCGGTTCCAAAGTCCGAGTACTGATAAGCGGCCGAGAAAGAGAATACAGTATCCTTGGCTCGAGCGAAACAGATCCGCTCCGCGGAATCATCTCACATAATTCCCCGATCGGCCAGAGCCTGATCGGCAAATCTGCCGGCGATACCTTTTCTTATCAGACCCAGGAAAAAAGGATCGAGGGACAAATAGTCTCAATCGGCTGAAGCAAAACGAAAAAATAACAGAAAAGACGGACGATTATCCCATCCGTCTTTTTTTAAGGCCCTATTGGCGTCCGCGTTCAGGCTGACTGCTAACTATCGTCTGAAATTCATCTTCTGAAAGGCTTTTGGGCTCATAACTACCCTGTTCGCGCAAGATCTGACGAACAAAAGCGCGAAGATGATTACGGGAAGCCCGCTCAAGACTCTCGTAAACCAGAATGATATCTGGATTCGAAGTCTCGGCCCGATAGCGACGCAGATCGACAATGTCTAACTCCTCTATCTCAGCCGCCGCCTTGAGCGCCTCGACCAAAGAAACCTCACCGCGCCGGCTAAGTTCTGAGAAAAGTCCGAGAAGATGAGAATTATTGAATTGACCCAAATCGTTCTTATAAAAGGAAATATCGACTTCATGTTTTTCAGCCAGGGACTGGATTGCATTCACATGATTGTGTTCACTCGCAGAAATGGTGTCAAAAAGGACTAGGCTCCATTTTTCAAAAAACTTGGCATAGACATCACGGGCCAGTTTTTCTTCCTCAAGCATAAAGGCAAGGCCCGTTTTCTCTGGCTCCGCCAACTCAGCTTTTTTGGCCCGAGCCAGCTCAGCTGTCAAAATCTCATTATCGAAACGGCTAATCCCATCTTCATCCACTGTGAGCAAATCGTCTTCTGCTTTTGAAACAGGCGCAGTAGCACCCTCGCCCGCCGGCAAGGCTGCCCCTTCGAATCCTGCCTCTTTTTTTGCCCCACAAGCAGTGAGGAGGAGAGCAAAGAATAATATTGCTAATGTTTTGTTATACATAGTAAGGCTTTAATTTACGATTTTTAATAGTTAATGGTTAATTGTTAATAGTCGTCTTCCCCTTCCAAATCCGTTTGAATAACACCCAGGTATATTTGGCAACCAAGACGACGATCATGAGATAGAGAAGATACTGGAAGACATAGACGATCAAACGGACCAGTCCGATCGACAAATCCTGAGCAACACGATTCATATCAAAGACAAAAGTCTTGATCGAACTCTTCCATGAATCCTTGATGTAATCCAGATCGACATATTTATTCTCGTAGATACTGACATTGAAATAAGTATAAGCCAGACGATCGAGCTGTTCCGCTTTCTGGCGGCCGAGAGTGTCGAGCTCGCTCGAGATATTGATCTTCTGCTGAGACAGGCTCTCGATAATCTCGATCTTGCTCTTGATGACGCTCGCCAGGCTGGCCGCATCCCGGGTAGTGGCCGCCAGCTTGGAGATCTCGTCATAAGAAGCAACCGCCGAATTCATGGTTTCTTCAATCGTGGTGAGCTTCTTTTTGAGTATCTCTTCGCGACTCGTGTAGTCCTCGATCTGCTTCTTTATAGTCTCAACACTCTGATTGAGCTCGCGCGGATCCAAATCTTTGATCAGAGAGAGAACTTCTTCCGTGTTCTCTTTCTTTACCTTGAAACGATAATCGCAATTCGTTTCCCCCTTGTTCGAGCGTTCAAAAATAATATAGTCCTTAACCTTGAGCGCTAAAACCGCTTCACAGTCCGTATCCAAACGACGCGTCTCGATCCGAGCCGAGTACTCCGTTACCTCGAACTGTTCCGCATCATCGCCAGCGGTATAGCTATCTTCCGGCATAACATTGCGCGTCGAAAGCGCCATGTTGTTGGCTGATTTATAATTTGCCGCCGACTGAGGCATAGCCCCGTCATAAGCACTCTCCGATGACATACCCCCGATCGAAGAGCGCAAACCGGAACCGATCGCATTGATAAGCGAGATCGCCACCATGAGGAGCACGAAACCGAGAAGGATAAGACCGCCGATCTTTAGGATCTTGACGCCCGTCAGATTGTATTTTTCGAAAATGTCCATAGATTTTAGCTAGTTAATTCTAAAAATTCGATAATTGATTTAACGAAAAAAATAATCAGATCTGGATCCGCCGAAAAAGACCGACCGCGACAGCCAGAGCCAGGCTGATAAAGAATAGAAGCACGAGCAAGGGGACGAAAGGCGGAAAAACCGTCAGGCCGGACAAGACACTGCGCAGGCCGTCGACGCCGTAAGTGAGCGGATTGGCATAAGAAATCAGCTGGATGGCGCGCGGAAAATTGGCAAAAGGAAAGATCGCGCCCGAAAGAAAAAAAAGCGGCAAGACGAGCAAGTTCATGACCATGGGAAAGGCATGCATATCATTTACGATCGAGGCAATAGCGGTGCCAAGAACCGTAAAGAAGAGAGCGATTAAGAGCATAAAAAGAAAAGCCAAAGGCAAGCTGAGAATATTTTCAGGACGAAAGCCAAGAGCCAGAGTCAGACAAAAAACAAAGATCCCTTGCGCAAAAGCGACCGTAGCCGAACCAAGAGTGCGGCCAAAGAGAATTTTTATCCGTGAAACTGGCGCCACCAAAGTTTCCTTGAGAAAACCGAATTGCTTGTCCCAGATAAGATCCACCCCCGAGAGGATAGCGGAAATCATAACACTCATCGAGATAATGCCAGGTGCCAAAAACTGGAGATAATTACCGCCACCCGCCGCCGAATATACCGGACCAAAACCGAAGCCCATGGCTACGAAAAAAAATATCGGCTGGGCTAACGAAGAAAGGATACGGGCACGTGACCGCAAATAACGTTTTATCTGACGAAGCCAGAGGATATAGATGGCGTTCATAAAAAAATTTAAGGGCATCAACGACGCCGCATCCGCATAAGCGCCAAAGTATCTGCGCTCTCAGCTCGAATATCTTTACCGCTTATTTTTA
>CAZIGB010000107.1:841-3826 GCA_964539005.1 uncultured Gammaproteobacteria bacterium | reverse complement strand
ACGACTTTTTCGCTGGCAATTGCCTTGGCGGTGCGCTCAAAAAGCTCGGCCTCCTGGGCAATATATTCATATTTAGCGCCATTCCGATCCAAGAAACGCTTGATTTCGGCTTCGGAATACTCCGGCCCCAGATAAGAGCCATGCTGGCGATCAAAGTCCGCCCCGAGGGCAGGTCGCTCTCCGCCTGCGTAGAGATAATGCCCGACCAAGGCCGCCCCGAGCGCCCCACCGGCATCGCCCGAAGCCGGCTGAATCCAGACATCTTCGAATGGCCCTTCCTCGATAAGGCGGCGGTTGGATACGCAATTCAGCGCCACCCCGCCTGCCAAGCAGAGATATTTTTCACCCGTTTCTTTATGAATATTACGGACGATTTTTAGCATTATTTCCTCAGTCACCTCCTGTATAGATTTGGCGATATCCATCTCTTTCTGACTGATAGCTGACTCTGGCTGGCGTGGCTCGCCTCCAAAGAGCTTGTGAAACTTCTGGCTCGTCATGACAAGTCCGGCCGGATAAGAGAAATATTCCATGTTCAGCCGGAAACTGCCGTCCTCTTTGACATCGATCAGATTGTCATAGATAAGTTGTTTGTATTTTGCCTCGCCATAGGGAGCAAGTCCCATCAGCTTATACTCGCCCGAATTGACCTTGAAGCCGGTATAATAAGTAAAGGCGGAATAAAGCAGTCCCAGCGAATGAGGAAAATTAATTTCGCGTTTCATTTCCAATCCCTTGCCGTTTCCGACCCCATAGGAAGTAGTCACCCATTCCCCGACGCCATCGACAGTCAAAAAAGCCGCCCGTTCAAAAGGCGAAGGGAAAAAGGCTGAAGCCGCGTGCGAAAGATGATGTTCGGCATAGATAATCTTGCCTTGGTAGCTCGTCTCTTTTTCAATAATAGCTGGCATCCAGAGCTTCTGTTTAAGCCAAGCTTCAGTCGCCTTTAGATAAGAGCCAAGTCCGTGTGGGGCATAAGCGAGGTATGTCTCCATGATCCGTTCGAACTTGAGGAAGGGTTTATCATAAAAAACGATCAAATCGATATCATCAATACTAATATTTGCCTGATCCAGACAAAAGGCCAGAGATTTTTTCGGAAATTGGGAATCGTGCTTGATGCGCGTAAAACGCTCTTCGTGCGCGGCCGCCCGGATATCGCCGTCCACTAGCAAACAAGCAGCGCTATCGTGATAAAAGCAGGAAATACCTAGTATTTTCATAGAGGATAAAAGTGACAAACAATTAATGAAGCTGGGCGTCGATCCAAGCTCGGAATTTCTTGACTTGCAGGCTTTTCTGCGGGCTGATCAAAAAAGGCTCAACATCCTCAGCTAACCCTTTTAGCTCTGCTTCACTAAATAGCCCTTTCATTTTTTCTAATAATTCCCTCCGGTCGCCAATCTGCAAGACTTTTTTTAGATAGGAATAATCTGGCTCCGTCATTGACCACAGATAGACTATGTCATAAATGTCTCTACCTTTGGCTCGCTGTCTGCCAAATAATGCCTGAATTTTTTGCGCCAGCAGATGCGAAGACGGATAACACAGAATCTCAGCAAAGATATCAGCCTTACTGATAACCCTAGCCACGGCCCTATCTGTCTCTTTGGTCGAAAAAGAATCAATTCGGATCAAAATCTTTTCATCCCGTAAAGCCGAAAGCTTATTATCAAAAAGTAGTCCGGGAAAACGCAGATAACAATGATAAAAATCTTTGTAAGCATTCCTGAATTCGGCATTTACGCCCTCTTTTTTTAGCTCCAAACCGATATGCTGAGCCAAGCGCTCAAAATCCCCCTCACTAAGGCCGCGGTTGTCCAAATCCAAATCCTCGGAAAAACGATCATTGCCATAAGCAATCCGAATACAAGTCCCACCCATAAAAACCAAGCTTTCACCAAAAGGTGAAGCAAAAATTATTTCGAGTATCTTGTATTGGAGATATTCCTTCAGCACCATACGGGGCAGATTGTTTTCGGCCGACGAATAATGCTTCTGGATCTCAGCGAACTTGATCATAAAGATAATTTATGAGAGCGATTATCCGCTTCTTGATTTGCGGCGCCTTGACTAGAGTCAGATATTCTTCGATCTTTTTAATCTTGAGTCCATCAGTCAATAATCGCAAAGACTCGAAGTCAGCCTTAGCTCCCAGATCAGGACGGAAATAAACCAGATCAAAAAGGGCCTTTTCTGGCTCGGCTATCCGAATAAAACGATTCTCTCTCTTCTGACTGGGAATAAGCCGGAAACCAGTAAATAACTCGCCGCTTATCTTGCGATACGAAAAATTACCAAAAACGTTAGTAAATTTTTCACTGCGATTCTTAGAAACAGAGCTAATTACTTGAGCTACATCGGGAATGATCTGATGATAGGACAAAGCAAATTCTAATGAGATATAAGAATAATTAAGTTCGTTAGCCAAAAGAAGATTATCAGTCTTATCACTCTGAAGCACATAAAAACCTCTTCGTGGTGAAATAATCTTGCCTTCTTTTTTCCACCTAAACAAAAGACTGCGATTTACCGGACCAAAAACCTTCTCAATATCGTTAAGTGACAATAAATTGAAGTTATTGAATTTTAGCGTAAATTCTTGATACCTCATAACAGTTAGTTATAAAAAAGTGCAACTTTCTGCATCCAGTCTAATTATAATATTATTCACCAAACTAGGCAAGCTAGCTCATTTTCTCCATCTCCCCGACCAAGGGCAGGACCACTTGTCCTGGCCTCAATCTGGTCTGGAATAGCTCCAGCCCCTGCTTGGCGATTGATTGGCGCAATTCTTCTGAGCGCATAAGGAGAAGGATTTTTTCGGCCAAAGCCTCTCCGCTCGCGGGCTGACAAAGGATAATGTCAATGCCATCGCTAAATATCTCCCGCATTGCCGGAGTATCGGCACTGATGACTGCCTTGCCAAGAGCAATGCCGTCATAGACTTTGTTGGAAATTACCCGGCCAGCCTTGGCGGTTCCT
>CAZIGB010000107.1:0-831 GCA_964539005.1 uncultured Gammaproteobacteria bacterium | reverse complement strand
TCCCAGGATCAGATCTGCCCCCTGTAGCCTGCTTATCAGGGTCGGATAAGGCAGACGATCAATAAATAGCACCTTTTCTAGCTCTGCCTTTTCTGCCAAAGCCCGGATCGCCGGATAAGTCTGTCCCTTGCCGATCAGTTCGAAGCTGATATTTTCATTCCGGAGTATGCGGGCGGCCTCGATAATATGTTCGACCCCCTGCAGGGGTATGTATTTACCATAAAAAACAACCTTAAAAGATCCGGACTTTTTACTCAGAGAATTTTCAACAACAATCTCTTCCTGATCAGCTAGCGAGGACACCAGGACCCGGATTATCTTCTCGGCTGGCACAGAAAATAATTCCGTGAAATATCGGCCGTGCGTTTCTGTATCCAAAACAATCCGATCAGCCGCTCGACAAGCGAGCCGATCAAGCGCTTTATAATACTTAGCCTTGAGACTATCTTTGGACACGAGTCCGCGATCGAGCACCCAAGAATCATAGAGAGAATAAAAAGCATCCCAAATGATGGGCTTCTTGGTCAGAAGCCTAGCGATGAGAAGCGGCCAACGCGAATCAGAATAGCCCACCAGGATAATATCGGCCTGGCTTTTTGCGCGTAAAAAAGAAAAGAGCAAACGGAAGAAAATACCCATCCCCCGCCCCTTTTCATTCAGGAGCATGAGATCCACTCCTCGTTCTTTGAGACCACTAATAATTACCCGATTACGAGAATACGAAGAATCGAAATTGCCGAAGTAGAGGACTTTCACAAAAATCAATGCAAAGAGAGAAAATAAAATCTTTTCTCAATCTATGGAATAAATAATTACATCCAGTATTTACTG
>CAZIGB010000106.1:2286-3840 GCA_964539005.1 uncultured Gammaproteobacteria bacterium | reverse complement strand
GCGATGGTAGCCGGAGACTTAGGCCGAGGCAAATCCAAAAATGTCACCGGGTTATCATTTTTCAGCTCGAGCCCTGGTTTCGCACTCGACATTGGATCACTCGGACCCAGAGGAAGCACGGCGCAACTCGAGAGAGTAAACGACAATATAAGCAAAATCAGATGACAAACCTTCATTGCGACCTCCTAGTAGACCGTGTAGGTGATGTTTTCCGGATCCGTCGAATCAATCTCCACTTCCACTCCATTGAGTTTGATCGTGGTTATTGCCTTTGTTTCCCCTACATAAGAATCCCGGGCCTTGGTTCTGATAGCAGAGATAAAAGCGTCTTCGACAGCTTTATCCGCCCGCCTTTTGAGAGCTTCTTGCTTGTCATCAATCTCTTTGGCCCTTTGTAAAAAATAAGAGCCATACGCTGGACTGCCGCCAAAGCTCGGGTTTCTTGACCGATAGCCAGACTCATCTGCCATGACAACACCAACAGCAAAAGTCATAAAAAAACCTAAAACAAAAGTTCTTTTTAACATTTTCCCCTCCTTTCTTGGTTGAATTATCAAGGACCAAATAACCCCAAATATTAGTATATTTACTTGCTTCTGTCAATAGCTTGTGATCTAAAATGTAAATATCTAACAAAAAAAGGAGAACCCGAAGATTCTCCTCCCTCTTAACAAGGGTGACTATTTTTTTCTGACCAGAAGAATATTCCGCCTCTGGGCCAGACCCACCAGAGAAGGCGCAATCCGCTTGCTCAGTTTGAGCTGGAGACGACCTTCCTTTTTCCCAGTAACTTTATAAATATAGCCGCTGGGTGTGATTATCCGGCCCTTCGCCAAGGCCGCATCTGCCGGCACGACATAGCTACCGTCGGCCAATTTGTAAACAGAAGACGAACTGGCTGGCTCTTTTGCAGGCTGGGGCTTTGCCTCCTCATCGGACTCGCTTTCTTGGCTTTGTCCCGAGAGGATCGGTGTGCTCATTCGAAAGCCAGAGATAGAACCGTCATTACTGCTGAATCGGACAACAATTCTTTCTCCTTCCAAAGCTGAATCAACCCGACCCTGGACCATTTTGTCATAATACCGAGCCGGCCATACACTGATATCTCGAGGCGCATCTCCTGGCTTATCGAATCGACGAATCTTCATAAATTCAATCGCCCGGCTATAGGTTGTTTTTTTCACTGTCGAAGGCTGGACAAGCCCATCTTTGAACAAGCTTGCACCGGGTTGGAATTTGTAGAGCGCGATCCGAAATGATCTCTCGCCATTATCATCCAACCCATCCTCCACGACGACCAGAAAATCTCCACTAGCGGCTGCATAATGTTTTATATGCAATACCTTTGGTTCTTTCAGTCCGCAATCTCTTTCACAACGCGGACTAAGGCCAAGGGCATCGCTCATAATTGATTTCTGGTCATACTTGACAATATACCAATCATAAGAACTGGCCACAGGTGTTAAAGAAGTCCAGCCCCGGATAACAAGAAAGCCGCCATTTCGATCTCCGTCAGCATACAGCTCTCTCAATATCTCGTATTGGCCATTTGGA
>CAZIGB010000106.1:0-2186 GCA_964539005.1 uncultured Gammaproteobacteria bacterium | reverse complement strand
CATTTCCCCTTTTTTAAATGAACGGCCTAGACTCCCAATGAGTCAAAAATAATATATATTTTTAGCACAAAGCTGATTATTTGTCTATAGTAAACTTATATCCCACCCCTATTGACAAATTTTTAAAATGTGCTATACTACAAAACAATTAAGGGGCGCCACTGCCAAGAAAGTAAATCGGCTCGCCGGCCCCCTTTAAAAAACCCCACCCACCCCCAATCGGTCCTGGCTTTCTCTCCGTGTGAGACTGCCAAAACCACCACAAAGGAGGAATAAAAGTAGCGGGAAGCCCTACAAGCTGGCTACTATCTAGTAGCGACCCGCAAATTAATAAACCGCAAATAAACTAAAATTAAAAAAAAGATGCCCGTTAACCCAAAAGGTTGCGGGCTTTTTCTTTTTTAAAAAAACCCCACGTTTCCATGGGGTTAGAGCCAAGCCTATTTGCAGACAGAGCCTTTGTTGCGACGCCAATTCGGATGAGTAATGCCGTAAACATTGATCTTGTAATTCAAGGCTCTAGGTGAGACACCCAGTTCTTTGGCTGCGTTCTTCTGCACCCAGTAATTACGGTCAAGCGCCTCGATGATCAAGGCGCGCTCCTGATCATAGATAGTACTAGTTCTCTCATTTCTTTCCTTGGCGCTACTCGCTTCTCTCGAATCGCAGAATATTTTTGGACTTGAAGATATTTCCAAATCATCTGCTTCGATAAGCTCGTGCGGGCAAGAAAGAAAAACACGGCTTAGGATTGTTTTTAACTCTCTCAAGTTGCCTGGCCAATCATGAGCCATCAGACAGCTCAGAGCCGAATCGCTCAGCCGCTTTCTACCCTTGCCCTCGAACAAACGGTTAAGATCATGCAGAATTTGATATGCTATCTGGGGAAAACTGGTCAAACGCTGACGCAAAGGCGGGAGTTCGATTACGCATTCGCTAATCCGATAGTATAGATCCGCTCGAAACCTGCCTTTCTTGATCATGGTTTCCAGATCCTGATTGGTGGCAAAAATACAGACGCCATTAAAATTCCTTTTCGAATTTTCGCCCACCCGGGTAAAATAACCATCGCCGGTCGCAGTCAAGATTTTTGGTTGCTGGTCAAGAGGAAGATCACCGACCTCATCGAGAAACAAGATACTACCGCCATCTTCCCGGAAAAAACCGGGGCGACTGCAATCAGCCCCTGTGAAGGATCCGCGCCGATGTCCGAAGAGCTCGCTTTCAAAAAGCGAAGCACAGATCGAGCCCATATTCACCTCGACAAAAGATCTATTCGGGAAATCAGCTGCTACCTTTCTGACCAAGGAAGATTTGCCCGTACCAGTCTCGCCAATCACCAAAGCATTAAAGCCATACTTGATCGCGTCCTTAAGTCTTTGGATAGCCATCTCTACTTCCGGTGAACCGAATGTATTGAACTTTCTAGCGCTATCGAACGAAAGTATTTTCTTGCTTGCAGTTTGCATTTTTCCTCCTTTAGATTTTTTCAAAGACCAACGGTTAAAAGATCAATAAAACTTGTGATTTTTACACAAATTTTCCTAGCTGTCAAGTGTTTTTCTTTTTCAAAAAAACATCACCAAACGATTTTACCCTAATGCAAAAATATGGTCAATAAAAGCTTAACGCCGATCAAGACATGTTTTCCAAATCAAGCTCCAGCTCAAAGGACTTTTCTTCTTCAAAGCTGATCTTTTCACGCAGTTCTTTCAATTTCTGATTCCGTTCGCGATCAAAACGATAATTATCCGCTTCCAATTCACGAAGCAATCGCTGTTCTGATGCCCTTTCATATTCTAGCTGCTTCTGAATCTTTGCCAATTCTTTCTGAAGCTCTTTTCTTTTTTCTAAGCGCTCTATCCTTGCTTCTTTGCTCTCTTTTTCCGGATCTGATTTTTTTTCATCCGAGTCTGTCTGGCCAAGCCCGACCCGCTGCCTGAGTTTATGGAGATAATCATCATAATGAAACCAAGACAGCTTGACTCGCCCTTCCCCCACTTCGATAATCTTGTCTGCGGCCGCTCGGATAAATTCGCGGTTATGGCTGATAAATATTATAGTCGCTTTGCTCTTGGCCAGCGCCTCGCCAAGGGTCGTTACCGTTTCAAAGTCGAGATGATTGGTCGGCTCATCAAAGAGAAGGACATTGCATTCCTTGAGAAGCATGCCGGCGATGCAAAGCC
>CAZIGB010000105.1:0-3870 GCA_964539005.1 uncultured Gammaproteobacteria bacterium | reverse complement strand
TCTTTGATAGCTTCGACCAGCTTGGCTCGATCCTTGACTTCACCCTTCTCAATAATGCCTTTTTTGAGATTGTATTTGCCAAAGGCTTGGATGACGATACGGTCGCCGTTCAGGCGGAGCTGGACGATCTTTAGGGATAGATCCGAGATATCCAGTCCGAAGGCGGATTTTACTTTTTTCTTTTTCATATCTCAATATTCTTCTTCCCAGTGCTCGACGATGATAGTGGGTGAAGTCGAGGCTGAGCCGATAGTGGAGCTGATTATTTCTGCGTCATAATTTATATCCAGGCCATCCCAGCAGCTGCTGATGGTCAACTTGCGGGCGATCAGGGCGCCAGTAACTTCGAAATCAGTGCTACCAGAGTTTAGGTTCCTGATGTCCATGGTATTATTGGCATAGATGAGACCGCGGGCCTTGATCGTATCTGTATATTCCCAGATGTTTATGTGTCGGGCCGCCAAGACGCCGGAGGGCGTGCCAGTAGCATGGTTGATGTGCAGCGTGCTCGGACCGTTTCTTGCGCCCCAGTTTTTCTTGAAGCCGATCGTGAAATCGCGTTCTACTACAAGTAGGCTATTGTTCAAGGTAATTGTCTGGGCGCCTTTCATCTCGACATCACCGGTGACGTAAATGATCGGGTCGTTCAAAACCAGATTCTGGTTGTTTTTCATGAGCGTCTCGAACTGGGCAGGAGTATAGATGACGGTTGCCCGGTTCTTGAGCGAATCAGCAGCGGCCGAGTTGAAATCGACCGCCGGCATCTCGATCTCGGTAGCTGCGGGCGGGACATTGGCGGCATGGACAGATCCGCTGACATTGACATTGGCGGTCCAGTGCTCATTGTAGTTGCCGACTGCGTCCAGATCCGAATCGACATTTACGGTCGAGTTGGTGTTGATGATGAAATTGTTATTGGAATGAGCGCTGCCGTCGTTGAAATTCACTACGCTGCTGCTGATGTCGATATTGCCATCGGCGTAGCCGCCATTATCCTCGATTCCGGTTTCGCCCACCGCTTGGTAGATAAAAGTTCTGATCTTGCGCTGGACGATCATGCCGTTGCCGAGATCGAGGTGGCCGGTCGAGAGGATGACCGAATGGGCCGGACTATCATTCTGATACTCGACGGTATAGGATTCTTGGGTATTTCCAAAGGGGGCGAGCCGAGTCGTGCTTGTCGCCCAGGCTCCGTCGTAGAGGAAGGAAAGACGAAAATCAGGATCATTCTTGATGCGCCAGATCGCTTCGTTGACACCGGATTCGGCCAAGTAATAAGTCCGCTGGGCATGAGCATGGCTTCTGGCGATCTTTCTTTCGGTGAGAGCAAGATTAAGGAAAAAGATCGACATAAAAAGCAGGATGGAAATGATCATCATGGCCAGGATTATCGCGGATCCGTTTTGCTTGCTTTTGTTCGCTTCCATATTACCAATTCCTTATATAAACCTGGCTCTCCAGGGCAAAATTTTTGGTCCCCTTGCTTAGTGAAAAATCCATAGTGAGTAAGCCTTCATTGTTGAGAAGATCAAGATTGGTGAAATATTCGCCGATCAGCAGGGCGCTAGTGGTCGAAATGGCTGGGTTTCCAAAAGGATCGATCGCGTCATGATAGACAAGCACGTTCGGATCGGTATTGAAATAGTAAGTGATGTCCTCTCTGATCAGGTCGGTATCATCAAGGCGGTAGCGGATATAGCTGATGCGGCTAAGGTCGTGGCCATCCTGGAACATTATTTCGTGGCTGGGCGTGGTGCTGGATATATCGGTAATGACGATCGCGGCCTGCCTGATTTCTCTTGACATCCGATCGATGACGACGCGGGAATTTTGCAGTAGCTCAGCCAGGGTTGAATTGCGAGTGCTGAGCTGTCTCGAGAGGGTGAAGATGTTGCCAGCGAGAAGGATGACGACGACAAAGATGCCGACTGCGACTAGTATCTCGATTAAGGTGAAACCTTTCTGGTCTTTCATATTAACGGCGGCTGATTAAGAAATTCAAATCGTATTGTTCTTCGTTCTGGTTCATGGAGTTGTGATAAAAAATGGAAACAGAGGCGGTGAGAAGGCCGAAATCGTCGGCGGGATTGGTGCTGGTCGCCTGCAGTTCGTCGTCGATATAATAAACGACTGTCCGCCTTTCGAAGCCGGCTAGCTCCGGATCGATCGCGCCTAGGTTATGGCGAGGTTCGATCTCGCCGGCGCTGATCGAATAATAATCCAAGCTCATTATCTCTTCTGCTTTGGCTTGGGCGGCAAAGACTGCCCGAGTCTGCTTCTCGGCTGATTTGACAATCATGGAACCGAAAGGAAAGGCTTGCAATACGCCGAGGCCGATCAGTGAGAGGATGCCGATCGCGACAATGACTTCGATCAGGCTGAAGCCCTGATCCTTATTCTGATTGGATGTGTCCGGATGGTCTGACATAGATTCTTTTTGTATTGCCGTTTTCTGAAATTAGTTCGATATCGCCAGCTTGGCTGACTGCGCCGTAGGAATTGAAGCGGACTAGATCATCGTCGAAACCGGCGATAGCGCCTAGCTCGACCGAAGCAGGGAGGGTGACGGTCTTTATGGTGGTGGTAGCGGTATCGACAGAAATGATCTCATAGCGGTCAAGGGCTTGGCTCAGCTGCAAGCCATAAACGATCTGCTCGGAGAGGCAAAGCTGTTGGGCGAGCCGGAGATCAGCCACCAGATCAGTGACAGAACCGCTCAGCTCTATATTCGGCTTGAAGCGGCTATAGGCAGGGATACCGATCGAGATCATGACGATAATGATCGAGATTGTCACCAGTAAAGAAAGGAGCAGTTCGCCCTTTTCGTGGTTGTGATTAGATTTTTTTTCGATATTAGATAGCATCGGTCAGAGAATACATCGGTAAAATGATGGCTACGGCGACGCCACCGACACCGAGACCGAGAGCAAGAATAAGGAGCGGTTCGATGATGGCAGGCAGGTTTTCCATAATGAGATCTACTTCTTCTTCGTAGAAGTTTGCAAGCTCCATCAAGATGTTGTCTAATTCGCCGGTTTCTTCGCCGATAGCGATCATCTGGGCGACAACCGGCGTGAAGAGGTGGGGGTACTCACTGATCGCTTCATGAAGCTTGCCGCCTTTTTTTATCTTTTGGGCCATATCCAGGAGAGCTTCGCGATAATGGAGATTGCCCAGGACATTGGCTGTGATCTGGAAAGATTTGATAATCATTATGTCGGTCCGGAGGAGTGAGCTGATATTGCGGGCAAAGCGGGCAAGATTGATTTTTTTGACGATCGGAGAGATAACTGGCGTTTTAAGGAGGATGGCCTGGAAGATATATTTTCCCTTGGGGTGCTTGAGGACCTTAACGAGTGTGAAGACAAAGACGATGAAAATACCAGCCGAGAGAAGGCCGTTCTGGACGATGGCGTTGCTCAGGCCGATCAGGATTTTGGTCGGCAAGGGGAGTTCGACGTTCATTTCCGTAAACATGGCCGTTATCTTTGGGATAATGAAGACGATCATGAAGGTACCGATGCCGAACATGGCAAAAATGATGACGGCCGGATAGGTCAGGGCGCCTTTGACCTTAGAAATGAGGCCGTTCTCTTTTTTCATCTGAATGTAGAGCTGAGCCAGGACTTCCTCGAGCTTGCCTGAAATCTCGCCGGCTTCGACCATGCTGATAAACATCTCGCCAAAAATATCATGGAATTTTTTCAGGCTTTCAGCAAAAGTATTTCCGCTTTCCACTTTTTCGGCAATTTCAGCGAGGGCGGCCTGGAGGCGCTTGTTGGCGGTCTGGCTGGAAAGAGTGCGGAGAGCGACAGACAGGGAAATGCCTGACTTGAGCATCAGTCCAAGATTTTGGACGAAAAAAAGTCT
>CAZIGB010000104.1:0-3881 GCA_964539005.1 uncultured Gammaproteobacteria bacterium | reverse complement strand
TATCCGAATCTGCGCTCTTCGGAAACGATTGTTGCCTTGGTGAAGCAAATCCGCAGCTTGGAGGATGATTATTATGAGCAAAAGATTGTTAAAGCAGAAAGGTTGAAAGAAATGCGCTTTCGTACGAAAAATCCTTGGGTAATACAATGGATGATGCCAAAGTTGGATATCCCTAACGAGTAAAACGAAAAAATAGACAAGGCCGCTGAAAGTGAATTTCATCGGCCTTTTGTAATATGATGGTCTATTTTTAATTAGCTTATTGGGGCATGTGTTTGAAATAAAATATTAGCTCTTGACTTTTCTCGGTAATTCAGTCTATACTATAAAAAGTTAATTTAAAGAATTACACTATGTCAGTTCCTAAAAAGCGAAGAACAAGCAGCTCGGTCGGTCAGCGGAGATCCCACCATGCCCTGAAGAAGCTTACTCTTACCAAATGTCCAAAGTGCGAGAAGACGGTGGCTATGCACCAGGCTTGCGCATTCTGCGGTACTTATAAGAAACAGGAAGTTATCAAGATCAAGGATACAGCTTCAAAGAAAAAAGACTAATTTTATTGGTCTTTTTTTATTATTTTTTTTATGTCTAATCGTCATTTAGCCAGAACGCTTGCTATGCAGACTCTCTTTCTCTGGGATTTCCAGGGTAAGCCAGAGGGTGATATCAAAACTCTCGCCCAGGGAGTGTTCGAGAATTTTGCTCCTCAGTTCGATGATCATGGTTTTGTCGAGAATGTCCTCATGCATGTCGTTGAAAAGATAAATGAGATCGATACTTACATCACCCGTTATGCGACTGAGTGGCCGCTCGATCAGATCACGATCGTGGACCGCAACGTGCTCCGGATCGGTGTCTACGAATTGGTCTTTAATGATGATATCCCGGCGAAAGTGGCGATAAACGAAGCGATCGAGATCGCCAAGATTTTTGGCTCTGATTCATCGGGCAAATTCGTCAATGGCGTCCTCGGGGCTATCTATAAGGACATGCTGGCTGAGGGCTACGTGGAGCCGGAGAGGAAGGGGAAGGAGGGGGAAGTGTTGAGAGTTGAACAGGAGCAAGTGAAGTGAAAAATTTACAATTTACAATTTGAAATTTACAAATCAGATTAATAATGGGCTTAATGTCTTTTGTGAATTGAAAATTGCAAATTTCAAATTGAAAATTATTAAATAAAGGATTGCCGTATTGTTACATTCTTATATTGCCTTCGGGTAATCTAACAATCTAACAGTCTGGCAGCAGATGATCGATGAAGGATTTTTCTTCTTTTGAGAAAAAGATCGGCTTAAAATTCAAGAAAGCCGAGTATCTCAAACAAGCGGTCGTGCACCGCTCTTATATCAATGAGCATCCGAATTTCGAGCTCGGTCACAATGAGCGTTTAGAATTTCTCGGTGATGCTGTTCTGGAAATCGTGGTGACGGAACATCTTTTCCGCTCTTTCCCGGAAACACCAGAAGGAGACCTGACAAATTGGCGCGCCAGCCTCGTCAATTCGAAAATGCTTGCGACAGTAGCGAATGAGATAGAGCTTGAGTCTCTCCTGTATCTGTCTAAAGGCGAATCGAAAGATGTAAATTCGAAAGCGCGGCAATATATCTTGGCTAATGCGGTCGAGGCTTTGATCGGCGCAATATACTTGGATCAGGGGATAAAGGCGGCGAGTCGCTTTGTCCACGAGCACATGCTTTCGAAGCTGGATAATATATTATCCAAACAGCTTTATCTCGATCCGAAATCGCGTTTCCAGGAAAAGTCCCAGGAAACGAGCAAGACCACGCCTCATTATAAGGTGCTCATGGAGTCTGGCCCGGATCATGCCAAGACCTTTGAAGTCGGCCTCTATCTCGACAACGAGCTCATTGCCAAGGGTCGAGGAACCTCGAAGCAAGACGCCCAAGTAAAAGCCGCCAAGGCTGGTCTCAAAGCTAAGGGGTGGATTTAATAGATACGATTCAGTCGATAAAATAAGCGCCGTTTTATAACGGCGCTTTTTTGTGCTATAATGTTATAGATAATAATTTGAAATTTTCAATTTGAAATTTACAAAAAATTCAGAAACAGCATTAATCTAATTTATTGTAAATTTCAAATTGTAAATTGTAAATTGATACACCTATGACCATAAAAGACCTACTATCCGCCGCCATAAAGACTGGAGCCTCGGATCTCCACCTGGTTGCCAATATGCCGCCGATCGTCCGGATCGATGGTGAGCTTGGTTTTGTCGAAGGGGGAAAGAAATTAAGCGCCAAGGAAATCGAGCAGATGGTTTCTGCTCTTATCACGGCTGAGCAAAAAGAGCGCTTTGTCGCCACGCGCGATCTTGATTTTGGTTATGAACACGAAGGTTTCCGTTTCCGGGTCAATATCTGTTTTGAAAAGAACAATCTCAGTCTGGTGGCCCGGGTCATCAATGATCAGATACCTGGTCTGGACGAGATCGGTATGCCGAAGATAATCTATGATCTCCTCGGGCTCAAGCAGGGGCTTATCCTCCTCACTGGTCCGACCGGCTGCGGCAAATCGACGACGCTCGGTTCGATGATCGAGTATATCAATGCGAATAATTTTGCCAATATCATCACTTTTGAGGATCCGATTGAATTCATTTTTACGCCTCAGCGCAGCGTCATTACCCAGCGAGAGCTTGGCACTGACATGCTTTCTTTCGGGGCGGGTCTCAAACACGCCATGCGTCAGGATCCGAACGTGATCATGGTGGGTGAGATGCGCGATCTGGAGACGATTTCCACAACTATTACCTTGGCAGAAACCGGGCATCTCGTTCTTGCCACCCTACATACTTACAACGCCGCTCAGACTATCGACCGTATTATCGATGCTTTTCCGCCTCATCAGCAGAATCAGGTCCGGATGCAGCTCTCTATGACTCTGGCGGGTGTGATTTCTCAGCGACTATTACCTCGGATCGGTGGCGGACGGATCGCGGCTCGCGAGATCATGGTCAATACTTCGGCAATCTCGAATATGATCCGGGAGAGCAAGATCGCCCAGCTAAAAAGCATAATCGAGACTAGCTCCAAAGAAGGCATGGCGAGCATGGACCAATCGCTCCAGCATCTCTACAAGGAAGGCTTGATCGAAAAAGAAGTTGCCTTGTCATATATGGACAATCCGGAGCAGCTTGAAAAATTCCATCTGATCTAGGCCGTGGACTGTAACTGAAAAACGTCTAGAGTGGTTTTTTTGTTGATAATTGCTAAATCAGCGATTATTAGCATTTTCTAAATAAACAAAGAAGAGAGGGCTATAAAAAACAATCTTTTTAATATTAGCTAAAAAAAGTCAATTGTTAATACTCAATGGATAACGGTCGAATGTCCTTGACACAAAAATAAATTACTGTATAATAACAATCATGTTTAGCAGTCCTTAGCCCGGACCGACATAAACTATGCGTAGAAAAATAATAAGTGAATATAATAGCGGTTGATTGCACGAACCAATATCTCACGTGTTTTCTGGCCGCCTCAAAGCGGTTTTTTGTTTGTCCGGAACGGACAGAGATTAACGATTAGAATTTGGCTTTTAAAGAATTAAAGGTTAAATGTTAACTGTTAATTGTCAAAGTGAACATTAACAATCAAATATTTGTCTCACATCCTTGCCAGGAATTGTGAGACAAAGCATCAACCAAAAAATGGTTCTTATCTTGTTATGCAATTTCCAGATAAGAATCAAAACACATTTTTTTATCCTATTTGCTAGGATGAAACCAAAAATGTGGGAAAATCTCAATAAGGGTGTATGGTGGATGCCTTGACATAAGAAGACGATGAAGGACGTAGCAGCCTGCGATAAGCTGCGGTGAGGTGGCAAGCAACCTTTGACCCGCAGATCTCCGAATGGGG
>CAZIGB010000103.1:0-3952 GCA_964539005.1 uncultured Gammaproteobacteria bacterium | reverse complement strand
TTTGTAGCTATTACCGCAAGTATTGCAAGTACCAGAATCAAAAGCCTGGCAATCGAGGGCGCAGCTCAAGTCCCCAGACTCGAAAGGATTACCAAAATTATCATTGAACATGGAACAAGTACTGCTCCCGACATCCGGCGGAATATTGTAAGCTTTGGAACCAGGATCACAGATCTCGCCCGAGGTAATTTCGGCAAATCCATCACCACAAGACACCTTGACCTCGACTGAAGTCGGCAAGAAAGAAGCTGCCTCTGATTCTAGGACCAAGAAAAAAGAATAGAGGAAGAAAGACAAGATTAGGGTTGTCGAAAGCATTCTGCGCATGGAGACAAGCTAATATTCTGATTTATTGCCTCCGCCGCCGAGGACGCGGTTCATCATCCTGATAACGCGAAGCTTTCTTATGCATCCATTTCCAGAATTTCTTGCTTATATTCTGCTTGAGGCTAACTGATTTGGTATAAAGAAAGCGGAGCGGCCAAGCAAGGACAAAAATGATCTTTCCGATGTGCCGCCAGACCTTGATCCGGAAAAGCGCATACAAGAAAATAAGAAAAAGGAGGATGAGCCCAGCCAGCATGATATACGGGCCGCTGCCAAGCTTGACCGGTATCGGGGATTGGCCTGGACCATAAACAGAAAAAACGATCTCGTTTTTCTGGATGATTTCCTTATCTTTGTAAATGCTGATCTTGCCCCAATACTCGCCCGGCTCGAGCTCGGTCGGAAAACTAGCCACCACATCCTCGGTTTGGAAGGGCTCGATCTTCTTGATACTCTTGTCAACATGCGACTCAAGCTTCTTTTCTTTGGCATTATCAAAGATCTCGATCGCAACCTTTGAGGGCGCAATCTTGGTATTGCCAGCATTCTCGATCTTCATGTTGACTTTTACCCGATAAAAGAAAAAGGAGAAAAGCTTCCAATCCCAAGGTTTCTTAAGTTTCTCGATCGCTGGGATATCGACCTTGCGGACAATGAACTCCATAAAACTCTCATCAGTCACAGTGAGGTCGATCTCGACCCGAGCGCCAAGCGCGATCGCGACTCCGCCAGCTGCATCTTTCTCTTTGGGCTCGATCCGGATATTCAAATGCCCCTTATAATTCCCGATCGGAGCATCTTTCGGCACATCCACTTTGACAACCATCGGCACACGCAGCTCGTCCTTGGGCAGATCGAATTCTTCGCCCTTGTCGATCGAGATCCAAGTCGCTATCTCGGGCGCCGTTACTTTGACTATCGCTTTCATATCAGCCTCAGCCGAAGAGCGAAGCAAAGTTATCTTTTGCTCATAGTGGGTGCCGGCAAATATCGCCTTGGTCGGTTTGACATAAGGCGGCTGAATGCCAAAACCAGCTTGGCTGACCTGGGCGACAGCAAACACACCGAAAAAAACGAATAAGAATGTAAAAACTAATTTTTTTCGCATCATGAATAGCCAAAATACCAAAACAAGCGTTCTGGTGTCACGGAACTAGCTGGATTTACAAAGCAAATCCTTCAGAATTTTACTTATTTTCCTAATAATTACGAGCATCACCCAGCCCCCTAAAATAACTGTTGATATTCTCATAGACTATTTAAACTATACAATATTTTGAAACTCTGCACAAGCGGATAAGTCTGAATAAAGAAACAAAAAAAGCGCCACCGAGTGGTGGCGCTTGCGGATTATCATCTTACCAATCAGCTGGATCAAGCGTTGCTGTAAAAGTATTCATACCAGAATAATTACCCGAGGAAGTACCGCCGGGGATATTGATGCCCCAGAATAGCTGATCAGAAACATCGGTGGCCGAAGTCGGCTTTGCAATCTCAACATCTATCAGATCGCCTGGTATGGCAGTAGTCAGAGTGTAGGGGGCAGCCGGATAAGTGAAATTAGCTAAACCATAAATCTGATTATTAGCAGGAATGCTATCCGTCAGATCCGACTTATCCATATCAGTGCCTGCAATCTGAGTATCGATCGGCACATTGCCATAATTTATGACGGTCGTCGTCGCATTCGCCGCGCCGCTATTCTGACCGCCCCGAATCGTGCCATAAGGTATCTGCGTCTCACTGACCGCTAATGCTTGAAGCGATTCCAGCTCGACCCCACCTACAGAGGCAGCTGAGGCCTGGAGACCATCATCATCGGTAGCAGTCATTGCACCGCGCCAATCAGCGCCTTCATTCGGATTGTTCGTCGTGCCATCAGTCGGGCTGGCATAATGGGCAATAGAAGCGGTACAAATATAAGAAGCGGTCGTATCGCTCGAACCAGTGCAGCTGCCGGCAATATAAGAACAATTAGCCGTAGTGATCTGATAGCAGGTATTCGGATCAGAACTGCAGTTCAGTCCGCCAGTGACCGTTGACAGATAGATCGAACTGGTAGCCGGCGTAAGAGAATTCGTAATATCCAGACAGCTATTAGCATCATACAGGTCGGCTGTTGTCGAGGCAACATACTCTGTCTGGCCCTTCATATTCGTAGTAATAGTGACGCCGCCGTTGATAACGACATTCGAAACGGATGGAGCGACATTTATGACCGTATAAGGAGCATTGCGCCCATTGACCGCTGAGGGCATCTCATGCCAATCACGAACAAAGGCATAATAAGTATAGGTATTATCGACGGCTGGCGTAGAAGTAGCAAAAGAACAGCTAACATCAGTCGCGACCGCAGAGCCTGTGCACCAGGTAGCCGCCGCACAACCCGTAGAAGTCGCCCAGCTGTTAGTCGAGCAGACCGTGAGGTAAATCTCGTCTGCCCCACCCTGGACATCAGTATCAGTAGTAGAGGCTGTTACCGTAAATGTACCACCTGGTCCTTTATTGTCATCCGAAGTAATGACCGCTGTAAAGCCTGGCGCATGATTGATATAAATCGGGCTGCCAGAGTCGCCTGAACCTTGGTTTACGGCCGAGCATTCTGCCTCAGTGCCATGATCATCACAAACATAGGAGTACCAGACATCAGTCTCAAATCCAGGATCAGCTAATGAATCATCTATACAGGTAGCTTGATTGCCAGTCAGCGTCGAACCGGAAACACAGAAAGTGTCCCCGGCCCCTCCACCACAGGTTGGAGCAGCTCCATTGTGGGGTGAAACAGCGTCAGAAGCGCAAACGATCAGAAAATAATTGTTTGATTCGGGGTCATTAGCGGTTGCTTGCCAGACCGCATTTGCTCCGACATTCACCGGTGTAGTCGGTGCTGAAGCAGGCGCTTCCGCCACATTTCCGACCAAATTAGGCGGCGCATTGCGGACTGTTACGGTCGTACTGGCCACATCAGCCGCCTTGGCTTCGGACCAGCCGAGCTCCAGGCTGAGCTTGTTGACAGTCGAGACCAGACTCACGTCCAGATTAAAAACCAAACCAGCCACCGTCGTCGAGACAAGGAGGCTGAATATCATAAAGATCGGAAGCGATCTTCTTAATTGCTTTTTGATAATTTTACTCATGGGGAGTTTTTTTATTTTCGTGATTGCAGACAATCTTTAGATTATCCACAATCGTATAATTATTATACCATAAATATTCGACAACGAGAATACTAGTCAAGAAGAATTTTGTCACTCTATACTAAGAACCGCATTTGATGCTCTCAATCATATAATCAAAGCATTTTTCATAGGATTCCAAGCTACTTTCCCCTCCTTCGGCTTGCTCCAGAATGACATACATGTCCCCAGCCTGGCAAACAGATTTTTTCTTTTCTTCCGGATTCCATGATTTACGCAGTCGGAAAAGCTCCTGGCTCCCGCCGTCAGCCTGAAGCGACTTGAACACTAGTCCATTCCCTTCCTCAGACAAACGGTACTTTCCTTCCCAGAGCTCTGGAATAGACATGCTCACCCGTTCTTTCGAAGCATTAAAAAAACTGACCCGAGAATAGTTTATATTTTTCCAATCCAGCTCAGAAACAGGGATATTTGCCTCGCTTGGGCCT
>CAZIGB010000102.1:3591-3956 GCA_964539005.1 uncultured Gammaproteobacteria bacterium | reverse complement strand
TGTAAAAAGGGTGAGGGGAATGATAATAAGGAAACAAGTCTTCTTGTTCTTCCAGTTGCTATGTCTAAACATCAGTCTAATGATTAACATTTTAGGTCGGGCAAGGGCCCTTTAATATTTTACTATAAAAAAATTTTTAAGTCATAGTGTGTTTGGGTCTTTGTTTTTTTGCTTGCTAGCCTAGGGGATGGATATGGATAGTTGAAAAAATCTAGCATATTTTAGCAAAAAAGTAAAGACAAGAAACAAAGGAAAAGCAAAAAAAATTCCGTGGAGCTTGATTAAGTGTCTAATTAAAATATAATAAAATTAAATTATAATTTGCTTAGTTTCTAGAATTTAACGCAACACTATTATTTATTAGC
>CAZIGB010000102.1:0-3581 GCA_964539005.1 uncultured Gammaproteobacteria bacterium | reverse complement strand
TACAGTTGCGAGGTTAATGCTATATCTACATTATACTCTGGATACACTTTATTTTATACTATCTTAAATTTTTTTAAAACAAAAAACAAGAATAAAAAAACCGCCTACGAAGAGGCGATTTTTTTCAGGTTCGACGGGAAATCTAATCTTCCCTTACCAGCATCTTGTAGAGGACTGGCACGATGAAGAGAGTGAGGAAGGAAGAGAGCATGAGGCCGAAGATGATAGCTGTGCCGAGAGCCATCCAGATCTCATCCGAGAGGGTGACGGGGATGATGCCGAGGATAGTGCAGATCGAAGTGATAAAGATCGCTTCGAGGCGGGACTTGCCCGCATCGACAATCGCATCATCAAAGGGAATGCCGGTCTTTATGTTCAGATTGATCTTGTCAATGAGGATTATCGCATTCTTTACTACGATGCCGAAGAGAGCCAAGATACCGATCAGGCCGGGGAAGGATAGGCTGACGCCAGTCGCGGCCATGCCGAGGAAGACTCCGATCAGAGCGAGTGGTATGGTTACAAGCACGATAGAAGCTTTTTTGAAGGAGTTGAACTGGATAATCATGGTCGCGATGATGAGGAAGAAAGCTAGGACCATGGCACGGACGATCGAGAGGACGGATTCATTGTTGGTTTCATTCTCACCGCCATAGAATATCTCATAACCGGCGGGCAGATCGTACTCGGCGAATCTCTTCTCGAATTCAGCCAGTATGGCGGCTGGTCGCGCTTCGCCTTCGGCGCTGGCCGAGAGGAGGACGACTCGTTTCTGATCGATGCGAGTTATGGTATCGATTGAGGGCTTGAGCTCGATCTTGGCCACGTCTTTTACGAAGACCGGCTGCAGCTTGGTATTCAGGATCACGATATTTTCAAGACTGGAGAGATCGGGTAGTTTGTCTTTTTGGAAGCGAGCGACGATATCGATCTCTTTGCCGTCGCGGATGATAGAAGAGACTTCGATTCCGGAAATAGCGGTCCGCAGAGTCGAGCCGACATAAGCGGCATTGAGATCATAAAGTTCGAGCCGGGCGGGGTCCAGATTGAAAGTGTATTCGGCGGGAGATTCTTTGAGGGATATCTCCGGGTTGACTACGCCGGGAATCGAAGCGAGGATAGGCTTGAGATCGTTCGCGATACGCTCGAGAGTCGAGAGATCCTCACCGGAAATACGGGCCTCAAAAGCAGAGCCAGAGGGCGGACCGCCTTCGGGCGCATAGACTATGATCTCGGCTCCGCTGATCTTTTTCATATCAGCGCGGATGGTCTTTGCCAGTTCATAGGATTTTATCTCTCTTTTTTTGCTGTCGCTCAGATTGATCGTGAGGGCGGCCAGATGGGAGGAGCTGTTGGCTCCGCTCAAGACGCTAGTGCTATTGCCAGAACCGACGATCGTCGAGAAATTCTTGATCTCGGGGTAATTGAGGAGTTGTTGTTCGATTTCTTTGACTATCTCATCGGTCTTAGCGAGATTGAGGCCAGTCGCAGCCGTGACATCGACAAAGATCAATTCGCCGTCTGAGGGCGGGAAGAATTCGCTCGGAACGATCCCGCTCAGAGGCAGAGCGACAGAGCCGAGGAAGAGGAGGGCGACAATGGCGATCGCCAAGAAACGGCGTTTGGCAGTCGCGAGCACGTAGCGGAGCTTCTGCTCATAGAAGGGCAGGATAGAATTAAAATTGATGAGTCCGTGCAGGAGCCGATCCAGCCAGCTAGTGTGCTTTTTTTCGCCTTGGGTTTTGAGCTTGGTTTTTATAAGTTCGTCATCCTTCCATTCGCGGCGCATTAGCTCCTCATTATTCCGGAGGCGCTTGCGGCCCGTCTTCATATACCAGCGGATCAGATTGAGTAGGATAACAAAGGGCAGGAGCGAAAGTATTTTCCAGAGTCCGGGCCGAGAGAGGATAAATACGATAGCCAGGACTGGAAATGCCGCAAAAGTGTAGAAGAAACCACGAGAGATGCGGACGCGCTCAAGGACCGCGGCCAGCGGATGATTGACCATGAGGGCGATTAAGAGGGAAGAGATCAGGGTGACAGATACGGTGATCGGGATAGATTTAATGAATTCGCCGATGATGCCGGTGGACATGAGGAGGGGCAGAAAGGCCCAGACCGTAGCAAGCGTGGTGGTAGTTAGGACGACTTTGAAGTCGTTTAATACTAAAAGAACGGCTTCTTCGGGCGTGAATTTGCCGGTGCGCAGGTATTGTTTGGTGGCCGAGACTACGACAATCGCGTCATCGACCAGGAGACCGAGTGAGAGGAGAAGAGAAAAGATAGAAAGGAAATTGAGCGAGATGCCGGTCATGAGCATGACACCGAAGGAAATGAAAAAGACCAGCGGGATGGCCAGACCAGCTACGAGCGCTTCCTTGAAACCGACGAGGAGAAAGAGTACGCCGGAAACGAGCGCGAGGGTAAGGAAGAAATCTTTGGTCAACTGTCGGAAATTATCCCGGATCTCTTTGGCAAAATCGATGATCACTTCATAGCTGGTCCCCTCGAGTTTGGTTGTTTCGGCCTCCATTACCAGGACTGCCTCATCGACTGTATCGATGATGGAACCGCCGGTTTTTTTTATAATCTGGATGGTGACGGCCTCGCCCGGCTCTTGGCCGCCACTAGAGAGGCGAGAAAGAATAGTCCGTTCTTTGGCTGTTTTCTTGACAGTCGCGATATCTTTGAGATAGATGATCTGGCCTTCGTTGCCGTGACTGATAGGAACATTCTCTAGCCCTTTGGCATCATAAAAGCGGGAGTCGCTCCGGACAGCATAGGTAAACTCTCGGCCTTCGAAAGAGCCAGCCGGAAAGGCGAGATTGAGAGCCGTGACTGCCTGCCGAGCCATCTCGGGCGAGATACGATAGAGTGTCAGTTTGCCTGGATCAAAGGCGATCTCGAATTCTTCCTGGTCACCGCCAGAGATGCGGACTTCACGCACGCCGGGAATTTTTTCGAGCTCATCTTTGATGTCTTCTGCTTCTTGCCGGAGAGTCAGCCCGTCATAGGGTCCGGTCAGGGCAGCGCTCCAGATGGGCGTGTCGTCCAGGGATATTTCCATCACTTGCGGATCGTTGGCATCTTCGGGTAGTTCGTTCTTTATCGTGTCGATCTCATCTTTGAGTTTGCGGATGGAGTCTTCCAGGTCTTCCTTGGGGTCAAATTCGACCGTGACAGATGAGACGGAATTGGCAGAACGCGAGGTGATCTGATCGACTCCTTTGAGTCCGGACACGGCTGCTTCGATTTTCTTGGTTACGAGTTCTTCTATATCAGAGGGCGAGACGCCCGGATAGACAGTGGTCACGACCGCAATCGGGATCTTTACTTCGGGATTTGATTCGCGTGGCAGCATGACAAAGGAGTATATGCCCCAGGCTGAGATGATGGCTATGAGTAGGAAGACCACGCGAAAACGAGACACGAAGAAATTGAGCCAAGTGTCCCGGAGCTTCGGGTCAAACTCCAAGCGCTCCAGATACAAATGATCCGAGTTCTTCTCACTGATTTCTATTTTATTATCATTAGTATCTGACATACTTATTTGAGATTTAGTAATTTTGTCATTAAAAATT
>CAZIGB010000101.1:0-3998 GCA_964539005.1 uncultured Gammaproteobacteria bacterium | reverse complement strand
TTAGGCAAAGACGAAACCTTGCGGAGGATAAGTTTGGGGTTGGAAAAATTGGGTTGATCGTTTGTGATGATCGACGAACTGGTCCCGGAATTTGAACCTTGGGTCCGCATTGACTATTATTGACTGTTTTGCAACAAAAGAAAAAATCTCTCCACATTTCATTTCGTTGAAAGGCTGATGACGCTGTGTAATCTTCTTAAAAAATCCTGTTTTGAATCAGTATTCCAATAGATTAGGATACTTAATATGTCGTCTGTTTAACAGTAGGATGATTTATAATTAAGCTAAATCAGAAAGAAAGCGGTGTTCGCTTAAAACCTTTTGGTTTTCAGATTATAGTAGGGACCCCGTTTAGATACAAACAGTAGTTAGCTTAGGTGGAATGATATGGGCAATGTTACTGATCAAACCAAAATTGAAGTCTTAATTAGACAACACGATAAGTGCGGAATTTGTGGAGAATCCATAAGTGATAATCCTGTGGAATATCATCACATGCTTCCTCCTCGCTTTGGGGGTGACGACTCGGCAGACAACATCGTTGCATTGTGTGATCGGGAAGAGCATCTCTACATGCATGGAGGTGACTTCAGAAACGATGTGGCAACAAGCTCAGATGTTTTTCCATACTTCAACGGCGGTGATCCCGATAGTGATATTGTAGAGTTAAACTCAGATGACAAGGTAGAAGCTACCGTCGATGATAAAAATCTGTCAAACGATGATAGCGGAGACGATGATACGGAGGCACAATTAGTATGACTACAAAAGTTAATGTCAATGGTTTTATAAGATTTGTGTTGTTTCTCGAAGAATTTATTTTTTGGAATCCTCGTTACTTCAATACTATCGTAGAGAAAATATTTTTGGCGTTACCAATTAATTCTTTAAGTCAATCAGAAGTTCGCGCAATCGGCTCTTACATCAATCCAGCGCTTTTTATCCTACTATTTCTTAGCTCTTACTCTTCAATAGTGAAATTTTTTACTTCTTTTCTTGGAGAGCATGCGAAAGCGGACATCTTGATCTGGCTAGAAAGAAACAAATTTATCAAGGCCATACTTGCGGTCAGTCTAGCTATATTCATGCTATTTTTCGTAATCAAACCAGTTGTTGATAGTAGCAACTTCTCATTACTAAATGTGTATCACGATAAAACCCTGTGGGCTATATTGTTTTCATACATATTCGTCAAACGTTTGATCTCTGAAGATCTATATTAGGAGTTTTATGGATAAACTACTGGTAATTGGCGATGGAAAGAAATATACAGCCTATTCTGGCAGTTCCTATGCACAAATTGCTACCCTTCGGAAATTATCCAATACCAAATTGGGTTATAGCAAAGCCATGGAAGTGCAATTCCCTGTTACTAAAAGAAAACAGCTACACATTGGACCATCCGTCACACTTACATTGAGTCTTATACTACTAAAAAGTGGGGAAATACCTCTCAAGTTAGAGCAATACATCGTACTCGATGAATTAATTAGTAACGGTGAATTATTCCTTGGTGATTATGTTACTAATCTTGCGAATCTATTTGCAACGAAAGCTTTGATAAAGCAAAAAGATCTACTTTATTCTCAATTACTCATCAACTCGATAGTTCCAAAAATAGAATTTTTCATAAGACAGGATTTAACATATTTACAAGATCTTCTACCCTTTTTAGGCACTGCAGTTAAATTGAACTCGGAAGTAATTCCAAATATTGAAGCAAGGGTAGGTAAGATTGAAGATGCTCAACTACAGGCTTGGTTAAATTTAACTGCTCTGGATCTTCAGACCCCATATCATCCAGATGATGAGGTCGAAGCAAGAATCAATCACCATAAAAAGGTTCTTGAATTTTTGCCAACAACAGATGCACCAACGCAAGCAGAGATTAACAACGCAGAAAAGATAATTGTAAACCTTAGAAATGAAATCAACAAACCAACCTTATTGTCTGGAAAAGAACCTGGCAAAAAACGCTTGTTAGGAAAATAATGGTTTTTTTTCAATTTACTGACGATCTTGTTGTTGATATTGACTATTTTTTTGTCACGTTAACGACATTGATCAATACTAACCGCCTTACAAGCGTTTTTATCCAAAAGACTGACCGGATCAGATGGGGGTATTACTGGCAAGGTCGATTACCTGAACTTCCCCAAGAAGTTCTCAAACTCGGAATGATTACTGAAGCTCCTGCGCTTTTTCCTGAGTCTTTTTATATCTCCCGGAACTTGTACAAAACCCCAGACCGTACGGTAGGTATTTCTGGAAAATTGATTGAAACCTATAAAGATTTTCCTATTGAGGAGTTGGTTCGTTCTCATAAAAACTTTTCGCTGTCTATCAGTCTAAACGCTCAGCAACATCTTCCGGTTTCTAATCAAGGGACATTAGTCTCGACTTTACTCGTAACTGATAACAATGAAGTTGCCAAAACGATTGCATCCTGGCTAGATGGTAGAGTTGTTACTGAGAGAAGAGAAATGCTTGCACTACGCACGGAACTTCAATACCTATTTCGACCACCAGTTTCGACCGAGTTGTTTAATCGCGAGGGTTGCTTCCGAGATACATCATCAATCAATTCGGTTTTTACTCAAAATCCTGATCTGTTAACTCGGCATTGCTTGGTTAGCGGACAGACTGGCTATGGAAAGACAAATACTGCTAAATTAATAATCAGGCAAGTTCTCGAATGCAAAAGACCCCCCAAGGTGTTGCTGATTGACTTCAAGGAGGAGTATCAGGACATTGCATCTCGTTATGCCTTCCCTTACATTCATTTGTCAGATCCGAATGAGATCAAAAAACTTAATATCAATCCTTTCATGCCTGGAGATAACGTAAGTCTGATCAACCATCTCGAGTTACTTTCCACCATTTTCTCAGTTTCTGGATTTACTGCCTCAGGACCTCTTTTGCCTGAATACATGAAACAGGTCATCTACGAATTTTTTATATGGTTTTGGAATATTTCTGAAACAATTTTCGGCTCGTTGTTATATCAAAAAGGGGATTTCTTAAGAAAGAATAATTATCGGTTTTTTTCTACTAAGGGAGCGATGCCTTTTTTATTAGCGGAATTCTGGGAAAATTTTCGGGAGTCCAAGTTCGATAGGTTATATTCAAACACCCCAGGAAAGAATTTGGCAGATATTAAAAGTACAATTTCTGCTCGAATTAACGGGTTGAAGTACAGCTATCTAAACAATTTCTCATATGATAAAGAAGCCGAACCTTTTGACAAGATATTAATGAAATCACTCGCTCTATCCTTAAAAGATGTGGCAGAAAGCCAGGTAACACTGCTCCTCTCAATGGTGATATTGTTAACCTCTGCATCTGCCCGAACTCGACAAAATTCTGAAATGTTACAGAATTTGATTCTGATTGAAGAAGCTCATCTAATTATGAAGCGGTCTGTTCAGAGTGCAGAAGTGCTCGACGCTTCCCAAATCTTATCGGATCAAATTGAACGTGTTCTGGCAGAGCTGCGTGCCAAGGGAGTAGGCATGCTGATAGTGGATCAATCACCAAGCAAGTTGGTTCGCGGCGTTCTGGCCAACACAGCAACGAAAGTGGCTCATAAATTGACGCTTACGGAAGATCTGGATGACATGTATAGTGCTCTCGGATTACAGAAACCGATCGAACTACAAAACCTGGCTGTAGGATGGTGTTACCACAAGATCGATAGCCAGCCAATAAGATCTGAAAAAGTAGAAACTTGGGACTCATAATCTATCCACCAACAACAGTTGTTTCAATCATCTTTCACTTTGTGATAAAGAGTATCCGATTAGGTTATTAACCAAAACAATCTGAAAAACGGTAATAGAAGGCATTCCCTTATTCGGGATTTTATCAATTTCCACCTAATTCTTAAGAATTGCCCTAGAACAACGCGGCAGACAAATCCGAGCGGTATTGACGCACGTTGGGGTGGGAGTCGCTCAAGACTTCCAACAAGCCCAGGTAAACAGCTTTCGCCTGTCCAG
>CAZIGB010000100.1:0-4331 GCA_964539005.1 uncultured Gammaproteobacteria bacterium | reverse complement strand
TCATGCCCCGCACTGCTCTGCGCTACGCCATCGAAAAGATGCCGAAAGATCTAAGGGAGCTGGCAATGGCCCGATAACATTCAACTCAAACAATAAAGGAAAAATAATTAAAAAGAGGTGATCAGAATTGCTTCTGACCACCTCGTGATTGTTTTTGGGGGATTTTTTACCCCTTTTTGCCGGACGGCTTGACGAATTCGAGAACGTCACCGGCTCGGAGAACGTATACATTCTCGACATTATCGCCAGAAACGATTGCCCGCGCGCCGTCAGGAATGTTCAAGACTTCCCTGAATCCCTCCTTTACCTCGGCAACGGTCTTGCCCTCCAGACCTTCCATCTCCTGCGTGTTTGCGCCACATACAACTTTGATTGCCTCAGCCATTCTTTTTCCTCCGTGTTTTGGTTTGACTACCGAGCTACGCGCGAACTACCGCACGGCTATTATTGGTGATGATATCACCGTAAACTTCGCTATATTGCGCCCCTTTCTGCGTATACGCATAAAAAGCATTCAGCATCAAGGAGGCGATGTAGAAATTCGTAAATATCAACTGCGGCTCAGAAACGGCCAGCTCTTCGCAACTCATTTCATGCGGGCTTTTGTCAGAGGGCCTTTGTATCTCCGGATGGAATTTATTGGCAATCGGCCAGGTGACATTGAAATCATCCTTGCGCACATGCACCTGCACATTGCCATCGGTGTAATCGTTGCCGCCAGAAATTAGGACGATATTGCTCATGTCCTCGCAAAATCCGGAAAGCAAATGCCTGGTCTTGTGATTATCAACACAGAGAAATATGATATCGCCGTCCTGGATCAGATAATCGATCGATTCAGGCCTTACATATTCACCGCGAGCCCTGAACTCGAGCTTGGGAAATAACCCTTTCAGACTTTCAACCTGTACCTCGGCCTTGTTTCCCAGCTTCTGAAAAACCTGCCTTTCTCCGTTCTTCGCCTCGTAATTGTCACCGTCGATTACGGTCAAAAAAGTCCTGCCCCCCTTATAGTTCAGATATCTCGACAGCGGAGGCAGGAGCCACCCTCCGATTCCGCCTGCGCCTACGATTTTGATGTTCATCTGATCACGCCTCCTTTGTCCTTGGCACCTGCGCCGGCAGAGCCTGATCGCCAATCCGCGCGCCAGCACCCATAAGAGAAATGCCCTTTCTGATCGACAAGTAACTTTTATAGACGATAACACGCTCAAACCACTCTTTGGGAAAAGGATAATTTCGGTAATCCCGTCCCTCCGGCAAAACCAAGTCATAAAACTGTTGCTTTGACGCTTGATAATGCCCAGCACCGGACAAGCAGTCAATGCCATCGCAAAGGGCTTTATTGAGCCAGCCTTCTCGCTGATAAGCATCGCTATAAAGCGGGTCCCGCTTGATCCCAAGCAAGCGCCGGTGATCAATTGTCAGCTCGGGCACAAAATCGACTTTTTCAATACCATGGACAAATCTCTCGGCTTCGATATCGAAGCGATTGTTGTTAACCACGACAGAACAGCTGATCGTGAAATACGCTTGATCGATCCGCCCGATCGTGATGTGAATGCCGTCAAAATCCCTTTCGTCGTGAACATCGATTCCGGAATGGAAAGCCTCGAAATCACAATGCGAATGGATGGTGCCGACCAGATTGAAGCCCTTGTCATATTGGCTTTGAATCTCATAGTCAACAATCGCCGCACCCACTCTCTGTTTTGGCACATCGACAACATAGACGTTTTGCTCCCTTGAATAATAGAGCAGAACAGCCGCCTCGGAATGATGGGTCTCAAAAACTTTCCGGAAGAACAGCAATGACTTGGCAATCATTTCCGAAGGAATCTTGGGCAAGCGCAATTCCACTTTTGCCTCAAGCTTTTTCAAAAAGGATATTTTCTCGACCTTCACCATCGCCCTGATCAGGCCTGTTTCTTTGCTGAGATACAGGCCATCTTGAGCGAGCACATAAAACGTGCCTTCCTTCGGTAATTCTGTTTTGCCATCCAGGATAAATATCGGAAACATGCATCTACCTCCCTTCTCTGATTTTATCGATCAGCTGATCAGGTTCCATGCGTCTCCTTATCAGCACTTCTCCAGTCAGCTCCTTGAAATCCTGCTCAATGGCAGCGGTAATTGATTTATTCATGATACCCTGGAAAGATTTGTCTAGTCCTTCACTTTCCAAGACGCTTTTGAATGCCGCCAAGACAGTGCTAAGGGAAAGATTTATCAATTCATCCCGCCCTTCTCGGACACAATCCAATACAGCGGCTGAATACCTGTCCTCGACCCGAAGCTCTCCGAATTTCTTCATCAACGCTTCCCGCAGATCTTCCCTAGAAACCGTAAAAGCCGCCCTGATTTCTTCTTCACCGAATTTGCTAGACAGATCGTCAATCTGGTCGAGACTTTCCATCAATAAATCGCGAAGAGAACACTTTGGCCGCCAATCAATATCCAGAACGAATAAAGGATTTTTCTTGGAGTTTTTTTCCCAGGTCGCGAAATTTTTCAAAGTCTCTTCTCGCCTCGAATAACTATCGAAATTAGCTTTTAGATCATTATTAAATTCGCTTGCCCAAAAATGACTGATCACTTCACTGACACGAGCTGCCAAACCGTCAACTCTGTGACCACCGAAGCCAGTGCAGACTCCCAAACCATCCATATTGGAAAGATTTGGGAGACACAATGTATCATTCAAGGATTCGAGCGGTCTGTTCCGATAGCTAGTGTATTGATCTCGCAACCGCCCTCTTTCAAAAACCAACAAGAAAACCACATAAGGAAAAGCCAGACTGAACTGTTTCTGATTGTCAATTCCCAAAAAGCTGGAACTGACAGAGATCGTTCTCACGCCCGGAGCTTGCTCGATGACAAAAAAATCATAATCGTCTCTTCGAACATGGAAACGGGTTCCCAGGGGCAAAACACGTCCCTCGCTGTTTTCTTCTCCCCCTTGACCTTCTCGCAATAGAGTAATGCGGGAATGCACTTCACTGATCAAGCCCTCACAATAATCAGTAAGAATCGAGTCGATTTCAGCCGCGCCGATTTTAGCTACTTCTGACTTGAATTTTCGCAAGACCTTATTTACAAGGGTTCCAATCTGCCTTTCCGAATGCGCCAGGGAAGAGCCAAGCTCTTTTTCCTGCGTTTTAAACAGTAATTGGTTAAACTCTCGATCAGCCTGATCGAGCAAGTCCTGCACAAAGACAACAATCGCTCTTTCACCGACTTGACCGAAGCGGCTGCCGTAACGCTCCCTGAGCTTATCACGAAGCTCGACAAAAGCCATATCTTTTGAATCAGCCATCAGATACCGGAAAAAGTTATTCATAGACACGCTATTTACCAGCTCTTTCTGTAATACGAATATCGGAAATGGCCTCCATTCAAGATGATAGCTATATTTTACCAACTCAATATTTCCGTTAGCCTGAATTGTTAAGATTTCATCGTTCGGACAAAATGCTTGTCTGGTCGCTCCTTCGACTGCATTGCCTCCTTCTTGATTTTCACTGACAAAATCGCTCAAAATTGAATCGCGACGATTTCTAAGAATATCAGCAAAAACACGCGCCTTCCAGCCATTGTAAATTCTTGCGATAATGAATCCCTCCCAAATCTTGATCTGCAAGTAGCCGACGAAAAAATGAAAGAAAAGAGCCAACACGAAAAGAGCTACCGCACTAATAAGCATGCGAATAATTATTGTTTTTAGCCAAAAATCGCGGACAATAGCATCGACCAGGCTTTTATCGCTGAATGTCTTGCTTAGAACACCCCTCACATCGTAAATACTGGCTCCCAATAGTGGCGCAATTATCAAAAAAATAATCACAATAAATAAGGCCGGAACGGTCAGTTTGAGCGCATCATCATCTTGTTCAAGGTCAGTGAATAAGCCCATGAAAAAAGTAAAAACAAAAAACATGGCAATGCCCATAAAAAATGACTGGTAAGCGCTCAATTTGACGGGAAAATGAAGTTTTGCTTGCAATCTAAGCGAGGGAATATCAAGGTTATCCAATTCCGCGTATCTAAGCACGAGCTTTTTACTGTCTCCTTCGCCTTTCAATCCGGCATACGTCGGTTTTCCATAATGAATCAGGGATGTCGATAATACCGGCAAAGCCATCAGAAAAAAAGCTGAAAAAATCATCACAAAACCCACAGTCTTAAGCAAGTACTCTTTTTTGACACTCATCTTTTTCCCCTCCAGTTGAATGAATATTCATTTTTCAAAGTTCAATTTAAACCATATATAAAATACAGTTTCCTGCCCACAACACAAAAAACTACATTTTATATTCTCCCTGGAAAATCGT
>CAZIGB010000099.1:0-4378 GCA_964539005.1 uncultured Gammaproteobacteria bacterium | reverse complement strand
CACTAGCGACATTCGAGATATAGACCGACGCGACCGCCGAGACCAGATCCGCGCAGCCATTCATGTCGACCGTCGAAGAGCTGACGACCGAGACTGAAACATCCGCCCCGCCTTTGATATTGGGACTGATATGATTGCCGTCATTTAATACCAGGTCGCCGAAAACCGGAGACACATCATTGATCTCATAGCTCGCGCTGCGAGAATTAGCAGTCGCCGCCAGGCCATGACTATCAAAAAGGAAGGCGTAATAAGGCGTTATTCCGGCCGGAGTCGGAGCAATATCAGTGAAACTGCAGCTCGCATTCGGCGAAGAGGTAGCCGTAGCTGAGCAGAGAGTCGTGCCGATACAACCGGCAAAATTCGCTTCATCAGACAGACAGACATAAAGATAGAGAGTGTCAGCCCCATTGCTCGTATCATTATCAGAAGAGACCGTATCTATCCTGAAAGTGCTGCCTGGATCCTGGTTTGGGAGCGCCGTAGCAACACTCGTGAAAAGCGGACGATGGTTGACAGAGAAAGGAGAATTATTGGCCTCGCTACCGCTTCCCTGCGAGACAGGCGAACAGTCAGCTACGCCGAGACCTGGCCTGTTATCACAGGCAAAGGCATACCAATCGCCCACCTCAGTACTCGTCGAAACAGCTTCATAGGCACAAGAGGCGCCGCTATCGCTTGCGGTCAGGCCCGAAATGCACCAGTCACCGCCGCCACAGCTCGGGGCGGTATTATTGCCGGGACTGATGCTATCAGTCTTGCAGACAGCCAGATAATAGCTATCCCCTTCGTCGTCATGAGCAGTCGCGGTAAAGGAGACACTATTACCCTCATTGGTCGGATTGGTAACTGAAGAACCATTATCCGAGGGCAAAGTCGTGAAGCTCGGCGCGTCATTATTGCTGCCGGTAATGGTCGCGGCCGGATAGCGGGAATACGCATCAAGCGGATTGCCAGCATTAGTGACGCGGAAACAATAAGTTTCAGCCGCGATCGCCTCTTCAGTCACAGCGAACATATACTCGATCTCCGTATAACGACGTTCAGCCAGACTGAGAGCGCCACTAGTATTGGACGGATCCTCGACCATATCGCCATCGATAAAGATGTAAGACTCGGAATTGGCCAAACGGGCCGTTGTCGCATCGCCATCAGTGAAATAAGAGCTGGTCGCCATCTCGAAATGCTCAGTGGTCGCTGACACCGGCATCATAGTCCAAGCGCCAAAATCGCTCTGACAGACATCAGTCGAAGTGGCATATTCCAAGCGATAAGCATAGCTAGCAGCATTTCCTCCACCCGTATTAGCCACCTCGATACGCAAACGGGTCGTACTGCCCCGGCCGAGCGGAGAACCATTGGTCGGATTACCCAAATCCTCCAGCTCACGCCAGCTCGCAGCCGCCTCATTGCCATCGTTATTGCGCCAACGATAATGATTCTGGAGAACGAATGGAAGCGGAGCGGAAAAATTAGCCTCGTAAAAATCCGTTCCCATCGTTCCGCTTGCCGCCGGCTGATAGACGCGCCAATAAATCCAATTGCCACTGCCATAATATTCAGAAAGATAAGAATTGACAGTACCTGTCAGATTGAAATCAGTATTCGCTCCGGCCGCGCTTTCTGTATCGACTGTTACCCAGGCATTGGTCGTGCCAAAACGGTAAACCTGCAAATAAACGTTACTAGTGGTGGCTGACCAGGCTGAACGCCCGCTCCAAGTACTGGAAGCGGCATCCGTGTTATTCGTATGTTTAGTTGCAAAAAGGAAGACCGGATTGGTAGCTATCATCACCATCTCGTCATGGTCGCCATCATCATCCAAAACGGCGCTATAACCACGCTGATCAAGGTAATAAGTAAGCCCGGCATTGCTAGTCGGGAGTGAAGCCGGCGCATCTTTCGAATAGCGTCTGAGTCCTGTCGCTACAGTCGAAAGCGTCGGATAGGCAGTATAGGAATCAAGCGGACGAGCAACTGTCTCATTATATAGACGCAAACGATAACTCTTGCCCGCCAAAGCGGCGGAGGTCTGAATCATGAATACCATTTCCGTATAAGAATCTTTAGCCAAGATCATGGACGAGCTCAGCCGCGTATATTCGTGCCAAGTGCCATTCTGCCAGCCGCTATTCGCGCCCGCTTTGGCAGAAGTGATAGCATTGCCATTCGTCCCAGCCAAACCGTAAGAATAAGCGATCTGCGAGCTATCGCCCACATCGACCCAGGTGCCAGGGGCATCGCTCTGATTTTCATACTGCAGCCGGAAAATAGTCGCTTCGCTCTGATCGCCGCCGCTATTCTCGATCTGGAAACGGACGCTCAGACGCTGGCCGAGATTGACACCCGTCATCGCCTCAGCCGGCGAAAGATCGGCCGAGTTAGAATTGACATCCACCCCGTCGTCATTCTCGAATAGATAAGAAACTTGGGAAAAATAGGCGGAAGCCCTGGTTGTTGTGGCTATTTCTGGCGTAGCCGTCGCGATATTACCCGCCTGATCGATGGCCCAGATATTGAAAACGTACTGGGTGGAAGAGGCAAGATTGAGAACGATGGTCGTTGTCGCGCCACCATAGAGCCGGCTCGATAGGCTCGGGCTGCTATGGACCAGATCGCTTAGTAGTACCCCGCTTGCTCCAGTCTTATAACGGATCAGATACGAGCTGAAATTATCTTCGACACTAGCGGCGCCAAAACTGAGGGTAATGGATTTGCTCGTAATTGCCGCGATCGACAATGGTCCTGGCGCGGTCGGAGCGACCGTATCGACCTTGAAATTCGGGCCAATGGCCGCGAATCTGGACCAAGCCGAGCATTCTATCTCGTCATCACAAGCGATCACCTGCCACTTGTAGCCGATCGAAGAATCATTGATATTAGCGATAGTTGCCGTAGCCATAAAAGGCGTGTAGCTGAAATCCCCGCTCGCTGAGGCGACCAGCCAGATCTTGGAAGCACATGCTCCATAGGCCGTGCCTGGCGCGCAAGCCGAAGCGAGACCATCGGTTGTTGTTGAAAAGGTATCTGTCTCAGCCACCAATTGAGCATAGAGCGAAAGGCTCTCGCTGGTATCATAATCGGTCACGGAAGCGTTGAGTAAGATAGTGCTAGTGCTGATCCAGGCCTGATTAGCCAGCGTGCTGGTCGCGCCCGACTGGTATTGATGGAGCGAGAGAGGCGCGTTCGGCGCGGAATTGAACCCGGTATAAGCAAAGACCGTTTTCTCGTCATCTTTGTCAAGGGCGCCAGAGAGGCTAACCAGCTCAGTCCAAGCCTGCGTGCCAGCCGCATAGAATTGGTCATTGCCGCCGTCCCAGAAAACAGCCGAATAATCGATGTCATCGTTCTCATAGATAGCCAGCATCTCCTCGACGTTCGGATCATTATAGAATCTGACTCGCGGATAGATATTGCTAGCAGCGCCCGGCACCGCCGTATCGCTCCCGTCCACACTGGCAGAGCTCGCGATGATCTTGCGGTATTTCGGAGTTGCGGCCGCCGCCGAAAGCCAGCTTATGACTCCCTCGCCATTACGATAAAAATTGATCGCAAAAGGTTTCTGAGCGTCATTCATCTCGCTATAGAGCGCGCTTGCGGAAATATTATCGCCATTCGTCATCGTGCTCCAGCTGATCGTCGGGGTCGAAGCATCCAGCTTATAAACATTCAGTTGTCCGCCCGTATCGCGGCCAGCATAATAAGCGATCCCGCTCGCCCCTGGATCCACTGCCACTTCGCCATGCACGAAACTATTTCCCCAATCCCCCGGAGCGCTGCTCGGTGAACTGACCTGCGATCCATAATTGATAGTAGTGCCCGAACAGACGAAATATTTGGCGTAAGTATAATTATTGGTCGAGCTGTTCGAGAAGCTGATCGCGCCCTTGGTATTATCCCCGGCCGAGAAAAAAGCCTCGCCGACGTAATTATCCGTATCTTCTTCGTCTGACGAATGCTGGGTCCAGGTGGTCCAGGAATTGTTATAAGCGGAGCCGCCGTAATAATAAGCGCTACCGACATCCGCATCATCATCAAAGGTCAAAAGGAGATAATTATCCGTCCCGGGCCGCCGGACCAGCTCACAGCCATTAAGCACCGCCCCGGGATCCGGACCGGCATTCTCAGTCACCCAGGCATCGCGCGGATTCCAGCTAAAGACCTGAGTTCCGCTCGAGCCATTATTCCCTCTCACAATCACGAATTCACCGCCCGAAAGCGGAGCCAGACAGCCGACCATGATCTGAGCATTGTCCGCTGAGGCATAAGCGGATCCTAAACGAGTCGCATTGACAAAATCATTCGCCTGATAACGGAAGACTGTCCCCTCGTTCCGTTCCGGACTGAACGGCCATCCCATGAAAAAGAACGTCGTCAT
>CAZIGB010000098.1:0-4494 GCA_964539005.1 uncultured Gammaproteobacteria bacterium | reverse complement strand
AATAAGCGATGAGTCCGAGCTCGAATGGATCCTGGCTAGTCACAAGATCACAGGCGTATTTCCTAGCCAGTAGCTTGGCAAGAACATACATCTTATAGAGCTTAACGAGTCGGTTCGCGCCCCCGACGCCGAAGACCTCGGCCCGTGGCGAAAGCGTAATACGCGTATCTGTATCAGCTGGCACAATTACCAGATACTTCTCGACCAGATCTGCATACTCGATCGTCTTCTGCACACCGATCGAATCCTTGTCTAGTATTTTTTTGTCTAGGCTTAAGCTGAGTATTTTCATCTTCTTTAGAAGAATTTTTATATCTTTCCGCCCAAGGCGGACCAGCCTTGAGCTGGCAATTTGAAATTTTCAAACAATTTTCAATGATTTAATTTTCAAATCAAACTTATTTCTTTCACCAATTCCTCTATCATCCGCTCCTGGGAAAATTCTAAAACCTTCCCCTTAGCTACATCCGCTCGACGTGAAGCCTCCGCTGGATCGGATAATACCGACTTGATAGCAACCTTCAAGGCTTCATCATCACTGAATGGAATAAGATGCCCACTCTTTCCATTTTCAATAAGCTCAGTATTACCCCCAACTGCTGTCGTTATAATCGGCGTAGCGAGCGACATTGCCTCGATCAAAAGATGAGATAACCCTTCATAAGCAGTATTGAGAATAAATGCATCAGCCGCCCGAATAAAGGACCAAAGCTCCGACTGTTCAAGCGCGCCGAGCATCTTCACTTTCTCTCCCAGTCCCAGGCGCTCAATCTCCATTGCTATCGCTTCCTTCTCTGGCCCATCACCTGCAATGTAAAGTGTAGCTTTTAGCTCCGGGTCAGCCATTACCCGCACGAGCGAAATAAATCCCTTCCAGGGCACTAGACGACTAGCCGAGACCAGGACTTGGCCGGACAGATTGAGCTTGGCTCGAGCCGCCTCTTTATCCATGGCAATGCTTCCGACATTCACTGCATTGTATATAACCCTGATCCGCTCCTCAGCCACGCCCCAGCCCGATACGATGCTAGAGAGATAGTAGCTCGGCACGATCACCCGCTCCGCGCCATGCGCGACAAATATCTGAACCAGGCGCCAGATCTCCGTCCGCAGTCCATAATTCTTTTTCTGGAATAGATCGAGCTGATCAGTGACGCCGGCCCGCTGGCTCGCCTGCTCCCAGGCAAAATCCCCTACTACTTTTAAAAGATAACGTTTGCCACGCAGACGACAAGCCACATAAGCCGGTAGTCCCTCACTCACTGGACCCTGGACATAGACGAGATCCACATCTTTGGCTAAGCGCCAAACCGCCTGGAAGTAACACCAATAACGGCCAAACACTCCGGACTTCCGACTAATACGGACAACACCTGTCTCACTATCCCCAGGCTCACTCTTACCATAGGTGATAAGACGGACAGAGAAGCCACGCGCCCGAAGCTCTCCCAAGATGCTATGGCTATAACTGGCCGGTCCACCTGTATCCGGCGGATAGATACCGGTCGCAATCAGAATGCTCTTTCTAGCCTGCATCTCTTTTTCTCCCTCATCATCTTTGCGGAAGATCAAACGATAAAGGAAATAATTGAAAATAGCCAGAACAATCGTCAAGAATACCTCGGCCAAAAGATAAAAGACCCCGAACCGCTCTGTCAGGATATGGATACCGAAGGCATTTAACCAAAGACCAAAGAGTCCAACTAAGAGATAACGGGAAAGCTGGCCATAGATGCGCTCGCTTCCCATGTCGGCAAAGGTCCAGAATTTCTGTAAAGTAAAAGAAACGACAAAGGCTAAGACAAAAGACAGGCTCGCCGCCAAGACCACCGGAATTTCCAAGACACCGTGGAATACATAAAGCATCCCCAGATTAACCAGCGCCGCCAAAGAACCAGAAATAAAGAATTTCAAGTATTTCTTGAGCTTGAGCAAGGCAATATAAAAATCTTTATAAAGCATGATTTTTCCTTTTCTTAGACATTTTACTGACTATACTATATAATAAATACTAGGAAAAAGCTAGTATGGAAATATTCAAACGAGCCCAGGAAAACCCGATCTTAAAGCCAAACCCAGCAAATTCCTGGGAGTCTTTGAAGCTCTATAATCCGGGGGCGATCTTTGACGGCAAAAAATATCATCTTTTCTACCGCGCGATAGGGGGCGGATCTGATTGGCATTCTTGCATAGGCCATGCACTCTCTCTAGACGGGATCAATTTTGAACGACTACCAGAACCTGCTCTCGTCCCGACCTTGGATCATGAAGTGCGCGGTCTCGAGGACCCGCGCCTTACGAAGATCGGCGATACTTACTACATGGCTCACGCCACCTTTGATGGCGAAGATGTAAGACTGCAAGTCGCAACTTCCTCAGATCTTTACACTTGGCAAAAGCACACCCCGGCTCTCACTGGCTGGTGCTTCAGCTCAGCCGGTGGCGTCTATAGGAAATTTACCGAAGACGGAATCATTATCAAAGAGAAAAAAGGCGAATGGTCAAAATCAGGCGCGATATTTCCGGAAAAGTTCGATGGAAAATTCCGGATGCTCTTTGGTGAATATAATATCTGGTCCGCGAGCTCGGACGATGGCATCAGCTGGACCGCCAGCCGCTCGCCCTTTCTCGCTGCTCGGTCTGGTGATTTTTTTGACAATACCTTTGTTGAGATGGGGCCGCCCCCGATATTGACAAAACGAGGCTGGCTCATACTCTACCACGGCATAGATCAAAAGCACTGCTATCGTCTTGGCTTCTTACTTCTCGACAAATCCGATCCCAGCCAAGTACTCTATCGCCACCCCGAACCGATTTTCTGGCCGGAAGCCCACTACGAACTCAGCGGCCTCATCGATGTAATACCGGGCGGACTGGACAAGCTCTTGAAAATGGACAAACAAGAACAAAAAACCTATATCGAAGAACTGCGAACTAAACACCAGCTCCCCCAAGTAATCTTCTGTTGCGGCAGCGTTCTCCGCGAAAACGAATTGAGAATCTATTACGGGGCTGGTGATTCTGTGATCTGCACAGCTACCGCGGATATCGGGGAAATATTAAAACTGATAAATGAATAAAGCTTGACTGCATATCATCATTTCTGTTATAGTAAAATCATCAAAAAAACATATGATAAAAATCAATCTAAAAAATGTCGTCTGGAAAGAGGGAAAAGATTATATAGCCTGGAATCTGAATACTGGTGTCTCAAGTTTTGGCGAAAGTAGAAAAGAGTCGCTAGAGTGTCTACAAGAAGCACTCGATTTATATTTCGAAGAAAAAAACCCGAACGATATCAGCCGCATAGAAAGACCAGGAATCATCCAGATGGAATACCGTCATGCCTAAGCCGATCAAGCTGAAGCTAGTCCAAAAAACCCTGCTTAACAAGGGTTTTATTTTTATTTCTCAAAAAGGATCACATGCCAAATATCGCAAAAATGGTAACCCAGTCTCCACCGTCATCATTAAGACCAGCAAAAAAGAAATACCATATGGTACTTTCCGCTCTATCGTCCTCATGTCTGGACTACGTGAAAAAGATTTTACCGAATAACAATAATAAATTTTAATAATAAATATGAGCGACGAACAACTCATCCAGCCCGCTGGACCAAGCAAGACAATTCACGATTATCTTCCACTGATAATCTGCACCCTCATCACCGCCATCATTACCAGTGGTGGAACTTATTACTTTCTAAGTGAGAAAAGTGCGGTTTCCGAGGCGAATCTGCAACAAGAGATAAAAGATCTCAAAAAATCAAACAAAGAGGAGCTCATGTCCAGAGAGGCTGAAATAAAAAAATTACAAGAAGAAGCAATTCCATCTGACAACTGCTTGTCATCACCAATAACTGAAGCAGATCAATTAGAAAAAGGATCAAACTTAAAAAACACAACCGAACAGAAGCCAGTAAGCACCAATGATTATAAAAATGCAGCCGAGAAAGCACTCTTAGATTTCTTCTATCTTCTCAGAACTAAAGAATTCAGCAAAGCGGTCGATCAGCTAGAAATTCCACAAACTGGGGAAACAGTAGTCTCTAAAGAAACAAATTACTACACAGAAACTTGGGAAGGACTAGAAAGCTTTAGCCCCCAGGAAGACCGGAATGACAAAGCCAAAGTTTTGGAAAATTATAGTCACTACAAAAAGGAAAGCACCTATCAGCCAGAAATAATTTCCAGCAATGAACTTGACAATGACACATATGAGATTAAAGTAAGATTCCTAGAAGAGAATGACAAAATACATGAGCAAGGCCCTTGTTGTGGTATGAGCGGTGAGCCTCAATCAGAATTTACCTACTTCGTTAAAAAAATTAACGAAAGCTATAAAGTTATAACTGCCCCTCATCACGTGCCATAAGTATAAAGAAGCTGCTCGAAAAAATCGAGCAGTTTTTTTATAAATTGATTCAAAAATTATTTAGCCAAGAGCTGATCAAAGACTTTTTCCATATCCTTGGCAATGATGGTCCAGTCATA
>CAZIGB010000097.1:0-4521 GCA_964539005.1 uncultured Gammaproteobacteria bacterium | reverse complement strand
AAATTTGACTTATTTGTCAAATCTCATCTTGTTAACAGCAGTATAGCACGCATTGGCTATTCTGTCAATAATTTTGCTTTACTATTTAGTCTATTATTAGAATATACCTTTATAATAAAGGGATTTAACATAATATTTACTATAATATTTTGTCTATTTTATAACTTGACATTTATTACAGATATGCTATAATATTTATAGTTGCTTTACCCCGATCTCGCATAAACCCGATAATTCAGATACTGCTTGGCATTAAAATTGTTCCTATCTGAATCACGCTTGACAAATTAATATATATTTGATAAACTAAAGGTATGAAATAATCATACCTATAGTTCACAATATATGGATAGCTTTCTGCTAAAAATCTATAAAGCGAAACAAACGGTTTTTACTAGTAAAGAAATCGCTATTTTGACGCAAGAAAAAGACAGTACGAAGCTAAAGAACAAGCTATCCTATTATGTTAAAAATAAAAGTCTCTTGCGGCTAAGACGGGGAATATTTGCCAAGGACCAGGAATATGACAAGAATGAACTGGCAGTGAAGATCTGTAGCCCGTCTTACATCAGCTTTGAAACGGTTCTGGCAAGAGAAGGTGTTATATTCCAATATTATGACTCGATCTTTGCGGCCAGCTATCTATCTCGCGAGATTCCCCTCAAAAAAGGAAAAATAATTTATCGGAAACTAAAAAATAATCTGCTCGTAAATTCACAAGGGCTAATAAACAAAGGTACATTTTTCCAAGCTACAAAAGAACGCGCCTTTCTGGACATGCTGTATTTGTTTGGAGATTATTACTTTGACAACCTTCGCAGTATCAATTGGCAGACCTGTCTCGAAATGGCAGCGATCTACAAGCAAAAAAACTTTGAAAAAAAGATAATTGACTATCAAAAAAAATATGCTCAATAAAGATAGACACAAGCGAATCATGTTGGAGATTCTCAAGGATATCTATTCCGACATCAAAATTTCCTCGCTTCTCGGTTTCAAAGGCGGAACCGCGGCTTTTCTCTTTTATGACTTACCTAGATTTTCAGTAGATCTTGATTTTGATCTGCTTGAGCAGTCACAAGAAAATACCGATCTCTTATTCGCTAGAGTCAAGAAAATACTGGAAAAATACGGCGAAATCAAAGACTCGCAAAAAAAATTTGCTACCATTTTCTTTTCCCTCTCCTATGCGCCAGGCGAACATCAGATAAAAATAGAAATAAACAATAGGAACACTGGCGCCTCTTACGAAATGCAAAGCTATCTGGGCATTCCGATGCTGATAACAAAAAAAGATTCGATGCTAGCCGGAAAACTTGTAGCACTCACCGCCAGAAATTCATTTACAGCCCGCGATCTATTCGATATCCATTTTTTCCTAAAACAACATTGGGAACCAGACAAGAATGTCTTAATAGCCCACGGGATCGAATCTGAACTTGAATACATCCAAAAATGCATAACATTTGTCGAAAATATTCCAGACAACAAAATGCTCGTTGGACTCGGAGAATTGATCGACGAAAAGCAAAAAGACTGGGTCAGATCAAGCCTGAAAAGCGACACTTTGTTTCTTTTGCGCCTGGCTGCAGACACTAAATAAAAAGCAACCATAAACATATGTTCAAAAACATTCTCCAAAAAGCCGGTCTCACCCCCACCCAAGCTATGATTCTCGAGCACCTTTTTGAGGCCAAGGACGCCAAAGCCTCGGATATTGCCCATAAGATAGGCAAATCCCGCGCTATAGTTTACAAAGATCTCGACGAGCTCTGCGCCCTAAAGATCGTTGAGCGCTCAGAACGACGGGGCCAAGTGGCGGTTTTCCGACTCGGACACCCGAGCAATATGGAGAACTACTTCGAACAAGCTGAAAAAAAACTAAAAAAAGACAGGGAGTTATTCAATAACTACCTGCCCGATATGGTTTCGGCCTATAATCTCATGAGCAATAAGCCGGGGGTAAGGTTTTATGAAGGAGAAGAAGGCATTATAAAACTACTGGAAGAAGTCGCTAACAACACAAAGCCAAATTCTGAAATCCTCTCTTTTACAAAAGTTCTTGAGGATGAAAAAGCGCTTAACCTGAATGAAGCTCTAAAAAAATTTGTTAAAAAAAGAATTCGAAAAAATATAAAAACAAGAGTAATAGCTCTTGATACAGAAAAAGGAAGAACATTAAAATCCGAAGACAGCAACAATCTCCGTGAAACCCGGCTCGTAACTGAAATAAAGTGTCCTTTTGACTTTCCAGGTGGCGAAATAATGATTTATGAAGATGAAATCAGTTTCGTTTCTATTGGCAATGGCAGCTTTTTTGCCGTAAACATAAAGAATGGAGCTATATATCAGCTACTTAAAACTTTATTCGAATCAGAATGGTTGTTACTTGCTTTATCAGACAAAGCCGGGATGCTAGAAAATAATTTCAATTCCGATTTCCTATCGACTTGATCTTTTTCAAACACAGCATAGTAAACCTGGTTATCTTTGGCCGTGCTTTCTGGTATAAAACGAGATAGTACTTTTCCTTTTTCTTTTTGACGATTTATCTCTGCCATAAGCCAGCCATCACTGTCACCGCTTACTATATCATCTCGATGATCCTGCCCGTGATACTCTACTTTAGCCACACTATATACGACACCTTCAATTATAACAGACTCCATCACCATGGGAGTTCTAGCAATATTTTTTATTATTTTGACTAGTCTTTCAAGTCCTGCTCTATCTAATTGCTTGCCATTTAACTTTTTGTCTTCCGCAGTTTTACGACAACGAGTATAATGATGCTTATACTCGTCATCCTGTGTCTCTCCATCAAAAGCAACAAATCCAAGCTTTTCAAGAAGCAAGGAAAAAGATTTTACGTGAGGCTTTGCCACGGCATAATAGATATTATTTTCACTTTCTGGCTTTAAGAACTCAAGCTTAACCGTAGCCTCTCCTAATCCCTTAATCGGTGAATCGGGATTCGCTATAAACCAATCAAGATAATAGACATCTTCCGCTCGCTTTTCCTTTCCAAAACAACACATCACCTCACCATTAGCTATAGTGAGTGTAAAGTTGAGATTTTTATTATTTTCACATTCCTTCAAAAATAATTCTCTGTCCCCTGATGGAAATTGGGCTTCAACAGCAGCCAATACTTTTTTCAATAAGTCTTTATCACTCAACAGCACCGTAGCCGGCAGATCCTGGATTTTCTCTATATCAGCAATCTCGCGAAGATCCAGCTCGGCCACCTCTTCACGGGGTGTTTGTCTTATTATCTGGTCAAGAAGCATGATCTTGGCGTTGATGCGCTCGATATCAGACTTCAATTGTGCTTCTATATCTTGGCTCTGACTCAAATATTTATCAATGGAGCTTTCCAAGATGTGGCCTGCGTTCTCCAATAACCTATCGATCACTTGATCAATCTTATCCGCTGGCAATGCCTTTTCTTCACCGCCGATCAACTTCAACTTCACTCTAGCTGACTCTCTGGCATGGTCGATTATCTCCTGGTATTTATTAAGAAGCCTTGCTTCCAGGTTTGCTGACTCACCCTCGGTCTGGATTTCTCTTTCACCATAGACAAAATTATCAAGCGCCTTTTCTAACTCCTTCTGCAGGCGAAGAAGTTTTTCTAGTCTTTTTACATGCGGCTCATATTCGGCTCTGTCCTTTTCAAGCTCCTGCCTTACTCTTTCTATATCCTCATCGGTTTTGCCTGCTATCTGCTTAATGATTTCCGCCTCGGCCTCAGGAAGTGTATAGCGCATTCTATAACTAGAAATCAGATCTTCGATTCTACCACTATCATATCTCTTATGTCTGGCAATATCCTCCTTTAAGTAGTCCGCCTCTTCTTTGCCAAAATTTTCATTAGCCGTTGCACTAATCTCATCCATCATTGCTAAAGTTTCTTCACCAACTACTTCTTTGCCAATCGCGTCATAATACTGATTCAATTTATCCGCCATACTTTGCAGTTTTACTATGACCTCAAGTTGGATTTTTTCCTGTTTATCCAGCTCCGATACCAAGTTCTCAATAACATGAGATGCCGGAGCTTGTTCATTATCTTTTAAGCCAGCAAATGCATTTTTCAATAATTCATTCGCCCCAATCAGCATGCTCTTTTTAAAACGACCGCTATCGATACGCTTGCTAAAAAATATGTCCTCATAAATAGCTGTTAACTCCGCAGCTTTTTGATCAAAATTATCCACCATCTCTGCATACTTGGCAAAGAGCTCATCCGCTAGCTCGGGCTGATCTTTTAGCTTCTCACCGATAGACAAGATTAGCACGCCCATACCCGGATCCTGCTCGAGAGAAAGAAAGGATTTAAGGGCATTCTTTCCGTGCTTTTTAACAAAACTCTTGAACTGGTCGATTTCAGAAATTTCCACTCCTTTTACATAGTCTAGAAAATAAAACTGCTCTTTCAGATTCAGATCTTCCAAAGAGACCCCTAACTCATCTTCGATTGCCTCTCTCATGAGCGGCCCGGTCAGATGATAATAATCA
>CAZIGB010000096.1:2711-4560 GCA_964539005.1 uncultured Gammaproteobacteria bacterium | reverse complement strand
GATAGCAGAGAAGAATCAAGGAAACCGTAAACCAAATAGTACCGTAAGTCTTTTGCATGCTTCCCTCCTGTTGTTTTTTAGGATGTTTGGCCTGTTTTACGATAAATTGCAAATGAACAAATACCAGCCATATTAATATTTTTTCTTTATTTTGTCAAGCCAAAATTTCCCCTTTTACCCTTGAAATATAAAAAATAAGTGCTAATATAGCCAGACTCGATCATTTTATCAAATACCCAAATAAACCTAAACGGAGGCTGGACATGCAAAAGTGGGAGTATACAACAATAATAATTGAAAAAACGATCTTTCTTGAAATAGAGTTAAACGCAATGGGAAAAAACGGCTGGGAGTTGGTGCAGGTAATCCCCTTCAAAGGACTGGAAGAACAACTATACATCTTCAAACGCCCACATTCCTGAAAAAGAAAAAAAGTAAAGCCGCCCTCCCAAAAAAAACCAAGACCCGCTTCTGTCGATAGGAGCGGGTATTTTCTTTTATACCAATATAAATAGCACCCAAAGAATCCAGTCCATCTGACAACATCTTTATTTTTACATCATCAGGCAGACTGTTTATAGCATACAATGCTATCATTAATTCCCTTAATGTCGCATCAATAAAAAATAATTAAATTACTATATTAGAACCATATGAAAAAAGAAGGCCTACAAATAAATGAACTAAACGAAATTTTAAAAAAATGGATAAAGATATTCCAGCTAAGTGATTGAAAAATAGATATTGAGATAAGTGATTTCAAAAGAAAAGATTTTAAACAGAGCGGTGATATTAAGGTAGATTTAGAAAATAAAACCGCTACACTACTCATGACAGACAAGCCATTCCGAAATGAAGAAAGCACTATTGTCCATGAGCTGACTCATTTATTACTTTGGAAATTCGATATGTTTTCTGAAAAAGTAATACTCAAAAAAGGATGGATCTGTTCGAATCGAGCATGGATACTGGCGACAAAAGAAACACCGATTTTGTTGGCAATCTCAATCTGCGTCAATCCGGATACCTTTTGGATAATTTTCAGTTTTTCCTTTATATTCATGCCTCCACTTTAGCAAACTTTATAAAGTTTGTCAGTTATTGATATTTTTATAAAGTTAGCCTTTCGTCTCAATCAGCGATCACCCTCTCTCAGACTATAATGTAAGCAATTAATAAAAATTAATGGATTACGATGTATAAAATTTTCATAAATTCATGGAAAACAGCCAATGAAATACCAGAAGCCGACTGCCTATTTCCCTAAATCTTCTTTTCTAGTATCATATATCTTGTATTAACAAATCCAATATTTACCCATGAAAACTATCTACCTCGCCTCTGGCTCTGCCCGGCGCAAACAGCTCCTCGAACAGATCGGACTCGAATTCAAAATCCTCGTGCCGGATTATGAAGAAGACATGGGGCTTCAGCTCTCCCCGACTGAGCTTGTCGAGCACCTCTCCGCTGGCAAAGCCAAAGCCGCCTCAAAGCTCGTCAAAAGCGGCCTCATCATCGCCGCCGACACCATCGCCTCCCTTGGCCGTCAGATCCTCGGCAAGCCCCGTGATGAAGAGCACGCCGAGATCATGCTCGGGGCCCTCTCTGGCAAAACCATCGATACCATCACCGGCCTGACCGTGATCGACGCCGAGAACTGGAAGCAGATCACCCGCTCCGTCGTGACCAAGGTCTGCTTCAAAGAGCTAAGCGAAGCAGAAATCGACGCCTATGTCCGGAGCGGCGAAGCCCTGGGCAAAGCCGGCGCCTTTGGCATCCAAGGTCGCGGCGCCCTCCTGATCGATCGCATCGAAGGCGATTACAGCAACATCGTCGGCCTCCCACTAGC
>CAZIGB010000096.1:0-2611 GCA_964539005.1 uncultured Gammaproteobacteria bacterium | reverse complement strand
TCCCGGAGAAAGATGATGCGCTCGACGCGATAGCCGGACTGAGGATCATCGTGCCAGATCGTCATCATGAAGCGCCGCTCATTCGGACCGCGAAGAAAACGGATCTCATCACAGACCAGCATCTGACTCGACTCCATATCGATCACCGCCCGATGTTTGATAACCTTGCGGATGTCCATATAGTCGATATAGCGGATGCTCTCGATATAGCGCGAAACCGGGCCTTTGAGAAAACACTCGATCGAGCTGTCCCGATACTGCTTATAATGCCGGACCCGAAAACAGAAAAGAAAAGCAAACAAGATAAGCACCCCTGCTGCCGCTCCAGCCAAGCCCACCCAGATTGTGTTCGTCATGACCAAGCTCCTTTGTCTAAAAACAGCTTTGATTGAAAAAATGAGACTACTCAGTCTTTCCCTTTTCTAGCTGATTTCTCCTTTCGGCTTAAAATGAACGAGGCAAAATTCCTTTATTTACCCTCATCTAAGAACTTTTTCGCCTTTCTGTCAAATATTCTTTAATACTCCCTTGATCTGCCCGTGGACCAGTCCATTGCTCGCGGCCATGTCCGGGCTCTCGAGCGTCCAAGCCTTGCCACCAAAATCCGTTACCTGGCCGCCCGCCTCCTGGACCAGCATCACCCCCGCCGCCACATCCCAGGGATGCGCGCCCGGAATAACGATCGACTCGATCCGACCCGCCGCGACATAAGCCAGCTCGACCGAAGCGCTCCCGAGCTGACGACAATCAAATCCGTCTTGTTTCTGCCGGCTATAATAAGCGACCGCGCGCGCGATATCCTTGGCATGATGACTATGGCAAAAAGTATTTAAAACCTTGCCTTCATGCACACCCGAGACTGCTATCTTCTTATTATTCATTTTTGCCCCCTTGCCCTTCTCAGCGCTAAAAAGCTCCTTCATATAGGGGGCATAGACCACCCCAAATACGAGCTCACCCCGATAAGCCACCCCGATCGAGACCGCCCAGAGCGGATTATGCATCGAGAAATTCGTCGTGCCATCGAGCGGATCGATCACCCAGAACCAGTCCGACTGCTGGCTATTTTCTCCAGATTCTTCCGACAAGATATGATGATCCGGAAAAGCCGCTTTCACCTGGCTGATAATTATTTTCTCCGCCGCCAGATCCGCCTTGGTAAGTATCTCGTGATGAGATTTCAGCATGATCTCCCGGCGAGAAAATTTATGAAAACGTTTGAGCAGTTCTGCGCCTGCTTCCTGCGCCGCCGCGAGCGCTACCTTCTTGACCTTGTTCAATTCTTTCATACTATTGCGTTTATTTTTCGCTTAGCTAAATCTCTTTTTTTATTAATACCTTTCTGCCCTGATCATCATTCTCGAGCCCAAGGACGAAAGAAAAACGATTAAAAGCCAGACAAAGGGCAAAATCCCTTTCCGGCGCCCAAGCCGACTGAGCCAGATCAAAAAATTTCTGGGCCGATTCACTGGCTCTTAGCTCAGTCCTGATAGCATCAGTATCAGGCTTATCGCCATCAAGCAAAGCCCGGATGTATTCCGCGCACAGATCATCTTCTCGGGCGCGCTCTTTTCCAGCCGTCCCCATCGCAACAAGGGTCACAAGTTGCGGATCGCGCTGACAGATATAGTCAGCGATCGCGCGCGCATTTACGAAACTGCCACCGATTAATTCCTCCGCTCGCGTCGCTCGCATCAGACCCTGAGTGCCAGCCGAAGTCGTATGGATGATCGTCCTTCCGCTAAAATCGACCGATTCTATCAGGGCTGGCGAATTGCCGTATTCAAAATCAGATGGCTTGCGACAATCCCTCTCACCCATCAGGATGTATTCCGGCTGATCGGCCTTGAGCTTGCGCGCCAGATCCAGCTCTGCCACCGGGATAATAGTAGCCGCTCCGTTCGAAAAAACATAGGCAGCCGTAGAAAAGGCGCGAAAGACATCGATTATCACCACCAGCCCTTCGGCGTTTTCTGCGCCTTCTAGCAGGTATTTTATTTCTATTTTCATATAGAGAGGCTAAAGTAAGCTGGCTAAAGACGATCAAGGATCTGTAGTACCAGCTCCCCGCTCGCCGTATCGTAGATCGCAAAAGTCGCCATCTGAAACATCCCCGCCAAGGTCCCCGGATTAGCAAAACGGGTTTCTTTCTTTTCCTCCTCCCAAGGCTTGTGCGTATGGCCATAGAAGACGATCGAACAAGCCCCCTCCGCGATTACCTGATCAAAAAGGAATGGCTCATGACAGAGTCCGATCCACTGGCCATCGAGCTCTATTCTTCCTATTCGGCCGCTAAAGATCAGATTCTTATAATGATCCAATCTGTCGGTTTCAAAGTTATCAGCATTTCCCCGCACCATATAGATCGGCTTAGGAAAATTCTCCGTTAGATAGGCAATCGTTTCATCATTGGTCACATCGCCACAGCAAAGCAAGGATTCGATCTCATTTTGCGAGCACCAGCGCAGACATTTTTCCAAATTGACTAGATTGTCATGGATATCAGAGATGATAGCGATTTTCATAAGTTTAGAGAATTTTAGGATGACGGGGATTATCTAGCGATAAAAAACTCCCAAATAGTATAGGCCATACCGAGAATAAACATGCC
>CAZIGB010000095.1:0-4664 GCA_964539005.1 uncultured Gammaproteobacteria bacterium | reverse complement strand
AAGAAAAAACTTCCAAAAGCGATAAGAAGCGGCTTCCATTGGATTACCCAGAAATATAAGATCTGACTGCTAGTCTGCTTCGATTCATTGCCATAAGACAGGATCATCTCCGCTCGATAGCGCCCCATGTCAAGTAGTCCTTCGGGAACAGACCAGGCATATTCCCATTTTCTCACGTCCTCTGGAAAAACATTGCCGGTACTTGTCTGATGATTTATCTTTACATCTCCCCTCTCTTTGCCCTGGAAATCAAAAATCTTGATCTCGCCCTGAGGCTGGAGAATGGTATTGCCAGTATTCTGGAAACGGAGCGTAAACTTGGCTTCTCCCTGGCTATAGAGCTGCTTGTCAGTCGTAAACTCCCGGACCAGCCCGCTTTCTTCGACATCGCCATTGACATTGAGGAGTAAGAGCGAGCCAAGCATCGAAGAAATCTTGATGGCCGAGCCTTCATCTGTCTTGTCTCTCGGCTGAGTGCCGACTAGAAGCGCGATATGATGATCACCCGGATCCGCCTCTTCTGGCACATCGACGATAAAGGGGATGTCATAGCTTTTTCCGGCTGCTATCTTATAGGGTCCTTCCTCGACTATCACCCAATTATTGACCAGGCAAGGATTAGCCTTGATCGTCTCTTCTGGCAAGGGAGCGAGCCGGACTGTACCGGATTCACTGCCTGATTCGAAATTGACAAGCTGGACATAAGCCTCCATCTCAGTCTGATTATTGTTCACCACCTTGATATAGCTTTTCCAGATCTGGCCCGGATTGACATTGTTCTTTATAATCGGGGGCGTAATCGTCAAAGCCATGCGCTCCTGCGCCCAGGCCGGCCCAGCCCCCAAGCCAAAAAGACCAGCTAAGAAGCAGAAGGAAAAGATTATATTTTTTCTCGAAAGCTTTTTCATTTCTTGAGATTAACAATATCCTTGCTCGGTTCGTGCGATCGGCGCACTAGGATAGGGGCGCGTTGGACCGGCTGATGCTTGGTATAAGAATGGCGAAAGATCCAAGTCACGAGAATTGCCAAAAGGAGGAAAGTGGCAATAAAGAGAGCAAGCAAGAACTGCCAAGGGAAATACCAGAAAAAAACCGCATCTTGGAGATCACGCTTGTCCTTTTCACCATACTCGAGTTCGAGCTTAGCCTTGAACTTGCCAATCCCCTTCACCTCTTGCCAAGCGATTCTCTTTTCCCAAGTCTCACCGGCCGCGACACTCTCAGCATTTTCATTCGCTTCGATCTGAGCTATTTCCCGCCCGCGCCGGTCATAGATATAGACCGAGCCGAGAGGCGTGACTGGCGAATTGCCGCTATTATCGAGCTTAATATCAAAAAGAGCGGGTGGAGTCAGAAAAACAGTGGAAAGCGGGACAAAAGCACTGATCTGGCTCTTCTCGATCAGATTCTCTTTTATCTCGATATTTATAAGGAGCTGGGCAAAGCTTTTTGTCAGCAAATTTTCCTCGGCTTTCGGCCGATTAGAACCGCTCGGAAAAGCGATCCGCGCGAAATACTTGCCAGGCTTAGCCGTGCTATTTATATCTATTTGCAATTCTTCTGTTTTTTCTTCTCCTGGCATGAGCTCGATCACCCCTCGGCTGAATTCTATCCAACGGACAATCGATGCTTCTGGCCGCAAATCCTTTACTTCTTCATATTCGATACTGCCCGACTCTTCATTGAGATCATTTACGACCGCATAGATATCAGCCTTGCCCGGACCGGCGCTTTCATTCTTGATCCTGATCTCATATTTGAGAATATCCCCCGGGCTAGCCTTCTCATCGATGATAGCCGGACTTACGACGATTCCCCGTTCTTGGTCCGGTAAGCCCTCCGTACTGCTAGCCAAGATTGAGGAACTGCTCGTCCCGTTTGTCTCGATCTGGGCCGAGACTACACCAGGACCAGATAAGAGCAAAACGAGAATAGCACCCACGATAAGCTTGTTCTTTAGAGGGAAAATCATAAGACTCAGGCAATAAAGAAGACATAGATAAGCGAAAAGACTAGGAACATGATAATGAAGGAAGCAAGCAAGACCATGCCGAGATGCAGGCTGGGTGATGCGCTTTGGTATTTTTTGACTTGACGCAGATTGGTGACACCGGCTCTTTCCATGGCCAAACGAACCGCTCGGTTCTTGTAAGTCCGGAGAAATAAGACCATCAGAAGAATCGTAATCAGGAGCGAAACGAAAGCCGGCACGATGATACGCCACGGGATTATCCAGAAAGTCTTGGTTCCGACCATACTGCTCTTGCCTTGTCCGCCCGCTTCCGTGGGCGTGCCATAAGTCAGACCCAAGGTGGCGGTATATTTACCAAAGGCATTCTTGCCCTCCCAACGGACATCCAAAAAACGGCGGATCGTGCCCGGAAGAATATTGCCTCCCTGCTCATTAACCCTTACCATCGCCACTTCTTTACCAAACATATTAGAAATCATCACCGTTCCGTGCGGTTTGACATGGACATTACCGGTATTTTCTACCCGCACCAAAAAATCGATATTATAAGGAGTACCATAAAAATCCTTATCAGTATTGAACTCCCGGATACTGGCTCGCTCATCGACATCGCCCTTGACCTGAAGCAGGACCAAGCTGGCCGTCTGCTGGGCAACTGACATGCCTGCGCCCTTGTCTTCGCTCTCCACTTGGATACGCGGCGGCTCAGTGCCAAAAAGGATTGCCCCGCGATAACCGCCCGGCCCGGCTTCAGACGGAATATTGATCCGATAATCGATCACTTTTTCCTCGCCCGGGGCAAATTCAAAGCCCTCACCACTGATATCGATCCAAGAGGCGATCGAAAATCCCTGGTCTGTGCCTGGTGGCAAGAGCCGAGGAGCGCCAGTTTCACCCTCCGCCGTGAAGTCTCGGAGATAGGCATAGAATGTCCGGCTCGTCGGTGCCTCATTAGTCACTTTGACTTGGCGGGCAATCGTATCACCCGGCTCGACCAGTTCATCAAGCACCACTGGACTGATCTTGATACCCACGGATTGAGCTTTAATAGCAGACGGATACAGGAAAAGAGAAATAACGAATAAGCCGAAGCCTACTCCCAGATAAAGACCTTGTCTTTTTTTCATTTATTTAGCTATTTATTTCTATGGAAAAGACAGAGCTAAGCATAAGCTCCATATAAATATATTCTAACATTATTCCCTTTCTTATTCAAACCAAAAGAGAAAGAAAAAGCCCTCCGTTACCGGAGGGCTTGATCCTTTGCGCCCATTGACCTAGTAAGTCGGGGTGCAGATATATGTGAGTGTATTGCTGTAATCACCAGCTTCCTGGAGATCAGTAACCTGGATGTTATAAATGACCGAAGCTAGACCGGCGTCCTGAGTGGAGCCGTCAGCCGGACCATCATGGCTCATCACCTCGAGAGGCGTAGTGCCATTAAGACCCTGATATTCACCCGCGACAAAAGCAGTCGAGAGATCAGAATCATTCGAAGAAAGACCCATAAAACCGTAAGTATCTTCATTGCCGAGAGTAGGAGCAGCTATGACCCAATCAGCCGGTGCAGCTGTATTGAAGCTATTGATGTCAGAACCGCCAGCATTAGCCATAGTGTGGTCTTGCTGGACTGTCACACTATAGCCAGCATCGGCGTTAGTCGAAACCCGGAGTTCCTGAGCCATTCTCTGTTCAGCGTTCGCTGTCAAAGTGCCGAAATCCATCGCCCAAGGCGAGCTAGAACCGGTCGTGGGATCACCGTTCACAGTGGCACCATCTGTTCCAGTTACAGAAAAGGTCAGACTAGCTGCCACATGAGCGCTCACAGTCACATCATCAATGATGTAAACCTTAGTCTCAGTCGACTCGATGACTGCGCCACCGACCGCGTGTGAAGAGACAGTCACGGTATAGTCACCGACTGTGCCCGGATTAGTCACACTATTAATCGTGATGGTTAAGGGCGCAGCATCACTATAGCCATCCGCGTCAGCTGTACAGGTAATATCCTGTCCAGAGCCTCCAGCCGTCCCATCCGGACAGACAGCATTAAGGTCTGAGATGGTTGTAAAACCGGCTTCGAAATTTACGTTAAGATACTGGTTCTCGGTCAAAGCCGTCCCGAGATCTAGTAATACAGTGACGGTTCCAGCGGCACCAGGATCAGAATCGCTAAGCGTGACCTTAGCGCTGTCCATAGAATCAGCATAAACCGCCGGCACCCCACCATACATCGCGATCATCGAAAATACGACAATAGCGACCAGGGCGATGCGCCTTCGTTTTGTTTTTAGCATGGGGATAAAACTTAACCAATAACATTATTCCCAGAAGGAATATTTACAGGCTAAATCTTTAATTGTGAGAAAAATTCTCGGTTGAGAATAAAAATAAGCTTATTTTTAGCACATCTTAAGATCTGCTTTTTGTTTTCAACTGCACGAGGCACGACCTTTTATCCACATGTTATCTGTATAAACCGGTGGATAGCCTGTGTAAAAAATATTATAACATAAAATTTCTTTTCCACAAAATAGCCAAGCTCGCCGCCCCTCTAGCGCAAAAAGAAAAGTCCCATTTTACTGGGACTTCTCTTGTGTATGCTCCGATACTTTCTTAGTAAGTAGGCGTAGCGATATAGGTAAGAGTATTCTCATAATCACCGGCTTCCTGCAAGCTAGCGATTTCTGCC
>CAZIGB010000094.1:0-4679 GCA_964539005.1 uncultured Gammaproteobacteria bacterium | reverse complement strand
GTCGGATCAAGCGGACTGCTGAAATCGCAGGCCGATCCGGCCACGTATTCCAGCTTGGCCCTGGCATTGCCACCATTTACATCTGCTACCTGGAAACGCAGATCAGCCACCTCACTGCCATCTGTTTTTTGCTGAACAGAGATAAAGCTGGCTGTTGGCGGTGGCGCAAGCGTGAATTCGGCGTAACGGCGATAATAGTCAAGCGGCTCGCCCTCATCCACCGCCCGGAAACAATAGGTAGCGCCGGCCTGGGCCGCAACCGTCGGCGAAAAGACAAACTCCATTTCGGTATGCTCATCCGGCCCCAGATCGATCTGGTTGCCTTTTGTTTCCGGACTCATGACGATATTTCCAGGGACAAAGCTATGTCCATCCGGATTCGAAAGTTTCTCGGTCGTCGAGGAGGAAATATCATCGATGAATTGGCTGGAAACGAATCGGAAATGTTCGCTACCGACTCCGGCGGGAACCGTAGTCCAATCGATCAAGCTTGAACAGCTGCCGGTTTTCAGTGAATACTGGAGTCCGAAGCGATTGGCTTCTGCGACAAAATCTCTCGTGTTAGCGATATCGAGCCGCAGGCGGATCGTCTCTTCCTTGCCGAGATAATTATTCAGGGTCGGATCCGGCGTATCCTCTGCCTCGCGCCAAGTAGCCGAAAGCACGGTCAGGGTCGTAGTCGAGACTTCGCTCATTGCCTTGGCTTTGTTGCCATAATCATCATAGATCCAGAGATTAAAGACATAATCCGTCTGCTGTTCCAAATGATCGACCGTCGTGAAAGCCGCTTCATTATAGTCGGCAAAGGATAGGCTAGGGTCGTCATTCTGAGTAAAATCAAGATCCGCCTCCGTTGCCCCGCTTGTCCCCTTCTTGTAGAAGATTTTGTATTCTTTAAAATTAGAATCCGAGCCAGGCGCGCCAAAAGAAAGATCGACCGAGATGCCGGTAGTCGTGCCGACACTTATGTCACCCGGTGCTGTCGGATCCTTATCATCAAAGAAGAAGCTCGACGTGGCCGCGACCAGCTGATCATTTATTCCGTCATTCACCGTGAGACGCAGACAATAAGCCCCTTCGAGCCCGGCCAGATCCGTCCCCGCTAGCCAATCGAGATTGATCGTATTCGAGCCTTGGTTCGTGATCACGCGGCCCGGATTGCCGATCTGATAAGGTGAGCTGTTCGTGATGTCTGGCGTACCATAATCTGCGCTTATACTCGCTATATTCTCATCGAGGGTCGGATCATTCGGACTGCTAAAATCACAGTCTGCATTCGGGACGTACTCGAGCTTAGCCGTACAATCATCGAGGTTCGTATCATAAATCTCGAGCGAAATGTCGATCTTGCCACTACCGTCCGTCTTCTGGGCGACTGAATTGATAAAGCCGGTCGGTGGCGCATTGGTCGTAAATGTTACTTGGCCGGAATTTGCCTTGTTGCCATAAGTATCATAAGCATAGATTCGGAAACTGTATTGGGTATCAGATTTAAGACCACTAAATGTAGTCGAAAGTGTACCATTGAAATCAATGTTTGAAAGATCCGGATCATCATGGCTGATATCGTTCTCATTTACAGTCGCTACGCCCTCTTTGTAATAGATCCGATAATATGCAAAATGGGTCTCGACTGTCGGTACCCCAAAATTGAGCGAAATCGTAGTCGCTGAAGAGCTGGCTAGACTCAAATCGCCCGGATTAGTCGGTAATTTGTTGTCGATCACGAGCGTTGCCGTATCCGCTACCGCCTGCTCATCATAAGCGTCATTCGTGACCAGGCGCAAACAATAAGTGCCATCTGCTCCCAAAAGATCGGTTTGGGTAAGCCAATCAAAACTGACCGTATTCGTTCCGCCGGTCTTTATCCAACCGGACTCATTGCCAATCTGATAAAAATTATTATTCTCGATCTTGGCATCCCCCTCTGTGCTGGTCGCAGTCATATCATCCTCATCGAAAGTCGGATCAAGCGGCACTGTGAAATCGCAAGCTTCTCCCATCACATAATCCAGCCTCGCTCGTGCATCATCATGATCAGTATCACTCACCGCAATCGAGATATCAGCTCTACCACTGCCATCCTGCTTCTGACTCAAGGCACTGATCGTTGCAGTCGGACGGGCATTGGTCCGGAGCGCGATCTCGGTCGCAGCCGCTTTTTGGCCGGCCTGATCATAGGCCCAGATATTTATGACGTATTCCGTATTCTCCAGCAGTCCGCTGATAGTCGTAGTCCCTGCACCACCATAATCCTGCATAGAGAGACGACTATCACTCGTCGAGGCGTGATGGCTATCATTCTCAGTAACTCCTGATGATCCCGGCTTGTAGTAGATGATATATTCTTGGAAATTCGCTTCTGTGCTCTGCCCATTAAAGGATAGAGTCAGACTATCAAAAGATTTGCTAGCCGATGAAAGATTGCCCGGCGCACCCGGCTGGATCGTATCGACTCTAAAGGCCGGTGTTGCCCCAAAAGCAGTCCAGGGAGAACAAGCGCCATCATCATCACAGGCAATCGCTTGCCAATGATAACCGCTCGCGCTATCCGGTATCGACTGGGGATGGACCTGGCCGATAAAAGCTGAAGCGCTATAATCACCATTAGTCGACTCATGTTTCCAAATCTTGCTGGCACAAACCTCAAAAGCGGTATCCACGCTACAAGCGCCGGCTGGCACACTGGTCGCTGTGAGAAGGGAGTCTCCCCTCGGCCTCAGCTCCATATAGACCGCGATCACTTCATCCGTATCCGCATCTAGCACTTGTCCGCTTAGACGTATTTCGTTGGCCGTCAGCCAGCCACCAGCCGGAACCGCTGTCACATTATCGGCTTTTTTCTGTGATAAATCAGTCGCGGCTGATGGAATATGATTAGTCACAAAAGTCTGTTCAGTCGCGCTTGTCCGATTGCCATAATCATCATAAGCCCAGATATTCATGACATAGGAGGTGCCAGCTAAGAGATTCGCGAGACTGGTCGTAGATGTACCGCCATAAAGCCGATCAGCCAGATCCGGGTCGCTGTGTTCACTATCACCTTCTGTCGCCCCTGCTACTCCGGCTTTATAGAATATTCGATAGTGGGAAAAATTATCATCAGTCGCCGGACTGCCATAAGAAAGGGTTAGCTCATAAGTAGCCCTAGTCATAAGGCCGATATTGCCTGGCGCAAGCGGATCGGCATTATCGATATAGACGGTCGTGGTCGCTGGGGTGATCTGGCTTGCTACCCCGTCAAAAGCCGTCAAACGGAGGCAATAGACACCCGTAGTCTGGGGCAGATCGCTAGCCGATAGCCAATCAAGATTAACCGTATTCGAACCGGGTGAAGTGAGGATGTAACTTGAGCTACTGCCGATCTGATAATAGTTTTCATTGTCAATATCTGGATCGCCATAATCCGCTATTACGCTCTCGTCAATCGTCGGGTCCAGCGGAGAAGCAAAACTACATGATGCCCCGGCTTCATAGTCGAGACGAAGAACGACTGTATCATCATTATCCTGGTCATCGATCTCGACTGAGATATCGATGCGACCGCTACCGTCGGTCTTCTGGGCGACTGAATTAAAGAGACCGGTCGGTGGCGTAGCCGAGTTGGCGGTTTTGAAGGTAAACTCAGTCGCGCTCCGGCTATTGCCCGCCTGGTCATAAGCCCAAATATTCATTACATAGTCTGTGCCAGCTGAAAAGCTGTCAATATATGTCGAAGTAGCCGAAGAAAAATCGATAAAACCGAGTGCTGGATCACTCGAGGAACCGAATAATGTGTCTGTCTCGCTCACCCCGGCTACACCAGGCTTATAAAAAATCTTGTATTCTTTGAAATTCGCTTCGCTTGTCGTCGCCCCGAAGCTTATGATAGCTGAGATAGAATCGCGCCAAAAAAGTGACAGATTGCCAGGTGTGCTCGGATCAGTACTATCAACGAGGACATGCGGTGACATGGCATTGTATCTCGTCCAGGGCGAACAGACAGCATGCTCGTCGCAAGCAATAACTTGCCATTTGTAACCGCTAGCCGCATCCGGGATAGCTGTGATAGATAGAAGTCCGCCGTCCTTTTTCCAGACCTTGCCTGTGCAGCTTGCATAATTACTGCCTGAAGCGCAAGGAGTAGCAGGTTGGCTGGTCGCGGTCAGATAGCTATCAGCCGCTGGGATAAACTGGAAATAAAGATCCACCGGATCACTGTCTGGGTCGCTCGCCGCAGCAGAGAGACGGATTTCGGATTCATCAGTCCAGCTCCCCCGATTGAGTTCGCTCAGACCATCACTCTTGTATTGTTTCTGATTGTCAGGCGCTAGCGGTGCCCTATCAGTCATAGCCACGAGCTCATACTCCGCTTTTGATTTGTTACCTGCCTTATCATAAGCCCAGATATTTATGACATATTCGGTACCGAGAGCCAGACCGCTAATGGTCGTAGTCGTCGTGTCATTGAAATCAATCGCCAAAAGATCAGTGTCATCACTAGAATCAAAAACCAGATCTGCTTCGGTCACACCGCTATCACCAGCTTTATAATAGATCTTATACTCTTTAAAATCAGCTTCCGTCACAGCCGCGCCAAAAGAGATAATGATATTATCAGCCCCATGATCGACATAGCTCAGATTACCCGGTGTGGTCGGCGCATGGCCATCGACGCCGGGGCGGTTGTTCGCATCAGC
>CAZIGB010000093.1:3650-4758 GCA_964539005.1 uncultured Gammaproteobacteria bacterium | reverse complement strand
TTCGTCGATGATGAGCAGGCCGAAGTCGGTCGGCTCGAACTTGCCCATGCGGCCCCCGCCGTCGCCACCGGCCGTCTGCGTCTGGATCGTGCTGACGATCACGTGGGTGCGGCCGAGGATGCCGTCGCATACATGCGCCCGCAGATCGGCCATCTCGACCTCGACCTGGTATCCGGTCACGCGCTGGATTTTGTCTTGTGCCTGGAAGATCAGCTCTTCGCGGTGGGCCAGCACGAGCGCACGCTTGGGGAAGCATCGCCGGATGATGTCGGCGAAGAGGATCGTCTTGCCGGTGCCCGTCGGCATGACGACCAGCGTGGAGCGGACCTCCTTCCACTGTTCGAGCACGGCCATGGCGGCCGCGTGCTGGTAGTCCCTGGCCTTCACTTGCGGTATTCGGCCGGGACCATCTTAAGGCGGTAGTCCGAAATCAGCCCGAGGCCGGAGCAGTGCTTGCAGCCTAGTCCCTGGCAGACCGGGCAGACACGGACGGGCAATGCTGCCTTCACGTCGTCGTAGATCTGATTCAGATGGGCGACGGCCGACGAGAAATTGATGAGCGTCCGGCCCTGGTCCCCCTTGCCGCAGAATAGCGGATCCCGGTCGTCCTGCGCGTCCTTGATCTTGGTGCGGACCTCGCCGATGGCCCGGAGCAGGTCCAGGATCTCCCGGCGGCGCTCCCACATCGGCACGCAATCCGGGGGGATGACGCGCCCTTTGACGTCCCGGGGTAGCTGGCCCTCTTCTGGCTCGGGCACCGGCTCCGGGTCTTCCGGGTCCGGCGGGGGAGGCGGGAGCGATGAATCTTCTTCATCCTCTTGCGCCGCAACGGGCGGGCGAGTTGGCGGACGCGCCGGATATTGCTTGCCGTCGCGGCCAGTGATGGTTTCGCAGGTGTCAACCGTTGACACGTTGCACCCAACCTGCTCCGCAATCTCCTGCTGGGATTTGTTCGGCCATGTCTTCACGGCCAACTCCACGGCCCGCTTGACATCGCCGCGCTTCATCGGCGGCAGGATGCCCGTAGGCGCGTCGGCGGCGCGGGGCTGGTCGGTGGCGGGGGCCGGGGCTGGCGGCGGTCTGTGTCGAATCTGGGGGGCAAAAATCA
>CAZIGB010000093.1:0-3640 GCA_964539005.1 uncultured Gammaproteobacteria bacterium | reverse complement strand
AACGACGGTATCCGCCATTTTGTCAAAATGCTTGAACGCCAGCTCGACAGCCCGGCGTTTGTCGGCGTTGGTGCGGCGCAGTCCGTGGGCGGCGTTGGAGCCTAGCGCGTGCTCAAGGGCTTCGCGCCAGCCGCCGTCCTTGATGGTGGCGGCGATGCCGTCGCGGCCGGCGGCCTGGTGGGCCTTCAGGCGGTGCCAGCCTTCGGAGAGGAAGAACTTTCCCCGGCTGTCGGGGCCGAAGACGACGATGGGTGGGAGGGGCGGTTTCTTGGCGCGGATATGGTCGGCGTAGTCGGCGACGGTATCGAGGTCGATCCGGGCTCTGACCTGGACGCTGGCCTCGAGGTCGATGTCGGAAATCTTGATCGTGGGCATTGGTCATCTCCTGAAAAAGTGCGCGTTTTGAGTAGGTCGCGCCCCCTACCCCGGATGACGGGCGGGAATCGGTTTAGAAGCGCAGCAGGTTGGTCTCGATGTGGTCGAGCACCAGTCCCCATTGCGCGGGGGTCAGGTCGCCCTGGTCCACTCCGGGGACGGCCTCGGCCAGCATCTTGAACCAGTCGGCCTCGGTGCCGCCTGCCTCGCAATACTTCGCCCAGCATTCCATCTGGTCGGATTTGCGGGCCGGCTTGGCCGGCGGCGCGGGCGGCGCCTGCGGCAGCGTTTTCTGGACGGGCGGCGCGGAAGGCTTTGCGGCCGGAACGCCGCCGGCGATGGCGCGGAATTTCGAGCCGTACTTCGCCAGCAGCCCGGCGCGGTTTCCGGCCGCCGGCAGGTCGCCCCCGCCGGAGCCGCCGCCGGGCGGATCCAGATACTTGATGTTGGCGAAGTATCGGTCGCTGTTGCGGCCCTGCTTCAGTTCGATGGTCGCCTCGACTTCGCGCTCGGCATAGGCCGCGCCGTTATCCACAAACCAGAACGGGTCGATCCCGTCCCAGCCGAACATCTGCTTGAGGCGCTCGACCGTCTTGGCGTTGATGCCGTTTTCGACAGTGGCGACGGCCGCGAAGTATCGCAGCATTTCGCCCTGCACGTCGATCTCGAGGCAGACGACGAGGCTGCCCTTGTCGTTCTCGTACACGCTCGCGGCTCCGGTCGGGCGGCCCGGATATTTCTGCCCGTCTTGAAGGTTGCTCATGGTTTCTCCTAGTGGTTGAACAGTTCTTCCCAGAATGCCGCGCCCTGGCCGTGGACCAGGGGAACGGGCGTTTGCGTCGTGCGACTCTTCGCCATGCAGTGCGGAAGCTCGGCGGGATAGATCGTGCGCGTTCCCGCGCCGCGACCCTTTCCGTCTTTCCCGACGTCCACGTCGTAGCCGAGGAACAGCACGTGGTCGGCCCACTCGCGGACACGCAGGCGGATCGAGGCTTTCCCGCTGTTGGGCGATTGCAGGCGCGGCTCGTAGCGCAGCCAGTCCTCTCCGGCCGGATTCGGCACGGTGCTGGTGCAATCGTGGCAGAGGATCGCCACGTGGCGGCCCTGGCGGCTGTGCCGGTCGAGGTCGGCCAGCAGCGGCAGGAAGGTGTCGTACACGTGCGTGTAGCCCTTGCCGAAACCGTAGTCTTCGAGGCGCTGGACCTTCGTGCCCTTTTCGTGCGGCACGCTTTCGAGCGTCTTGGCGATGGCCATTTCCTCGGCGCGGGTTCCCGTGTCGATCACGAGGCTCTTGATCTCGTCCCAGCCGTCGGCCTGGAGCATGGCGCGCAACTCATCCCACGTGCCGACGCCTTCGACGGGGCGCAGATTGGTCACGTCAAGTTGGCTAGCGAGCCGCGGCAGGCTATCGTCCAGGTCGAAGAACGCGACGGGCCCTGGCAGCGCGGCCGCGAGGCTCGTCTTCCCGATGCCGCCGGGGCCGTAGAGCACGACGCGGTGTCCCGCGCCGCCGTGGATCTTGCCGAACTGGACCGCGCCGCGCGGCTGCGTCGGCGGTGGCTGCGGGATGGCCCGCGGCGGTGGCGTCCGCATCGGCGGGCGCGGAAGTGTTGCTGTCGTCATCATCGTCATCTCCTATTGCGCCTGGATGTTCAATTCGGGGTTCTGGACCCCCACCCGGAATCCGGCAGGCGGCAGCGCCGGATCGGGCACGATGTTTTGCAGGCAGAAGCTCTCGTAGTCGCAGAACTTGCATTGCATTTCCGTCAGGTGGCGCGGCCAGCCGTGGTGCGGCAGGCGCGAACGGCGGGACGCGGCGCGGAAATTCAGGATCATCCGGGCCAACTCGAACCGCTGGATGCCGAACTCTTCGAGGTCGTCTTCGAGGATTGGCACCTCGCGGCGCGCGAAATAGAAGTCGGGCCGCTCCTGCGCGTCGGCCGCGAGGCGCTCGCCGTAGGCTTCCGGCGTCTCGCTTTGTTTCACGCGAATCGACGGCTTGCGCGTCACGTCGTAGATCACGGCGGCGACGTCCCACCCCAGCGACCGCGCGGCGAGGACATACTGGTTGATCTGGGGATTCGACCGCAGGCGCAGCCAGTAGTCGGAATCCGGCCCAACGTCGGCGCTGGTCGTCTTGTGTTCGACCAGGGCCAGGCGTCCGTCGTGGAGAATGCCCAGCCCATCGATCTTGCCCGCCACGTCGAACGTGCGCGAGTTCGCCAGCGGCGAGCGGAATTCCACCTCCGCGCAAAGCTCCTTGACGGGATCCTCCGCCCAGCGGGCGTAATAGCCGGCCAGCAGGCCGGACAGCGTGGCGACGGTGGCTTCGTCGAAGTCCCGTGCGGTGGCGAGCGCGGCCTTGAGCGCGTCGTCGAAACCAAGTTTCTGCCAGCGGGCTTCCATCGCGGCGTGCCACGCTGTGCCGAAGCGGAGGGCCATTGCGTCCACTTCGCGGCGCAGGCCGCATTCGTAGCGCCAGTAATGCTTGCGCGGGCAATCCAGCAGGCAGGCCATGCGGGAGGCGGTCATCAATTCCTTCATGGTGTCATCCTTTTGATTTCAATTTCCATTTCCGGCACTGCTCCAATGGCGTGGTACATCTTTAGGACGGTGCACATGGATATTTGCGAGTCGTCGGCATAGGCCACTCCGTTTAAGGCATCGCAAACGGCTTTTGCGATGTTGTCGCAATCCGGCTTGCAGGTGGCCGGAACCTCGGCGGCTGGATCCTTCTTGCGGCAAAGGCGTTGCGGCCTCGGAAGCACGGCCGAGATGGAGATCGCGACCGGACCGTCGATGGGCCGGACTCCGGCGGCCATGGCGAAAGCTGCGATGGCCTGCTTGTTGCAGCTGGCTTCATTCGTGTCGTAGACGCGGACGAACTTGCCCATGCGCGCGAAGCGCGGGCGGGCTTGCCCTTTCGGGACTCCCGGCACCGTAAACGTATATGATTTCTGACTCATTTCGCTTCTTTTTTCAATTCTTCAAGTTTGTCCATCGCCATTCCAATGCCTTTCGCAAGAGTCTGGTACTCGCCGGCGGCAACATACCGATCCGCCACGGCTTCGCGCTCCGCGCGGGCATCCATGATTCCGCGCTGTTCCGCAACCGCTTCGATGCAGAATTGAATGATTTCCTTTTCCTTCACAGCACGTCCTCCGTCGCGGCATCCCAAATCGCGCGGAACATGGTGCGCCAGAATCCGGCGGCGCCGCGTTCCTCGCGGTAGGTGATCCGCAAATCGGCAAGGCGCTGGAAGATC
>CAZIGB010000092.1:0-4796 GCA_964539005.1 uncultured Gammaproteobacteria bacterium | reverse complement strand
AGTTTCCTGCCCACAACACAAAAAACTACATTTTATATTCTCCCTGGAAAATCGTCTAAATATATAATAAAACAATAGAATTGTCAATAGCGCCCACACTTGTCCACTCTTGCAAAACCCCCTCTCTCCGTGTATAATAAACCGCGTTATTAAACATTAGCGAGCTTCAATATGCCAAAAAACACTCCCAGCAATGCCATCATAATAAGAGGGGCACGGGTCCACAATCTCAAGAACATCGATGTCGATATTCCTCGCAATAAATTCGTCGTGATTACCGGTCTTTCCGGTTCGGGCAAGTCTTCGCTTGCCTTTGATACTATCTATGCCGAAGGCCAGCGTCGCTATGTCGAATCTCTCTCGGCTTACGCCCGCCAGTTCCTCGGCCTCATGGACAAACCGGATGTCGATTCGATCGAAGGACTCTCGCCTGCCATCTCGATCGATCAAAAAACCGCTCCGCGCAATCCCCGCTCGACGGTCGGCACCATCACCGAGATCTACGACTACATGCGTCTCCTTTTTGCCCGCATCGGCGTCCCTCATTGCCCCGAATGTGGCCAGATCATCAAGCCTTATTCGGTCGATGAGATCGTCAATCAGACTAGGAAAGAATTCGGAAACGAGAATGTCGTCATTCTCTCGCCCCTGATCAAAGACAAGAAAGGCGAGCACAAGAATCACCTCAGCCGCATCGCCAAGGCCGGCTTTTCCCGCATCCGTTTCGACAAGCGGATCATGACGGTCGAAGAATTCGAAGATCTCGAAGTAAACAAGAGCAAGAAGCATAGCCTGGAGATAGTGATCGATCGGACGCAGGTCAGCCTCGAGCAGGCAGACCTGTCCCGCCTGAGCGAAGCGATCGAGAAAGCGCTCGAGCTCTCGGACGGCCTAGTCACGGTCGCCCTGCTCGAAGAGCCGAAGCCCGGTAGCAAGAAAAAGGCCGAAGAACGCACCTTTTCCCGGCACTACGGCTGTCCGCTCTGCGGTATCAGCCTGAGCGAGCTCGAACCGCGCAATTTCTCCTTCAATTCGCCGCACGGCGCTTGTCCGGAATGCACCGGTCTCGGCACCAAGCTCGAGATCGATCCGGACCTGATCCTGAACCGCAATCTGACGATCGCCCAAGGCGCGATCAAGCCTTGGTCCCATAGTCACTCGGGCGGCCAGACCTGGATGATGCGCATCCTCGGCACCGTCGCCGAGCAGAACGGCTTTGACCTGAATACTCCCATAAAGAGCCTGAGCGACAAGCAGCTAAAGATCGTGCTCTACGGCACGGGGGAACGGAATTACAATGTCGAATACGAGAGTGATCGCTTTTCCGGCGAGCTAGCGACCGGCTTCGAAGGCATCATCCCAAATCTCGAGCGCCGTTTCCAGCAGACCGAGTCCGAATACATCCGGAAAGAGATCGAGCAATACATGCGCGTCCTGCCTTGTCCGAGCTGCGGCGGCAAGCGGCTGAAAAAGGAAATCCTAGCCGTGACCGTAGCTGATCGCTCTATCCATGACATCAGCACGATGAGCATCGCCGAGACCAAGGATTTCTTTAATAATCTTTGCAAGGAAAAAACCCTCTCAGAAAGAGACAAGAAGATCTCAGCTCAGATCGTAAAGGAGATCTGCTCCCGTCTCGAATTCATCCTCAATGTCGGCCTTGCCTATCTCACCCTGGACCGTGGAGCCAATACTCTTTCGGGCGGCGAAGCCCAGCGTATCCGCCTGGCCAATCAGATCGGCACCAAGCTGGTAGGCGTCCTCTATATCTTGGATGAGCCTTCGATCGGCTTGCACCAGCGCGACAATGACCGCCTGATCAAGACTCTGAAACAGCTCCGCGATCTCGGCAATACCGTGATCGTGGTCGAGCATGATGATGCGACAATGGAGGCTTCGGACTGGCTGATCGATGTGGGACCGGGCGCGGGCGGACACGGCGGCGAGATCGTGGCTTTTGGCACGCCGGAGGCAGTCAAAAAGAACAAAAAATCGATCACGGGCAAATATCTCTCGGGTGAGCTCTCGATCCCGGAGCCAAAGAAATACCGCAAAGGCAATGGCGGAGCGATCCGCATCCTCGGCGCGAGCGAGCACAATCTAAAGGAGGTGGATGTGGCCTTCCCGCTCGGCAAATTTATCGCTATTACGGGCGTGTCTGGCTCGGGCAAATCCTCTCTCATGACCGATATCCTGGCTAATGCGCTCAACAAGAAATTCTACCGGGCCAAGACAGAGCCAGGCGCGCACCGATCGATCGAGGGTCTCGGCCATATCAATAAAGTGATCAGCATCGACCAATCGCCGATCGGTCGGACACCGCGTTCGAATCCGGTCACTTATACTGGCGCTTTTGCTCCGATCCGCGATCTCTTTGCTAGCCTGCCCGAAGCCAAGATCAAGGGCTACAAAGCTGGCCGTTTCTCCTTTAATGTCAAAGGTGGCCGCTGTGAGGCCTGCGCGGGTGATGGCCTCGTGAAGATCGAGATGCAATTCCTCCCGGATGTCTATGTAGAGTGCGAGGTCTGCCATGGCACTCGCTACAGCAAGGAGACGCTCGAAGTCCATTACAAGGGCAAATCGATCGCTGATGTCCTCGCGATGACGATCGAGGAAGCGCGGGGCTTTTTCAAGAATATTCCGGCCGTAAGCTCAAAGCTCGAGACCCTGGGCGAGGTCGGTCTCGGCTATGTCCGGCTCGGCCAGTCTGCCACCACTCTTTCGGGCGGTGAGGCTCAGCGTATCAAGCTCGCGACCGAGCTCTCGCGTCGCGCCACTGGCCAGACACTCTATATCCTGGACGAGCCGACGACCGGTCTCCACTTCGAAGATATAAAGAAACTGCTCGGGGTCTTAAACAAGCTCGTGGACAAGGGCAATACGGTCCTGGTGATCGAGCACAATCTCGATGTCATCAAATCGGTCGATCATATCATCGATCTCGGCCCCGAGGGTGGCTCGGCCGGCGGCTATATCGTCGCGACTGGCACGCCGCGCGAGGTCGCCCAGATCGAAGCGAGCCATACGGGCCGTTTCCTAAGACAGCTTTTCGAGAAGGGAGACCCTCAAAACAAAAAATAAGGATCCAGATAAAATAAAAAGGGCCGCCTCATCTCTGAGACGGCCCGAATTTTTACCAGCTATTCCTGGTCTTTTTTGTCTGAATTACTCCAAAGTGATCGAGGCTTGATCTTTTCTGCTTTTTCGGCCCATTCTTCGGCCAATTCAGACAGCTGCGCTCGCAGATCCTCTTCCTCTAGCCTGTTTCCTTCCGGCCTTTCACTTAGCAATTCTTCAATCTCATCAAAAAGATATCTGAGTTCCCAATCCTTCACTGGCCACGCTAGACTGGTCTTGAGGATGAGTTTCACATTGGCGTATATCGCCAAGAGTTCTTCCTCGCAACCCAGGCGCCTGCCTTTTTCCAGGTTAAAGCAAAGAGCTGGCAGACGATCGATTACCAAGCTGAGTTTTGCCAGCTCACCGTAGAGAAAGTCTGTTTTTCTGATCATCGAGGAAACTCCCGCGACTGGGTCAAACAGACGAGACATATCCTGGGCAGAAAAGAGAAGGTCTATCTTGAAGTACCGGAACTGCATAAAAAAATAGGTATAAGCCTTCAATGTCCCTCGATAAACTTGGGCAAGATCAGCCAGCTCTGCCAGGCACCAAGCAGAACTATTTTTCTCCTTGACGGCTTTTTCTTGCTGGGACAAGCGAAGCTCCAGCTCACTCGGCTCTGTCGTTCTTGTCAAAAATTCATCCATCTCCTCGTGAAGCTCGTCCAGCTCACGCTGTTTTTTTCGCTTGTTATAAAAACGGATGACGAGATAAAGCAAACAAGGCAAAAGGCAGAGTAATAATAATGCTCCGATATCAGTGACCAGTGAATAGGACAAAGAACTATCCATTTTCTATCTCCTCCAAAAAAATGGACTATCTCGCAAAAGATAGTCCGGTTTCAGTTTAAGGGCGGCTTCTTACTTCTTCAAATCCTCCGGGATGGCCAGCTTGGCCTTGCCTTCTCGGTTCAGAATTTCGGCGACCGTGATGATCCTTTCTTTGATCAGTTCAATGCTGTCGCTCAGGGGTCGCGGATCACAGACCTCGCTATAGTGATCGTAATAATCATCGGCCGCGCGCAGCTCATTCCTGATCTTGTTCTTGAAATCAGCTCTGACTTCTGCGTCCGGGATCGCGATGGCGGCCTTGAGCAGATGCTGGACCAATTCCTGGACTCGTTTATAAACGGAATCGATCTTGTACTCGGCGGCATACAGCTCTTTGAGCAGGGACTCAAGATTCTGCTCGGCCTGGGAAAGAGCGTTTGCGCAACGATCCAAGTCTTTTTCCATTTTTTCTTCGTCCACTTCCTCGGGGACTTGGATCAAAATTTGCGAGATCGCTTCGCTTGCCTCGCAGTATTCTATCACCTTTTCCTCAAAGACTGTGCTCAAAGGCAATACTTCCTGGCGGAACCAAGCAGGCATGACCCGAATCTTTGTCGGGATCTTTTCCACCTGTTCACTGTAATATGCGAGCAAAGGCTTGTTCTTCAGTAGCAAGGCTTTTACCCGTCTAATTTTCTGCTTCTTTTCGGTTTCGCGGACGGATTTGCGCGCCAGATAGCGGTACAAAAAATGCAACACACAGATCAAAGAAATCACAAACCAAAGAATAGCATAAGCCTTGTTCATACCTTCCTCCTGTTGTTTTTTTGAGGGATTTTAGCTGTTTTTACGATAAATTGTAAGGAGCGAAATACCAGCTATATTAACACTGTTTCTTTGTTTTGT
>CAZIGB010000091.1:0-4967 GCA_964539005.1 uncultured Gammaproteobacteria bacterium | reverse complement strand
GGCCATTGCCAATGCTCTTGACTCCCTCAAAAAAGCCAAAGAGGCTGATATGGCGCTGGTGAGCCAGGTAAAGGATAAGCAGGCTGAATTCGAAACCTCGGGTGACAAGGGCTTGCGTCTGATCCTCAAGCAAGGAGATCAGGTGCTTCGTGATTTTGTGGTCGGTAAGAATAGCGGTGATTTCCAGGGGGCTTATGTCACGGAATGGGATTCAGACAAGACTTATGAAGCGAGGGCAAACCTGGTAGCCAGTTTCGCTGTTGATAATTGGTACAATAAGACTATCTTTGCGGTCGGTGACAAGGAAATAAGCAAGATCCGCTTCCAATTCCCGAGCCGTGAATTTACGCTTGAGAAGAAGGAGGGAAAATGGTCGGGCATACTGCCTTACAAGTTCGAGGTGAATGAGGAGAAGATGAGCCGGATTGTTGAAATCATGAGCAATCTGACTGCGACCAAGATCCCGAAGCAGGAATTCAAGGGCAGCGGACTCGAAAAGAACCAGATGATCATCCAGGCGACGGGTGAGGGGGTAGATCAGACCCTGATGGTCGGCGACAAGGATGCTGAGGGTTTTTACTACGCTAAACGCGGTGACAGCGATAATCTCTATCTGATTACCGAGGAAGAGCGTGAGGCTTTGGACAAGCGTATTTCCGATTTCAACTAGATGATTTGCGCTTATGGGAAAAATAAGAAATCCTTTCGGGGATTTTTTATTTTATCGGAAAAATGTGTTATAATTTATCGTAAGGCCTGGTTTGGGGCCTAATCTAGAAAAAAATATGAAATATGACTTTATCACTATTGGCGGCACGACTGAGGATATCACTCTTTATACGGACGAAGCGATAATGATTGATAATAAGGACAATCTCTTAGCTCAGCGTTTGATGGCTTTTGAGTATGGAGCCAAGCTCAAGGTGGATAAGGCTCATCTCAGTTTTGGCGGCGGCGCTTCTAATGCGGCTGTTTGCCTGTCGCGTCTGGGTTTTAAGGTCGCGGCTTTGGTAGCGCTGGGTGATGATGATCGTGGCCGGAAAATAATCCAGAATTTCAGATCCCAAGGAGTCGATATCTCTCTCATTCAGAAAATCAAAGATGAACAGACTGGTTTTACCTTTTTTATCGTGGGGCGAGACAAGGAACACGTCGGTTTTTCTAATCGGGCGGCCAATCAGATGCTTAGTGTCAAGGAGGATGACGTCAGACATTTGGATCAGTCGGTCTGGGTTTATGTCACCTCTTTGTCAGGCAATTGGAAAGCAAGTCTCAAGAATATATTCCGGACCAAGGCCAAGATTGCCTGGAATCCGGGTCACATCCAGCTCCATGCTGGCTTTTCCTCGATCGGGTCTTTTCTCAAGCGCTGCGAGGTCTTGTCGGTCAATAAGGACGAGGCAATCGAACTCGTAGTCACCAATCCGAAATATCGCGGCAAGGATAAACGTTTTTTGAATAATACTAAGAATCTGCTTCAGATTATTCATGGTTATGGCTCCCGTATTGTGGTCGTAACCAAGGGTAAGCATGGGGCTGATGCTTATGATGGGACTGATTTTTATCATCAGGATATACTTCCCGAGCGGAAAAGAGTCGATACGACGGGTGTGGGGGATGCTTTTGGCTCTACTTTTTGCGCTGGACTTTCCCTTTATGATGGTGATATTCAGAAAGCGATGCGTCTGGCAGTCAAGAATACTTCCTCAGTCATTACGAAGCAGGGCGCTCAAAACGGCCTTATCACTAAGAAAGATCTAATCAAATAGTTTTAGTCTCAGATTATGATCCGTCGCTTGTTCGGGGGCCAGATCAATAGTATTACTGTGGCGGCGCTACTCGTAGCGCTGTCTTCTTTGCTTAGCCGTTTTCTCGGAATTTTTCGGGATCGTATCTTGGCAGGTGAATTCGGGGCCGGTGATACGCTCGATATCTATTATGCCGCTTTCCGGGTGCCAGACATCATTTTTAATCTCTTGGTGCTCGGGGCTTTGTCAGCCGGTTTTATTCCGATCCTGTCGAAGTTGGTCAAAGATTTTAATCCGACGGATGAACGGGAAAGGCTGGCTTGTAAGAATCAGGCGGCTTGGGCCTTGGTTGATAATATCATGAGTCTGATGGCGATCGTCTTGGTTCTGATCTCTTTATTGGGAATAGTCTTAGCGCCTCAGTTCGTGCGTCTGATTGTTCCTGGTTTTTCTCCGGAAAAGCAGCAATTGACCGCTGAGCTGACCCGGATAATGTTCTTGTCACCTTTCTTCCTCGGAATTTCCAGTATTTTGGGCGGAATTCTCCAGACTTTCCGTCGTTTTTTTGTCTATTCCTTGTCGCCGATCTTTTATAATTTTGGAATCATTATCGGAGCTTTGTTTTTCGTGCCTAGGTTCGGGGTTTACGGCCTGGCTTGGGGGGTAGTATTGGGCGCTTTCCTGCATATGCTCGTGCAGCTGCCACTCATTTTTCGGCTCGGCTATCTGTATCGACCTCGGCTTGATTTCAAGGATAAGGGCCTGCTATCAGTTTTGACGATGATGTTGCCGCGGACAATGAGTCTGGCAACCGCCCAGATCAATCTCCTCGTAATCACGATCATGGCTTCTCATCTTTCAGGCGGCTCGCTCGCTGTTTTTAATTTTGCGAATAATCTCCAATCTTTTCCGATCGGTATTTTTGGTATCTCTTTCGCGGTCGCAGCTTTTCCGGTTCTTTCAAACGTCGCTTTTGATAAACGCAAACTGGTCAAGAATTTTTCCGCTGTTTTTCGCCAGATTCTTTTCTTTATCGTTCCGGCTACCGTCCTGCTCATGGCGTTAAGAGCTCAGATCGTGCGGGTTATCCTTGGGACTGGCAACTTTGCTTGGCAGGATACCATGGCAACAATCGATACTCTCGGTTATTTTGCTATTTCCTTGTTTGCCCAAGCCTCCATCCCGCTCTTAACCAGGGTTTTTTACGCCCGTCATGACAGCAAGACCCCTTTTTATATCGGAATATTATCGATCGGGGTCAATGTTCTCCTTTCTTTCTGGTTGCCTAACCTGGAGGTAGCCAAGAATTTTCAGGATGCGAGTGGAGCAGTCTTTTCTGACACGGCTCCGCTCGGAGTCGCCGGTTTGGCTCTCGCTTTTACGATTGCCAGTATTATCAATTTTATCTTGCTTTGGGTGGCTTTGCGGCTCGAGATCGGGGATCTGGACGAGGAGAGGGTCTTGTGGTCGGCAATGAAGTTTGCTGGAGCGGCGCTAGCGGCCGGCTTGGCTACGCAAGGCATGAAACTCTTGGTCTGGCCTTATATCGAGATGGAGAAGCTCTGGGGGGTATTGGCTCAGGGCTTGTCAGCCGGACTTTCCGGTATTATTGTCTATATCGCTTTCTGCTCTCTTTTTAGGAGCGAGGAATTGTCTGATTTCTGGTTTTCGATCAGACGTCGTCTGCCTTGGCGAAAGATCGAGACGCCAGATCAGGGTGAAGCCCGCGGTATTTAGCCTTGGCGGACGTTTTGTGTTATAATATCTGGTAGTAATCATAAGCCGCTGTTTGGCGGGATTAATCGATAATAACCATGTTTATCAAATCGATCCGGAAATATGACAAGATCCGGGGCAAAAGGGTCTTTTTGCGAGCCAGTCTCAATGTGGCGATCAAGAAAGGCCGTATCCAGGATCCCTATCGTCTGGAAAAACAATTGGCTACTTTGCGTTTTCTCCGCATTCAAGGAGCCAAAATCATAATGGCTGGCCATCTTGGCCGTCCGAAAGGAACAGGCTTCGAGCCGGAATATTCGATGGAGCCGCTTGTCCGTTATTTCGAACAGAAGCTGGCTTGTTCCATAGATTTTATCCCTGGTGAACTCAGTCTCAAAGCCAGCACGGCTGTCGCCAAAATGAAGAATGGCGATATTGTCATGCTTGACAATCTCCGTTTTAATAAAGGTGAGAAGAAGAATGATCGGCGCTTTGCCAAACAGCTGGCTGATCTGGCCGATATCTATGTTTCGGATGCTTTTGACAATGTCCATCGGGCTGATGCTTCGATGGACGCGATCAAGGATTACCTCTTGTCCTTTGCCGGTCTTCTCATGGAGCAGGAAGTGAGCAACCTCCATAGCATGTTCAAGGCCAAGAGTCCGCTAGTGGTCGTTTTGGGCGGCGCAAAGATCGAGACTAAATTGCCCTTAGTCAAGCAATTCCAGAACAAGGCTGAACGTATCTTGGTGGGGGGCGCTTTGGCGAATAATTTTCTTCTGGCTCGTGGTTATGAAGTCGGGCGTTCCTTAGTCGATGAGGAGAGCCTGCGCTTTGCTCGCGCTTATAAGCGCGCCAATCTGCTCTTGCCAGTGGATGTAGTCACAGCCAAGAATGACAAGAGCGGGCGGGGGACGGTCAAAAAGATCAAAGAGGTGAGTCCAGATGATTACATTTTTGATATCGGTCCAGCGACAGTAAAGCTCTATCGGAATGCGATCAAGAAGGCGAACTCGCTCATTTGGAATGGCCCGATGGGTTTCTATGAGTCACGGGCTTTCCGTCAGGGCTCGATCGCGATCGCCGAGGCGATTGCGGCTCGTTCCCGGGGCCAATGCTTCGGCGTAGCCGGAGGCGGAGAAACGGACGAGGTTCTTAAATTGGCCAAAGTCGAGCATAATATCGACTGGGTTTCGACCGGCGGAGGAGCCATGCTTTCCTTTTTGGGCAAGCTGCCTCTACCTGGCTTAAAGCGCATCGTGCGCTGAACAAATATATGGTACAAGGAATAAAAAACGATCAGCGGGCCTTTACCCTGATCGAGCTTCTGACTACGATCGCCATCATCGGCCTCCTGGCTACCTTGGCCCTCATCTCGCTCAAGGTCGCCAAGGAGAAAGCGATGATTTCTAATGCCCAGCACGATATCGATCAGATCTGGAAAGCTTTCGTGCTTATGCAGAATGATACTGGCCAGTGGCCCGGCCATCAGGCGATCAATAT
>CAZIGB010000090.1:0-4990 GCA_964539005.1 uncultured Gammaproteobacteria bacterium | reverse complement strand
AAAAAAGGCTGGATAATCCAGCCTTTTATTGTTGAAATAAAAAGAGAGCAACTTATTTCAGTCCATATTTCCTGATATTCTCCTCGGCGATAGCTTGGATGCGGTCGATTTCGGCTTGGTAACGTTTGAGGTCTTTGAAAAGGTGGGCGTAGCGGCCTTGGAGTTTGAGGTATTCTGTGACTTTAGGAGTTTTGGCCGGGACTTTGAGGGCGCTGGTCAGCTGGCCGTTCTCGTATTCGAGAACAGGATAGAGACCAGTCTGGGCGGCGAGCTTGGCGACTTTGATCGTGGCGTCCGGGCTTATTTTCCAGCCCGGGACACAGGGGACGAGGATCTGGACATAACTTGGGCCAGGATGAGCGGCAGCCTTGCTTATCTTGGCTTTTATGTCATCGACATAGCCGACTGTGGTCTGGGCAACATAGCCGAGCCCGTGGGCAAGAGCGATCGCGATCATGTCTTTCTTGTTCTGGTGGGAGCCGATCGCGTCGATGGTCGCACCGCTGCCGGCTGGGGTCGTGGTCGTGTGGCTGGCCCAAGGAGTGGCAGTGCTGGCTTGCATACCCGTATTGGCGTAAGCTTCGTTGTCATAGCAGACATAGGTGATGCGTTCACCGCGTTCCCACATACCGCTTATTAGGCCAAAGCCGATATCAAAAGTACTGCCGTCTCCGCCTTGGGCGAGGACTTTGGTATTTTTGGCTTTGCCGTTTTTTTGGTCAAGGGTGGCGCGGATGCCAGAGGCGACGGCGGCCGCATTCTCGAAGAGGGAATGGATCCAAGGGACTCCCCAGGAGCTTTCCGGATAAGGACTGGTTGTCACTTCGAGACAGCCGGTCCCATTGGCGATAATCGTGTCTGGTCCCATGGCTTCGATAACGAGCCGGGCGGCCGTAAGCTGGCCGCAACCCGCGCAGGCCCGATGGCCCGGTGCGAGGAGAGGGAGTTTTGCTTTGGTGATTGGTTTTGTGGGCATAGTATACAATTTACAATTTACAATTTACAATTTGAAATTTTCAATTATTATTTTTTAGTCATTTAGTCATTTATGAATTTAATCATTTTTTGAAAATTTCAAATTTCAAATTGAAAATTTCAGATTAACACGCTTCCGGCACGATCTTTTCGATCTCTTTAAGGCCCTTGATCTTGTCGAATTGGCCGATAAAGGCGCTGGCTTCGAGCATTTCGATCATGATCGGCTTGCCATTCTTGGAAAGATGGATGATGAGGTTACCGACTTCGCGGGCGTGGCTGATGCGGCCTTTGGCTATCTCCCAAGAGATGATGTCGGCTTCGGGGTCGTAGATCATAGTTTTTTCTTAACGGGAAAAAAAGTAATTACTCTGATGATTTCTCCTTCTTTGCGATAGACGACCTTGATCCCGTCGCGGCGAGCAGCCAGAGCGCGGCCCTTCTTGGTCAGACGTTCGGGCGAGAGCAAGCATTCTTCTACCTCCTCTTTGCGGATAAAGACATGGTAGGCGTGAAAGGCTTCGAATTTTTCTTGGGCGTAGCGGGTATAGCGGATAATCATCTTATTTCTGATTAGTGACATGGAAATGGGCGCCGGTATTCTTGGTATTCGGATTGCAGTTTACGCCTTTGTAGCGGGCGCAATTGCAACGGGGCTGGGGATTGCACTCAAGGACGGGCGGTTCATACATCGGACTTAAACCATTAGCAACAAGCTTGTCATACATTTTTTGGACCTCGGTCGGATCACGTGAATCCATGCTAATGTCTACACAGCTGCCATTGGCATGGCAGACTGATTTGTGGCCATAATCAGGCGGCCAGGCCTCGCTCAGGCGTTCACCTTTGATTTTGTTATTGGGGTCAGTCAGGGCGTTTTTCACCTTTTCGGCAATTGCGGCATCCATCTTATTGCCATCATTATAGCGGATCCCATCGATGGCCACACAGTTTATGCAGTCAGAGCATTTTCCGGCAGCCAGGAGATCAGGACGACAGTTGTTCTTGGCATCGAAACTGGAGCCGGTTTTCTGCTCTATCTTGCCTCGGCAGGTCGTGGGAAAACTAGCTTCCCAATGGCCACCACTAGCGGTGCAATCTTTCTCAACTGATTCAGAGCATTCGGTGCCTCCTTCTCCACCTCGGACACAGTAGCCCATCTGGGAGGCGACGACCGGTTCTTGCTTCTGTTCTTTGGCGTTATCGATCGCTCCGACTGTTTTGGGATTCAGGGGCTGGAAAGTCACCAGATCGGGATTGATGAGAAAAAGGATCATGTAGGAAAACATGGCCAGGGCTAAGCCGTAAAGAGCTGCCCCGATCCATTCTTTGGCATCATTGACCCGATTCGCATTGCCGAGCGAGCTTATCCAAATGAGGCCGCCAATCATGATGACGACGGTGGCGATGATACCGACCAAGCCGATCGCAAAGACATAAATAGCTCGGATATAGTCCTCGATCCCTGAATCCTTGTCGACACCGGGCAGCAGATAGTCGTCAGCAAAAACAGGCGAGGTCGCAAGAATGGAAAAAAGACAGACAAGGAAGATTAGGCTACTAATTTTTTTGAGCTTATTGGCCGGCATAATAGGATTTGACTCCAAATACATAATCTTGGGTTTGAGCTAATTTACCAGGGTTTTTGCAACACCTGTAAGCCTTTACTCCGTCACAATCATTACTGTTAGCGAGTGCTGGAGTTGTGCCATTGGCAGAGGTGTTTGTTCCATAGCCGCCATTGTAACCAGCTATCCAGTCTTCTATATTGTCTTGTCTATTCTGATCTAAAAATTTTGCAGCCAGATCGACGCTTAAAGTATCGTTATTGGCTAAATCACTGCAAGATACAGGACTCCCATTGAGCGATGAGGCTGTTCCGGGTAACATCTGCATGACACCACAGGCATTGGAAGTGCTATGAGCCGCAGAGTTACAGGTAGATTCTTTGGCGGCAATCGCCTTAAGTAGCTTGGGGTTAATATTGTATTTTGTGGCAGCAGCTTGGATTTCGTCGTTATAATTATTGCAGATGTCTGGTGGTGCCTTGGGGGTGGTACCGACGAAGCTTATTACGCCAGTTGTGCCGTATTTGTCGCAAGTGTCTCCGCTCGCCGTTTTCTGCTCGGTATTGCCGCGGCAAGCGTCTGGGCAGGTGGAAGAGAAGCTGCCTTTGCCTTGGCAGCTGCCCGCTGTTGATTGGGCGCATTTGAGATCGGTGCCGACACCGGTGACACAGCAACCCGTCTGGGAAGCGATTTCGAGAGCGTCGACCGTCCCGGGCAGCAAGGGTTTGAATTTGACCAGATCCGGATTGATAATATAGAGGATCATATAAGAAAACATGGCCAGGGCGAGGCCGGAGATAGCCGCTCCGATCCATTCTTTAGCATCGTTGACCCGATTTGCATTGCCGAGCGAGCTGATCCAAATGAGGCCGCCGATCATAATGACGACGGTGGCGATAATACCGACCATACCGACGGCAAAGATATAGGCGGCTTTGACATAATCCTGTATGCCGGCATTTGCTGAGAGGCCAAGCAGCGATTTGGTCGGAGCTTGATTCGGGGTATTGGCTTTTTGATTTCCAGTATCATCATTCTGGCTAGCTGCGGGGGCTTGGCCGGCGGTCAGGCTGAAATTTTCCGGCAGATAGCCACCCATGGCCGTGCAATCTGCTAGTGATAAGTCTTGGGCTGGTAGTCCCGGGACGACACAAGGAACAGCTAGCGCGGGAGTGACAGTGGCAAAAAGCAAGAAACTAAAAATGACCAAGAATATTTTTATTTTTTTATGTTTATAATTCATCGGTTTGGTACGCTTCCGCAATGTCCATTTACGCAGAGAGCGCCTTCTGTGAATGAGCCGCGACAGCTGCTTTGTCGGCCATAGGTGCAGCCGGTATTGACTAGACAACAGCCATAGGCCTCGGGTTTTTCTTTGATCTGGTCGAGAAGGTTAGTGAGGGTTGAGGGGTCTGGGTTTGTAGAGTCAGGCGGGGTATATTCATTCGGCTTCTGGAAGCCAGTCGGAGCCGTGATGCTTTCGAAGCCAGTCTTGACTTGCGTGTCGCTGACTGATTTGTTGCCACTGCTATTTGCTTCGACAATCTTGGGAACGATATCTTTGAACTTAACCAGATCAGGATTGATGAGAAAAAGGATCATGTAGGAAAACATGGCCAGGGCGAGGCCGGAGATAGCTGCTCCGATCCATTCTTTGGCGCTGTTGACTCGATTGGCATTGCCGAGCGAGCTGATCCAAATGAGACCGCCGATCATGATGACGACGGTGGCGATAATCCCGACCAGGCCGATCGCGAAGACGTAAATCGTCCTGATGTAGGTTGCTATACCGGCAGACTGGTCCAGGCCGAGCAGGGATTCGTCCTTCTCATTGGCAGTCGGAGCAAAGGGATTATCCGGATCAATATTGCCGATAGGTGAGCGTCCGAATGGGTCAGCCGGATCCGGATCAGCGGCAAAAGGACTAGTATCGAGCACCGGCGTGCCATTGAGGCCATAGAGACAATCAGCCATTTCGACATCATGCATTATGGCGCCAGAGACATTGCAGGAGGTCTTGGCGGCTTGGGCAGATAAGGCTCCGGAAAACAACAAAAAAAACATGCAGAAAAAGAAAACAGTTTTCTGATAGGGTGTGTGGACTGATTCTGTTCTCTTCTTATTTTTTTGCATTATTTCCCGATAAAGTGCATCTTGTCGCCCGGCTTCCTGATCTCGACCAGGGCTTTGTCGATCATTTGCTTGGTAATATCGCGACCGCCGAGTCCGACAATGAAGCTCTCTACCTTGGCCAGTGTCTCGTTTTTGGCGGCTGCCTTGACATCGAGGGCGAGCGGACCATCGCTGGCTCCGAGCGAGACGGCTTTTTCGAGGACAGCGACGTATTTGGCTTTTCTGATGATTTTTATCACTTCGGTATCCGGGAAAGGGCGATAGCATTTTATCTTTAGGACGCCGACTGAATCAAGGCCAAGCTTGGTTTTTAA
>CAZIGB010000089.1:0-5004 GCA_964539005.1 uncultured Gammaproteobacteria bacterium | reverse complement strand
AACCGACTCGCCGGAAATTGAGAAGCCAGAGCAGGATAAACATCGGACCAAGCCACAGAAGTTCTGAAGTTCGCGTCATTATCGCCAGACCACAGAAAAAACCTGCCAAAGCAGCAAAGAGATAGGCACGCCAAAAAATCCACCCTTTAGCCTCCTTGAGCCGGCGGATCGAACGCCCTTCGCTAGCCAAAAGATAAGAGTAATAGAGAGAGATCAGGAGCAAGACCGTAAAGAGGACATTATGAAACATGCTCCGGGCGCTATAATAGACAAAAGCTGGAAAGACTGACAAAAGCAGAGTGGAGACAAAGGCATTGTTACGGCCAAAGAGACGCCGCACAAAGAGATAATAAAAGATAAGGCCGACACTGGCAAAAAACGGGGTTAAGAAAGGAATAATCTTGTAAGACAGAAAACTGGCTATCTTGCCATAGATCAAGATAATGCCCAAAAAACTGATCGGCTTCATGACGCCATGATCCGAACGGAAACTGCGCGGACGCATGATATCATCGACCAGAGCATTGTAATTTTCCTCGAGATAGATCCGGCCCTCCTGAGCATAAAGCTTGGCAAAAATGTAATTAGCAGTCTCATCCGGCGAAGTCCATTTGACAAAATCCGGTGTCCGGGCCGGATCAGGAGAATAATCCTGAGTCAAGACCAAAAAAGAAGAAACAGCAAAAAAGAAAACAAGAACAGCCAGACCGACGATCATTTCTTGCCAATAAGTAATGCTAAATTTTCTGATCCGATTCACAATCTTCATAAAACATTCTTAGACACCATGAGTAAGGAGCGAGATAACGGCAAAGACGATAGCCAGATAAAGCGCGCCTGATGCGAAAAAAAGAAGGGGCGTCCAATTGAAAATTATCGCTAAAAGCAGGACCGAAACGCCCAGAACCTGCAGAATCATCTTGATCTTACCCCACCAATTCGCTTGGATTACGCGCCCCTCGATCTTGCGCACCCAGGCGGCAATGATGATAATCACTTCCAGACCGATTATGATTACTGAGGTCCAAAAACCGATGGTCTGGAGAACGATGACATAGATAACACTGGCAATAAGAATCTTATCAGCCAGCGGATCATAGACCTTGCCCCACGCTGTGACCTGATCCCTGGTCCGAGCCAGAGAACCATCCAAGGCATCCGAAAAGGCCGCCAACAGAAAAGCCCAAAAACCCCAAACAAGATAACCCTTGTAGAGAAGAAAAAATACCACGGGCGTAAAAAGGAAGCGAAAAATCGTAATCTGATTCGGCCTGACCCAGAGCGGAATCAACCTGAGAATGGTCGCCGCCAAGATCCGATCATGAAAATAGAGCTTGGGTGGGACTTGCTTTGTCTCCATAGCTGGAAAAAACGTTTAGATAAGTCTATAATGATCACATAAGACCATTCATTGGTCCCTGCTTATGTTTACAACGTATGAAAGATAAGATTTTATTATTCACTTCCCTTGTCGCCATTTCAGGCGCAATCATCTATCGACTAGCTGGTCTGAATTTCGGACTGGCGCTTTTGGCCCTCTTTATTGCCATTCTTCTATATCTAATAATAGCTATTTTTGCCCAAAAAGTCAAACCAGCCTCGACCCCGACCCCAGAAACTGATACTAATCAAAAGAATAGCCCTCCCCGCTCGATTCTCTCGATCGCTACTCACCTTTTCTTTGTGGGACTAATTATTGTCGCTTTTTTGACTGTCTTCTCTGCTCGCAACGCCGAGGCGCTGATTTCCCCCTGGGAAAAGATCGATCAAGGCTTTCTCCTGCTCTTCCTCTCCATCAGCCTTGTCCTCCTGTTTCTCGCTCATATCGAGCAAAAAATAAATATCCTCTATCTAAGCCTCTACGCCCTTCTTGCTTATTCGATCAATGTGCTGGTGTATCAGCTCGGCTTTGGCTATGATTTCTTTATCCACCAAGCAACCATGGAACTCATCGCAGAAACCGGCTCGGTCGAACCTAAGCCTCTCTATTACCTAGGACAATACGCTCTGCTCCTGATACCGCAGCTCCTCTTTCAGCTACCGCTCAAACTCATGCATCTCTGGCTCCTACCTCTCGCTGCAGCCTTGCTTATTCCAAGTGAAATCATTGGCGCGCTCCGGAACAGCCGCCTCGCCGCGACCAGCAAAACCGCCCTCACCCTCCTCTTTATCACTCTCTCGGCTGTCCTTTTTTCCTACACTACCCCTCAGAATCTTGCCTACCTCCTCCTGCTCATCGTCATCCTGCGCGCCAGCCAGCCTTATTCCGTCCGGGAAAATATCTTGCTCTTTACCCTTTCTTTGCTTGCCCTCCTGACTCAGCCCATTGCCGGTTTGCCCGCCCTCCTCTTTGTCTGCTTTCGGACCTTGGCTGAATATTGGTCCCGCCCGGGAAAAAAGTTTTTTCTCGCTAGCCTCCTCGTCCTGGCTGTCATCGGTCTACCCCTCGCCCTTAGCCTGGTCAGCCCAGACAGCGCAGACAATCCGGACGATACAGAAGCAAGTCCGGCTCCGGCCAGCTGGCAAAGCCTCATGCCCGAGATTCCCGACCAAGAATCGACCTGGCTGAACACGGTTTACCTTTTTGCAGACAATGCCAATCTCATCCTTCTCGGCCTCATTCTCAGCGGTCTTTTTCTCGCTTACAAAAGAAAAGAAAAAGCCAATGATCAAGCCCTGCTCTATTTCGGAATCGCTCTGTTTGGCTCATATCTCCTGAGCTCGCGGCTCGACACCAGCTTCCTCATAAGCTATGAACGCTCTGCCTATGCCGAACGGATGCTGCTTGTTTCGCTCATTTTCTTTTCTCCCTTCATAATCAAAACGCTCTCTTTTTTAGCTAAGAAACTAGAAGACAAGGTTCCTTTCCTCAGATTGCAAGCGCTGGCTCTGCTCCTCTTTCTACTCCCCACCCTGCTCTATCTTTCCTATCCACGCCTAGACAATTATCACAATTCGCATGGCTATTCAGTCAGCCACCACGATCTCGAAGCTGTCCGCTGGATAGACCAGGATACAGATGATGATTACATCGTTCTCGCCAATCAGCAGACCTCGGTCGCTGCCCTCAAGGAATTCGGCTTCCACAAATATTATCCGACTGAAGGATCCGGACCCTTATTCTACTACCCGATTCCTACGGCTAGCCCTCTCTATGCGGCTTATCTCCACATGGTCAATGACAAGCCAAGTCGACAGACGATGCTCGAAGCGATGGATCTAGCCGGTGTCGATACGGCTTACTTTGTCCTCAGCAAATACTGGTGGGCCGCCGACCGGCTCGCTAAAGAAGCCGCGATGGAAGCGGACAAAGAGCACGAGATTGCTCAAGGACATATCCGCATCTATCGCTATCAGCGCTGAGCCTAGCGCCTGACTGGAAAAAATGTTATAATCAAAGCGGAGGTGACTTATTCACAGCTCGCTTATGTCAAAATACAAAAAAATCTCGGCCAACATCCATCGCCTGACGATCGACAATCCGCAAACCGAAAACGTGACCCTGACCTGGATAGATGTTCGCGAGCCAGGCAAGAAAGAGATCGAGTATCTGCGCAAACACTACGATTTTGCCCTCTCCCATCTCCAAGCTTCGTCCATGAAGACCGTCGCTCAGCGTCCTCAGGTCGAAAGAACGGCCGGCTATACCTTTCTCATCCTCCATTTTCCCGTTTTTCAAGGCGAAAATATCGTCGCTGGCGAGATCGAATTCTTCATCGGTCCTGACTATCTCATCACCCTGCACGACGGCATGATCGGCTCTCTGAATCGTTTTTTCAGCTTATCGAAAAAAGACGGCGACGCCCTCAAATCTTTCGAATACGAATCACCGACCATCCTTCTTTACGAAGTCATCGAAAAGATCCTGCTCGACTGCTTTCAGATACTCGACAAGAATAGCAAGACGATCAGCGAGCTGGAAAAAGTGATCTTTGACCAGGAATCCCGGAAAGCGGTTTCCCAAGTCCTCCTGCTCCGCCGCAATATCATCAATACCCGCAAGATCATGCAGAACCACAAGAACATCATCAAATTGCTACCAGAAATAAATACTGGTTTTGCGCCCCAAGACAAAGTAAAAGGTTATTACAATGAGCTACTAGACCATTCCAAGCGCTTCTGGGAGTTCCTCGAGATCCAGAAAGAAATGATCGAAGTCCTGAACTCTACCAATGAATCCCTCCTAAACTATCGCATTTCTGATATCATGAAAACCCTTACCATCTTCTCGGTAATCGTCTTTCCGCTCACCTTGCTGGCTGCCCTCTTTGGTATGAATACTGTTAACGGCATGCCTTTTATTAATAACGAAAACGGCTTCTGGATCATTATCAGCATCATGTTTGTCGGCTGCCTCGGCATGCTCGTCTTCTTTGAGAAGAAGAAATGGTTGTGATGCGCATTTTATAGTTTTATCAGAAACATTTTGATACAAAAAAACCGCCTGAGCGGTTTTTTTTAAAAACAATTGATAATTAACTATTGATTTTTAAGAGCTCCGTCAGGTCATTTAGACTTGATACTTGGATCAGTTTTTCTCGTAAGGCGCGAGCGCCGGGAAAGCCTTGGACATACCAGGCGAAATGTTTGCGCATTTCCGGAAAATCCCTTTTACCTCTCAGGCGGACAAAGAGTTCCGCGTGCTGACGCATGATCCGGAATATTTCTGTTTGTCCTGGCGGGACAAAGGTCTCATCTTTTAACTCGCTAAAAATCCAAGGCCGGCCAAAAGCACCCCGAGCAATCCCTAGTCCATCAGCCTCGGTGGCAAGGAGAATTTCGGTGGCGCTAGTCTTATCGGTGATACCACCGTTCGCCATGATGACTCCGCTGAAATGGCTCCGAGCCTCCCGGATCAGATCAGTGTCAATCGGACCAGAAAATCCTTGAGCGAGAGAACGGCCATGAATCATGAGCGCAGCCACTGGCAAATCTCTGATATTATCCAAAAAAGGCAAGAGATCGACTGAGCCGGATCTGGTCCTGGTCTTGATCGAAACCGGC
>CAZIGB010000088.1:0-5077 GCA_964539005.1 uncultured Gammaproteobacteria bacterium | reverse complement strand
AAATTGGGTGATCTGGCTTCGCCCTGCTCCTTGTAGGCTTCCATGGCCGTATCAACGAGGGTCAAGGCCTTGGCGATATCCTTGCTGTAAGAGTAACGGAACTCAGGCTGGACAAGCAAATGCCTGATTTGTTCATAGAGCTCTAAAATCAGGCCCTCTTCACCCGCGCGACTGACGAGCTCGAGATAGAAGCAAAGTTTAGGAAGATGCCCCAAGACCAAGACAGTGGCCTCCATCCTTTTAGCATTAAAGCTCAGCTCTAGGTGGAATTCATGGCATTTATCAAAATGAAAGCGCCATTTTTTTAGATAATACCGGCTCTCCCTATAAGCACACTCATAATCCTCCCAGGCACTGTCATAGATGGCCTTAAGCTCCTCAATCCTTGAAAGACACCAAGGAGAGGAATTTTCCGCCTTGATGTTACGATAGAAATCTGGTACCAACAAATAGTCAGCCGGATCTTTAGAACCGTCCAAAAAGGCCCGATAGAGCTTTTTGGCCCTTCTGTTTCCTTTTAACACGGTAAAGCAGTAGAAAGAAAGCGTAAATACAAAAAAAACCACGCAGATTATCACATCGCCCATTATTGATGCCGTTCTAATCATCTCATTAGTCATAGTCTTTTCTCCTTTTATTAAGAGGGTGGGATAATAATACTTCCTTTACTCGCCAAATATCATTAAATTATCAAAGTTCAAGAATTTTTTATTGTATCATAAAATGCTTATATTGTCAAAGGATTTAACTCTTATCCCCTATTGCTAAAATTTAATACTAATTTCCGTCACAAATAGACTGTTTTTAATAAAAAGAGGAAGGACGCCGAGAGGGAATCCTTCCTTTTCATAATTTTTGAAGACGCCCAATGTTAAGGCGTTTCGGGGGCTTTTTCCTTTTTGGGAATAGCCATCAGATTGGCAGCGCGGAGCAGTGGTAATACGAATTCGTAATTAGCGTTTTCACCCTTATTCTGAAGCTTAGACATCGCCTTTTCAAGTAGGGCCAAAACTTTGCCAATGTCGATCCTGGTATCACCAAAGAATTCTCCATTTTCAAGCGCAGATTTTATCTGCCCATAGGTTTCCGTTATTATATTCCCTTGTTCCAGATTGCTGGCAAAAGCGGATTCGATATGGACACTGAATTTAGGCAGATAGTCCAAAACCAGATCAATGGCCTCGAGCTTGGCGGACAAAGAAAACAAACGCTTCTGCAAATCAGCTGAGTCTTCATCTGTCAGCCAGCGCCCTTTGGAATACACAAGGCACTCATCGTAAACTGCTTCATAGTCTTTCTGAACCTTGGCATGGATCTGTCTGATCTCATTGGTCATTACCCAATACCAGGCCGAGAAATTTTCCTCCTTGGGTTTTTCAAAAAGCTCGCGGGCAATCATAGGCGCATCGTTAATGGCCGAATGGAGCAGTATTTCATCGAACTTTTTGCGATTTCTGGCACTTTCGGCGATAGCGCGTTTGAAAGCAATAAAGAAAAGACAAACAAGACAAACAAGCGCCGCAAAAACCAAAATTTCCAAAAAGCTAAGCAGGCCATAAATAAGATTAAAATCTGATGTTCTCATGGTACTCCCTCCTTAATAATTAATCAGTTGATGCTTAGGTTTTCAAACAGCAAAGATACTTAAATATTACATAAATTGGCTTTTTTGTCAACTGATTTTGATAATATCTCCTTTTGACTGAATTTAATACTAATTTCCATCACAAATAGACTGTTTTTAATAAAAAAAGGAAGGACGCCGAGGTGGAATCCTTCCTTTTAGAATATTTTGAAGACGCCCAATGTTAAGGCGTTTCGGGGGCTTTTTCTTTTTTGGGAATAGCCATCAGATTGGCAACCCGAAGCAGTGGCAACACGAATTCAGTCGTATCAGTTTCGCCCTTATTCCGTAGCATATGCATCGCTTCTTCAATCAAGGCCAAGACTTGATCTACCTTCAACTTGATCTCACCAAGAAATTCACCAGCCTGAAAAATCCATCATCACCTTCTTTTTGAAAAGCTCAGGCGCGATCGAGGCAGAGTCATTTAGTGCCTTATTTTTATATAACAAAATAATTTTTAGCTAGACGATTCTTACAAAAAACCGCTTCCCCTTCTGGACGATATCACCAGTCTTTACCTGGTGCTCAACGCTTTCGACTGCCGTCCCGCCAATATGCACGCCTTTCTGTTCGACCTGACGCCTAGCATCAGACTTGGATGAACAGAAACCAGCTTCGACGAGGACCGTTAGAATGTCCGGATTGCTCGGATGCAATTCTGGCATCTCATCCGGAATCTCTTTCTTGCTAAAAGTATTTATGAAATGTTCTTCGGCTTTTACCGCTGCCTCCTCCCCGCAATTGATACGGACGATCTCCTTGGCCAGTTTGAGCTTATAATCGCGCGGATTCGCGCCGTTTGCCATCCCCTCCGCCATCTTTGCGACCTCCTCCATCGGTACTCTGGTCGCGAGCTCAAAGGCCGGAATAATAGAGCCATCAGTCCAGGACATGATCGCCCCGAAGATATCATTGGGCTCGCCATCGAGAAAGACGGCATTGCCCTCGGACTTGCCCATCTTCTTGCCGTTCTCATCCGCCAGGAGCTTCATGGTCAAGACAAACTTTTCTTTCTTGCCTTCAGCCTTCATGAGATCACGACCACACATCATATTGAACATCTGATCATTGCCGCCGATCTCAAGATCGACATCAAGCGCCAGCGAATCATAGCCCTGAGCGAGCGGATAGAGAAATTCGTGCAGATGGATCGGCTTCTCATCCTGAATGCGCTTCTGGAACATATCCCGCTGCATCATCTGCTGGACCGTGAAATTCGAAGAGACCTCGATCAGATCCCGAAATGTAAGCTTATCACACCACTCGCTATTATATTTGACCTGAGCCGGATTCTCGCCAGAGAAATCGAGATAACCGCTGGCCTGTTCCTTGTAGCTCTTGGCATTATCGAGTACTGCCTCCCGGGTCAGCTTGGTCCTGGTCGCTGCCTTGTCCGTCGGATCACCGATCATACCGGTGAAATCACCGATCAGAAAAATCACTTCATGCCCCATTGCCTGGAACTGGGCTAGCTTATTGATAAGGATGGCATTGCCGATATGGAGAGAAGCCGCGCTCGGATCAAATCCGCAGTATAGTCGGAGACGCTCACCGGCCATGAGTTTTTTCTTCAGATCCTCTGGCTTCGGAAAGATATTCTCGACCCCCCGGCTAAGAAGATCATCTACTCGCTTTTCATCTGTAATTACGACCATATTTTTACATTTAATGAGTTAATCTCTATAAGAATATTAGGCTATTTTAGCCTGAAAGTCAACGCTTAAAAACCCGCTTCCCTCGTAATTCCCGATGATATTTGATCGCAAAGCGGTGGGCCTCATCGCGCACCCTTTTTATGATATGGAGAGCCGGAGATGCTAGCGGCAATTTGAGCGCCTCCTTCTCACCGGGAAAAAAGATCTTGTCTGGCGCATTGCCACCCCTGAGACCCTCGCCCTTGGAAACAGCGATAACTGGCACATCGGCCTTGAATTTTTTGAGTATCCGGAGCACGGCATTGAGCTGGCCTTTGCCACCGTCAATGATAATGAGGTCTGGGAGAGGCCAGGGTTCAATTTTTAATTTTAAATTTTTAATTTTTAATACCGACTCTTCACTGCATTCCGGGAAGCTATGTTTTAATCTCCTGGTCAATACCTCCTGGAGCATGAAGGTGTCGCTGGCTTGGCCTTCGCTTAGCTTGATCTTGAATTTGCGGTATTCGTCTTTGTCCGGCTCGCCTTCAGCGAAGACGACCATGGAGCCGACCGCATCCCGACCAAAGATATTGGAAATATCATAGCCCTCGATGCGTTCCGGGATGCGCGGAAGTCCGAGCACCTTGGCTAGCTCGACCACATCGGCCGCATACTTGTCGATCAGATTTATGATTTCCGTATGTTTGAGTACATGTTCGATATTCAAGAGTTCATAGCGGACCACTGCCAAACGACGATTCTCAGCCTCCGAAAGACCTTCTTTGCTCTCTTTGCGCTCCAGATGCCCTTGCTCCTTCTCCTTCTCCGCCACGATATTCTTTTTCTTGCCTTCCAGAAAAAGCGCGATCTGACGGACTGACTTGCGGTAAGCCTCCCGCGTTTCCGCATGCTCACACATGCCCGGACACTTCCCGATCCGCTGGTAGAGGCAGACCTTCTTGGGCAGAGTAGCGCAAGAGCGATAAGGCCAGATCTTGCGGATAGCCCGAAGAGTCTCGCGCACCGCATTAGCCGAAACAAAAGGTCCGAAAAAAGTGCCCGTCTGAGAGAGCTGACGGGTGGAATGGACCCGTGGCACTTCCTCGCTCGAGATCTTGATATAGGTATGCCGCTTGTCATCCCGCAGATCGACATTGTAGGGTGGCTGATGATGTTTGATCAGATTCGCCTCGAGCAGGAGCGCCTCGATCTCCGAATCGACTACGATCCAACGCACTTCCGCGATCTCTTTCATCATCGCGGCCTTGGCTGGCGAATGACCCGCCCCCTTCTGCCAATACGAAAGCACCCGGCTGCGCAAATCGACCGCTTTGCCCACATAGAGGATCCTGCCCGCCCTATCGTAATATTGATACGAGCCTGGCTCCTTGGGGATTTCTAGATTTTTTATATCTTCTAAGGTAAGCATTCTTTTTAAAATTATACCCGGCCAAAAAAAGAAGCCGTAAAAAACGGCTTACTTCTTATGAATCGAGAAAAACAGAAAACTATATCGAGATGGCTTGGACCGGACAAGCTTCGAGAGCCTTGGTGCCGCAGTCCGCGTTCGGATCCTTGACTTGGGATTTGCCTTCGCTATTCAGCTCGAAGCCGCTTGGGCAGATAGCGACACAGGCTCCGCAACCTATACAAAGATTTTGATCGACTTTTAAGGCCATAGATTTTTTCTTATTTATTTATACCAATATTTTATAATTTTTATCGGGTATTGTCAACAATTTGCAGTAATTCGCGATATCAAGCTGCCAAAGCCGGTCTCAAGTCCCTAAGCAAGGCTTCTTCGCCCATGGAG
>CAZIGB010000087.1:0-5095 GCA_964539005.1 uncultured Gammaproteobacteria bacterium | reverse complement strand
CCAGTCCGGCCTTGGTATTTTTTTCTTCGATACCGCGCAAAATCTCTTCTTGGAGATTGCTCAGACGGCCACCCTGATCGGGTGTCTTTTTGTCAGGCTTGGCCATGGTCGTGATCTCATGAAAAACAGTTGCTAAAACGCCCCGACTGGCAGCTGCGACCGCGTATTTCAGGTCATGTCCTTCCCGGACCGATTTAGCCACGCGCGAGGCGCCCTGATGCCACTTCCCCTTGGCGCTACGGACCAAGAACTGGATAGCCATCCCTTCATTCGAATGCAGCTTGGACATGACATTGATCACGCCGCTCATCGCGTCCGTATCCATTTTCTTGTAGGTCCGGAGGGGCAAAAAGCCTTTCTGTTTGGTAGCAATAACACCGGAAACGACATAAGAATTGTGATGAAAAATATTATAATCATCGACCAGGTCTATCACGGCCTCTGGATAATGGGCATGGACCTGCTGCTCGATATAGCGCTGCATGGTCCTGGGGACGACGATATAAAAATAGATCTTCTTGCGCATCGCCACCATCTCGAAAGAAAAATGATCGTCCCGTCCGAGGAACCAGGCAATAAAACCTCGTTGAGCGCGAAGACCGCCAATACTAGAAAAGATCGTCTCGCCCTTGGAGATTTCTTCCCGCATAAGCTCAGCCGTCAACTCTCGCTGCTGATCGCCTGGCTTGTCCTTGGGGATCTTGACTTTCATCACCACCATGTCATCCCGACTACTGCGATCAGTCTTTTTTCGCCAAAAAATCCGGACAAGGAATAATAGCGCAAAAATAAAAAAGGCCACCAAAAGAAAGGCCAAAAGTATGTCTTGGCTAGCGCTGTAATCATAAGCCGGCTCGCTGTAGATGGTTTTGTATTGATTCATGTTTTTTTATACTACTCTTTCGGCCGTAAGGCGATTGCATAAAAGCGATCAAGCGCCAAGCCTGTTTCATTGATCTGCCAGCCGTCTGGCAGAGCGCCGAGATTCTCTGGGTAATACCAGGAAGGCACCTGGCCAGGAGCAAGGATCAAGCGGCTCGAAAAATCACTCGGCATGGCTCCAGGCTGCTTTTCGACCATGAGCGCGTATGGTTCTTCATTCTCATTTTCAAGACTAATGGTAAACGGCAGTTCGTAACGGACAACGATTCTGACTGTCTGACCCGGATCAACCTGCGCCCAATTGGCAAAGACCGTCTTGTCATCCTCGTTGTAAATTTTGGTCCAGCTGACACTGTCACGCACGAAATTTTCCTCCGAAGCTTTGAGATCCGGATCATGCTGCCAGCTCGGATCCGGTTTTTCAAAAGTACTCTCATCAGGCGGCCAAAAGCCCTCAGCCGAAATGAAACGGCTACCCAGAGGGAGATAAATGCGCATCCAATCGAGATTCTTGACTCCGCTGAATTTTTCTCCCTTGAGACCGGTGTGGGTGCGACTAATAAGCAAGGTATTCACGATCCGGCCGTCCGGCTGAACTTCAGCCTGATGGTCGATCTTTTGCGCGATTTTCCGATCGCTCTTGGCGCCTGAAATATTAGTATTTGTCACCATCAGATAATCCCATTCCGTGTGATGCATGCGACCAGCCCAATCCAACTCTTCGAATTTGGCCTGGGTCTGCCAATCATTAAAATAAAAGAGGGCGTGTTTCTCAGACAAGCTCTGCTCAAAGCCAGCCAAGAGGCCAAGAAACATATCCTTGTCGATCCGCTTTGGCAGCTCGATCCGGATCTCAGCCAAAAGATCACCGATGATCTTTTTGGGTTCGGTCCCGATTTCTTTTGTCTCGGTGCTGCTTGCGAATGCGAGCGCAGATGTGGCAGTCGGCACAAAAGGCATGGGATAATAATCTGGATGATCAAGCGGCTTTTCCTCAGCAAAGGTCTGAGTGGTCTCCCAGAAATTCTCATGCGTCATAGTCACGCCGTGAGTATCCTGCATGTCGAGCGGACCGATTATCTCGAGCAGGCGCTCGGCTACGACCGGCGTGATCGCGATAACGCCATCAACGCTCGAACCGCCACTATTCTCATAGAACCACATGAGCTTTTTAGCTGTTTTTTTCCAGTCCGGCCACCAATTCGCATCCCAGAAATGCCAGAGAGGATTGACAATATGCAGAGGTTCGGGCGCAACGATCCGTTTCAGATAACCAGCCTCGGTATCATAGGTCCCGCCCTTTGGTGTTTCGAGCTTTGTGATCTCACCGTCACGGAAATCAACGATCGAATAACTGCCCATAAAACCGCCACTGCCGCGCATTTCGGAATTGTTCTGAAAGATCAAGAGATAACGTTTCTCGCCCTCAAAACCCAAAATCGAATGCATACGAGCAATCAGACTATCAAGCTCGAAGAAACTCTTGCTAATCTGATCGGAGCGCTCCTGAAGAGTGCGGAAAGAAGCCTGATAATCCTGGGGCAGATTATCCGGTTCGATCTCAGAGAGCAAGCGCGCTAATTCGGTACTGGAGTCTTTTAAGGGACCAATATTATCATTAAAAGCCAAAAAGACAGTCTTGATGCTCTTTTCTTTCTCCATCGAAAAAGCATCAAACATGAAACTTATCTGCTGGCCGATCTTGGCGCTTATCGAGGCAGCGGCCAAGATCTTATCTGCATCAGCAGCCAATTTCAACCTATTATCAGGAATGATCGCTCCGAGCACCTTGAGCTCGCCACTGATAAGCTCGATCTCTTCTTGGGCCTGAACAAAGCTATCGCTGGCAGCCGCAAAACGCTCGCCAGCTTCATAAAAATCAAAATCACTAGCCGCGCTTCCGGCATTCTTGATATCACCGATCGCCTCTTCGGATGCCCCTAGGACTCGGCCACCAAGATCACGTAATACTCCGTAATAACTAGCCATCTTAAAGGGCAAGGTCAAGACGACTAGCAAGATCGCAAAGCCAAGACTAGCCTTGAGAAGCGAAGGCCTACGATTGGCGTAATTAAGCTCGTCAGGACTTTCTGGATGAGCCTCATCCCTGAAAAATTCTTGACTAAACTCAGGCTGCTTCTCGAGACGAAGAGGCGCAGGCATCTGAGCAGGGCGAGGCAGCGGAGCAGCCTCAGGAATTTCCTCGAGGGCCTCAGCCACCTGGGCTGGATCGACAAAGCTATAAAAACGTGGACTTTCAGGCTCGGGCAAAGGCGTAGCAAGAGAACGGGAACCAGAACGAGCAGAAAAAATCGACAAAAAGGGCATGAACAGGCGTTTTAACCCTCGAAGCAAAAGCAAAAAGAAAAAATAGACAAAGCGGACGACAAAGAGCAGGAACCAGCCCGTCCGAAAACAGATTTGCTCAAGCAAGGAAAAAAAGCCGCTAAAGATGTGCCAAATAGCCTGGAAAAACTGGACGATTGCCAAGCCCTCCCAGGACCTTTTCTTTTTTTCCTTGTTTATCTGGCCATCTGGAATGAAGCTTACCTTGTCTTCGTAATCAAAATTATCAAGCTGCTCAGGCAAAGAAAAAGTTTCCGTATCGACGTTTTTTTTACGCCGAATTACTGAGCCGACCCTTTCTTGACTCTTTTGCAAAAAGCTCTTTTTCTCTTTTTGAAGACGGAGAATCGCCTCTTGTTCGGCTCGCATCTTAGCCAAATCCACCATAAAACTGGAAGGCTTATTGCTCTTCCGGACTCCTATCTTGGAATATTCGCTATTTCGCATTTTTAGACCCTCATGTGGATAATTTACTTGATATGATTATACCAAATTTTCCATATAATTTCAAAACATTTTTTCCATACAAAAACAGCCCTTTTAGACTGTTCTCGTAATTTTTTTGATCACTCACTCAAGAACTTTTCAAAATCGGCATTAGATATTCCCAGACTCAGATTCCTCATGATTGCAAAAGCATCAGCGGGCCGGCCCAGATAATATCTCTTGCCACCATATATATACCAAGCTTCCCCTTTGTCCTCGACCTGGAGAAAGATCTTGCCCTCATGTTTTTTGGCAAAATTAGAATCATTAGCCAGCTTACCCTTGCCCTGCGGATCATAGCCAGAAAAAACTTCAGTTTTATCATCAAAGCCGTCACCATCACTATCTTTCTTACTCTTGTCCGTTCCGATTGCTTCTTCAAAAGTATCAGGCAGTCCATCTCCATCCGTATCGGTTCCGCTCATCTTATCCCCTCCATAGGCGATCCGCTTGAGATCGATTGTCTTTATCCCTAGTCCTTGCTGGCGCATGATTCCGAAAGCATCATCCGGGCGATCGAGGAAAAAAGCTTCTTCCTTGGTCGGACTGATATAATAAGCCTTGCCTTTGTCTTCTGGCTTCAGCATGATCCGGCCTTTGAGCTTATTATACATCGCCTGGCTCTTTATCCTTAGCTTGACCAGTCCCCGAGGAGCAATAGGATTATTAGCTGGCTGGATAGGAGCAGATTCGTTCAGAGCGCATGAATTACATTTCGGCGCGATTTCTGATTCAATCTGATAATTATTATCCATGGGAACTAATCCAGCCTCCGCCTCTTCAACATCTTCAGTATTCTCAGGTTCATCTGCTTCTCCAGTCACCCCGCCAGCACTCACCTGAGCACTTGCGCTAATTCTTGTTCCGCTTATTTTTGCGGTCGGGATCGCGACGTTCAGCTCATCGGCTAATTCATTTACCCGTATAGAAATATCAGCGTAGCCAGAACTAAAGCCTGCCAAGGTAGCCATGTGAATGGTCGCGACCTGAGCATCGCCCCCTTTGGCGCAGCCCTGAGCGCAAATCGAAGCCAGACGATAGTGACCATTCGCCAAATCCTCGGTATTAGCCAAAAAGATATGTTCGCTCGCATCAGCGCCCTTGTCCAGGCCATCTGCACCAGCCGTGGTATTGACTTTGAGCTTCGAAGGATCAAAATCAAGATAGAGGTTTAGAATGGAAATATTCTTCTCCCCGCTATCAATCATTATTTCTAAATCAAAGTTTTGGTTCGCCCCAAGCGTAGCTGAAGCCGGCCTAAGCCAAACATCTCCTGTTGCGGCCCTGAGGCCAGAAAAAGGTGATAGAAAAAGGAAGGAAAGAAGCAAAAAAACTGATAGTTTTTTTATGCGCATATCATTAAATAATTTATTACTATTCG
>CAZIGB010000086.1:0-5187 GCA_964539005.1 uncultured Gammaproteobacteria bacterium | reverse complement strand
GAAAGCCTACAAGGCAGGAAAATCAAAAGGAAATATTCCTTGGTGGACAGGGGGCAGTGGCTTCGGCGGCGGTGGCGGCTTCGGCGGTTTCGGCGGTGGCCGCTCTGGCGGCGGTGGAGCGAGCGGGCGTTGGTAAATTCAATTATCTTGGCTGTCTTCTGGGCTGAGCTTATCCACACTTCCAGCATCGATCCAAAAAGGCTATACTGCTAGTATCTAAGCCTAAGAATCTTGACTTATGTGCTACCTGAGCCCGCATTTTTTGGAGGTGCTTCACAGCCTATTGTCTCGGTTTTTGGCTTTTCTAAATCTTGACAGTCCCAGCTTGCGCTCGGACTGTCTTTTCTGTTATTCTGATTCCAGTATTAAAATTTTTGTTTTATGTTAGTTCTGACTAGTCTGATTTTCCGATCTCGGCGTTCGAGCCGTTCTGCGCTTGCTGAAGCGCCGAAAAAGAAGCAATCCTGGTTTCGTTTCTTGTTTTTGCTCTTTTTTTCCTGTTGTTTTTTTGCTTTTCTCCTTTTATTGGCTATCGGCGGCATTATCGCTTATGGTACCTATGAATATCTGGCCAGCACTCTGCCCGAGCCGAGCCGGGGAGCGATGCTCGCAATGCCCGAATCGACCCGGATCATGGACCGGCATGGTGAGCTTCTCTATGAGGTGCACGGAGATGTAAAACGCAGCTTTGTGCCTCTCAAGCGTATTCCGGTGGTTCTGCAAAAAGCAACTATTGCCATCGAGGATAAGGACTTCTATACTCATCCCGGCTATGACATCCGGGCTATCGTCCGGGCGATGTACAAGAATTATCAGAATCAGGGCATTTCTCAGGGGGCGAGCACGATCACTCAGCAGCTGGCGCGAACTATGTTTCTGACCCAGGAAAAGAGCTATGTGCGCAAGGCCAAGGAGCTTATCCTGGCAATCGAGATCGAGAAGCGTTATAGCAAGGATGAAATCTTGGAAATGTACCTCAATAATATTCCCTATGGTTCGATCGCTTATGGCGTTTCGGCGGCTGCGGATATTTATCTAGATAAATCGGTCGAAGAGTTGACGGCCCTCGAGTCAGCTTATCTGGCGGCTCTGCCCAAGGCTCCGAGCGATTATTCGCCTTTCGGGTCCAATCGAGCGGCTCTTGATCAGCGCGCGATTGATGTTATCTCAGCCATGTATGAGCAAGCCTATCTGACCGAAGGAGACCTGGATTGGCTCCTGGCCAGATCCAAGCCGGACTTTGTCAGTCCGCCGCATATCATCAAGGCGCCCCATTTCGTCTTTTATGCTCTCGAAGAGCTGGAAAAGCGTTATGGCCAAGAAGAAGTCCGGAGCGGTGGATTGAATATATACACCACTATTGATATGGCTTGGCAGCGACGAGCAGAGGAAATCGTAGAAAAATGGGGACGGATAAACGAGTCAAAATATGGCGCTGGCAACGCAGCTCTGACAGCAGTCGATCCGACTAGCGGAGAAATATTAGCCATGGTCGGCAGTCGGGATTATTTCGAAGGGAGGAGCGGTTCTTTCAATGCCGCGACTAGTCCGCGCCAGCCAGGCTCATCCTTTAAGCCTTATGTCTATGCGGCCGCATTCCAGAACGGACTTACGCCTGATTCTATAATCGTGGATAATCGAACAGATTTTGCCGCTTTCAATCACGGGGTTTCTTATGTACCGCAGAATTATAGCGGTCGCTATTATGGCTCTATGCCTGTCCGCAAGGCGCTAGCTGGCTCCCTCAATATTCCCGCCGTCAAGACAATAGTCAGTGTCGGAGTAAACAAGACGATCGATCTGGCGGAGCGCCTCGGGATTACGACCCTTAGCGAGCGCCAACGCTTCGGTCCGGCCTTGGCTCTCGGAGGCGGTGAGCTCAAGCTGCTCGAACACACAGCGGCCATGGGCGCTTTTGGCCAAGGTGGTCGCAAAATGCCGACCGCCGCCATCCTTCGGATCGAGAATCGGGCAGGTACGCTCATTTATGCTCGCGAAAAGGAGAAGCCCGCGCAAGCCGTAGAGGAGAAGGCGGCCTACTTTATATCCGATATCTTGTCGGATAACAAGGCGCGAGAATACATCTTTGGCTCGCGCAATAAGCTGGCAATCCCGGGCTACCGAGTGGCAGTGAAGACCGGCACGACTCAGGATTATCACGATGCCTGGACGGTCGGCTATACCCCGAGCATCGCGGTCGGAGTCTGGACAGGCAATAATGATAATCACCCGATGAAGCAGGGAGCAGACGGTTCTTATGTGGCGGCTCCGATCTGGCGCGAGTTCATGGATTTTGCCTTGCCTAAAGTGCCAAAGAAAGATTTTGTAAAGCCGCAGATTCTGACAGAGAAGAAAGAGCCAAAGCCAGTGTCTGAAAATAAGGCAAAGAGCGAGGAGTCCAAGAAAATCAAGCCAGAGCCAAGTGATAAGAGCGGAAATGAATTGCGGCTCGTGCCGGCGGCTAATGCGATGGGAGAAACATTGCTTATTCCTCAAGTGAAAGAAACAAAGAAGACGAGTCCGAAAAAAATTCCCAAGACCGAGAAGGCTCCCTCACCAAAGTCTTATGAATTGCCGGCGGAGCGGAGAACTGTTCCCGCGCCTTTTGGCGGCCAGGGCAGCGGAGCGGCGATCCTGGCGCCTTGCCAGAATATCGGCAAGACCGGGACAGAGGAGTGTTTTGAGGTATCGCTCTAGAAAAATATTGATAAATAAAAAGCAAGCGGCTTAATAGCTCAGCCAGGGTGGCTGAGCTATTGTTTTAATCTAAGTTTGGCCAAGTCTTCGTTTTTTGGTATAATTAGGGTATAGGTCATTTTTTTATTTTTTTACAAATACCTTTGAATATATAAATTTTATGTTAAAAGAGGGGAGTTTATTGCCAATAAATAAGGCGATTGAAGAGCCGGGAGATCTTCGGGAAACGGATTCGAAAAATTTTTCACCTACTTTAGCACCCTATGTGCCGATGGCTGAGGAATTTATCCGTTTTGGTCAGGGTTTATTCAATCTGCAGGCTGGCAATCCTGATCCGCCTTTGGAATTTTTCTTGTCCGAACAGGGCTTTTTCTTTAATCATCAGGCTAATAAGGTTGGCATCGATCTGAATCGCTTTAAAGAAATGAAGGAAAAGGGCTTCAAGCAGGAGCAGATCCTGTTTGCGGTCAGTCACGAGATCCAGCATTATCTTGATATGACGACTGATCCGGAGGCTTATCTGAAAAATTTACAGGATAATATGGAAATCGGACAGGAATTGGCCCCCCAGGTCAAAGAAATCTGGATAAGGCGCTTTCCAGAGCAAGCAGAAACGATTGAGAAGATCAATATTCCCTCCTTCGTTGAGAAAAATTGGCACGATCTTTTTAATTGTCTGGATGACGTCTATGTCAATCGGGCAGCTGTCAATGATGCGGCCATCTTCCAAGGACAAGCTGGGCAAGTTTTTAGCCAAGACGTCGTTGATCTTTATCGCAAGCACCTCTTTCCGAATCAGGGCGACGATGAAGATCGATTTATTGATTATTCGAAGCTGCCTAGATCTCGGCAATTCATGTATTCTCTTTTGCGTGGTTTTATGGTTAAAGACGAAATGATAATCGTCTCTCCGGATGTCAAAGAGAAGCTTCATTCTTTTATTGATAAGTATAGCCGGCAGGCTGGGCATGATCTCACGGAAGAGGCAATAGAAATGTGTCGTCCGACCAGCCGTTTCGAAACCAAGAATCATGGTGTCTCTGCGCGTCATGATTGGATAAGGAGATTCGTCGAGCCTCATTTTCGTGAGCTTTTTTTTAAGGATATGGAGGATCAAAAATTACCAAAGCTCGAAGATGGACAATCAGGCGGTAATGGTGAAGGCCAGAACGGAGAAGGTGATCCTTGGTCGAATCCGGAAGTCGATGCTTCTCCTCTTGATGAAGCTAAGATCAAGGAATACATCCTCGATAGATCCAAAAAAAAGCGAGAAGCGCAGAAACAGAAAAAAACAGCTCAGAAGGAGGCAGGAGAAGACGTCGGGGCTAGGCTTGAGAGGGGTCGCAAGGAGCGCAATTATCAGGCAGCTTTGGAGGCGGGTCTGGAGAAGTCGGTGGTTGATGAATATGAGCGTTTACGCAAGAAGTTGGAGCCTTATCGGCGGGAGCTCTCCAGGGTCTTTGAACAGGTAATGGAAAATATCGCCGAAAAAATCAGCCAAGAGTGGATAAGATATGCCCGTAAGGGAAAATTTAATCCGGAATCTTTTATCGATAAATATGGTGAATTGCTGGCTTCTGGCCGGATCGATTCTATTCCATTCGATAAGCTGGATGTTTATGATCGCCAGGAATTTACCCGCAAGCTGATCCTTTTTCCAAATCGGATCCGTTTCCGTCTGATCGGTGATGGGTCTGGCTCGATGAACGGGGAAAATATCGAAGAGGAAAGGAAATTATGTATCCTGATAATCGAGGCTCTCAAGGATTTTGAATATCAGACAAATCTCAGATTTCGGATGGATAAGCCTTTCCAGGTCGATACCCAGGTTGTCATGTTTGGCTCTGAGGGCCGATCAACGATCGCGAAGGATTTTGATTCGAGGAGCCGTGGCGGAGACAGACAGATCGAGCGATATCGGGCTGTAGAAAAAATTAATGCTAGCTACGGAAATACTCATGATGATGAGGTCTGGGAGATGATAGATGAGGATATCGATTATAGTCAGGATTTACAAGAAGGAAAAGTGATGGAGCTTTGTTTTGAGATAACAGATGGTGCCTCGGATACGGAATCAGTTACAAGAGGGGCAATCGATAAGGTTGAGAAAAAAGGGGTCAAGGTGCTCGGTTTCTTGCTTGGTGAGGATGGTAAGGAGACTTTTGACAAGATCTGGAATGACGGGCAGAAAGAGGCGCGTGGTTTTCAGGTAAGAGAGCCTGGAGATCTGGCTAGGATAATTTCTGAACGCTTTGCCCAGGAGATGAGAAAACGGGAGATAAAAGTCCTTGGCTATGGCGATGCTATTGGCGATAATTAGGTAAATGAAAATAATTGGATAAATGATATGGATAAGAAAAATGTTTTATTCCATCCTGATCTAGGCCAGCCAGACACAGCTCCAAATCAGGAGCTAGATCAGACCGCCAAGTCTCTCGCTCCTATTGTGGAGGAATTGAAAAGTTTGAATGATAAAGCGGATGACAATGA
>CAZIGB010000085.1:0-5254 GCA_964539005.1 uncultured Gammaproteobacteria bacterium | reverse complement strand
ATCATCGATTAATTTCCCATAGGGGTACTGGTTCAGTATAGCTAGGACTAATCATTTGTGAGTTTTTGTAAGACAAGAAACTAGGTAATTATAAAGCGAATAAAAGGCAAAAATTACCTCCTCTTAAACTCCTTCCTTTTGCCTTTTATTTGAAGAGGATAGGGAGTTCTGAAAAATGAAATTTACCCCTACCCCCCCCAAACCAAAATCCAAAACAAAAAAAATTGAAATTCTTTTTTAGAGCAATCCCGAAACCTCCACCCAAATTTTTCTTTCGCTCCGCTACGGCAAACATCAGATATGCCGAAACGTTATGCGACTACATCCAAATTTTGCATAATAATAAATTTTTAGCAACACCCGAATTTGCTACACAAATAATTTAATAAGGTGCTTGCAAGGTTTTAAATATACTAAAAAGGGAGCCTCGTAAACGAGAGCCCCCTGGTCTGGATTTCGATTTGCCTGCCTTAGCGGGCAGCGAAACGTTTTTCCCAATTGTGGATGCGATTCAAGGCCGAAAGATAGGCTTTGGCCGAAGCACAGATGACATCGGTATGCGTGCCCCGCCCCAAGAAATCGCGGCCGAAGGCTTCGAGACGGACAATGCAAGTCGCTTGCGCGTCCGAGCCTTGGGTCACGGCTTCCATGCTGAAAGTCTTCAAGAGAAAATCGCTTCCAGTCGCCTGCTTGATCGCAGTAAAGACCGCGTCTACCGGTCCATGTCCCTCATACTGCCCGGACAGATTTTTGCCTTGGCTGTCGATCAGCACCATGGCCGAAGGCTGGCCGAAAGAACCGCAAGAGCCGATAAAACCCAGCAAACGATATTTCCTGTGTTCACGGACATCCGCCAACATCAAAGCGTCCAGATCCTCGTCGAAGATTTCTTTCTTCTGATCACAGAGCGATTTAAAAGCCAGAAAGACCTTGTCAATCTCTTCTTTGCTAAGGACATAACCGAGTGCCTTGAGCCTTTCCTTGAGCGCCGCCCGACCCGAATGCTTGCCCAGAACGATCTGGCTCTTCTTCCAACCGACCGATTCCGGGGTCATGATCTCGTAGGTCAGACTCTCGGACAAAACGCCGTGCTGATGGATACCAGATTCATGAGCAAAAGCATTAGACCCGACGATAGCTTTGTTGGCTTGCACTTGCATGCCGGTGATACTGGAAACCAATTTGCTCAAAGGCAAAAGCTGTTCCGTCTTGATAGCATTCTCGAAAGGCAAGACATCATTGCGAGTACGGATAGCCATTACCGCCTCCTCAAGCGAGCAGTTGCCCGCCCGTTCCCCGATGCCGTTTATGGTACACTCGATCTGCCGCGCACCAGCCCGGAGCGCGGCCAAAGAATTGGCGACCGCCATCCCCAGATCATTGTGGCAATGGACGGAAATGATCGCTTGCCCGATATTGGGCACCTTCTCGCGGATAAAACGGATAAGCTCGTAATACTCCTCGGGCGTGGTATAACCCACCGTATCAGGAATATTGACGACCCGGGCTCCGGCATCGATCACGGCCGTCAGCACTTCGCAAAGGAATGGCCAACGAGTACGAGTAGCATCCTCACAAGAGAATTCCACGTTATCCGTATGCCGGCGGGCTTGCTGGACAGCCGCATAAGAACGGCGCAAGACATCGGCTTCATCGGTCTTGAGCTTGTAGCGGATATGGATCTCGCTCGTAGCCAAGAAGGTGTGGATGCGTCCGCGCGGACCAGCCGCTTCAACAGCTCGCCAAGCTTGGTCTATGGCCCTGCTTTCAGCCATACATAATCCGGCCACTTGCGCTTGTTTAAGCGTAGTAGCGATCAGACGCACGGCTTCGAAATCACCGGGAGAAGCGGCCGGAAAGCCAGCCTCGATTATATCGACACCCATGTTTTCGAGCGCCAGTGCCAGCTTCAATTTTTCCGAAACATCCATCGAGCAACCAGGCGATTGCTCACCGTCACGCAGGGTGGTGTCAAAAATGAATATTCTTTCCCCGGGCACGACAATCTTTTTCTCGTCCATTTTGCTCTCCTTGAGGCTTTGCCTCTTTTAAAAGATCAATAAAAAATCACCCTTTTTCGGGGTGACTGTCTTTTGCGCGACCTAGTTTTTAGCTAAGCCATACGGAAACAAGCCACCCGAGGGGTAAGCAACAATAGGCCTAGAAGCAGGTTTTGTTGTCTGACTTGTTTCATATTTTTCAGTATAAAAAAATTTTTATCACCTGTCAATATCAGATTTCCAGCTCCAGATTATAGCGCAAATAAGCCCGGAGAATCTTCTCGATTTCATCATTATCCCCTCCCTCGATAGTCAGAGCCAGGGACAAATGGCCAGAGATAGCAGCCAGGAAAAAAGCCCGGCCTGAGCCTGCCATGATCAGAAGGCCCGGTCGTCCTCGCCCGCAAGCCGGACAGATTGCACCGCCAAGCGCGCAATCGAAATAAGCATCCGAATCATCCATTGCCCTGCCGCAGCAAACACAGTCCTCGACTTCGGGCTGATAGCCGAGTAAAGAAAGCAAGGCGATAACAAAAGCCAAATAAAGCGCCTGCCCCCTTGGACCATCCGACTCTCTATCGAGCGATGAGAAAAAAACATAAAGCAATTCATAAACCGAACGATCCGCCTCACCCATCAGCAAGAGTTTCTTGGCCAAACGAGTTGCCCGACCAGCGACCAAAAGACGATTATAATCAGATTTCAGACCGCTGAAAGATTCGCTCATCCGAGCCGAGCCGACATAATCAAAATGCCGGCCCCGCACTACCATAATATCTGAGAGAGATAAGGGTTCGACATGTCCAGCCAGCTTGGATTTAAGGCGCCTGGTTCCGCGCGCGATCAGCTCGAGCCGACCGTGGCTCGGACTATAGGCGATGATCCGACTATCAAAGTCCTTATGATGAAAGCGATCCAGAATGATCGCTTTGCTTGGAAATGTCTCTTCATTGGCCATAATACTCACTTATGCATCCTCTCAAAAAATGACTCCAGTATGATCATAGCGGCGATCGCATCCCGAGCGGCTTTAGTCTTCTTATCACCACTAAGCGAATCCGCATGCTTGCTCGTAAGACGCTCATCTATCCTGTTTACAGGAATACCGGCCTTATCCTCGAGCTCAGCAACAAAATCGCTATAAGCCTGGCTAAAGCCAGCCAGCCCCGTGCCTAGACTGATAGGGGCGCCGATCACGATCTCATCGATCTCCTCATCTTTGATCACTTTTAATACATCTTCAAGGCCAGCTACCACCTTGAAAGGCGTAGCCAAACGAGAGACAGAATCACCGAGAGCGAGGCCGATCCGCTTCTCGCCCCAATCGATGCCTAAATACATTATTTCATCGCTCATATCGTCTTATCTTATAGTCAAGATATCATGACCAGCCTCAGTAACAACAACCGTATGCTCATAATGCGCGCTCGGCTTGCGATCCGCCATATAGTAAGCAAAACCATGCTTGGATTCACGCACTCGATAGCTTCCCATAGCAATCATCGGCTCGACTGCGAGTACCATGCCTGGCTCGAGCCGGATATTAGCCGGACCTTCCTCGATAATATAATTCGGCTCTTCATGCAGACTATGCCCGACTCCATGCCCCACCAGATCACGGATCACCGAGAAGCCCTCTGACTCGACATAGGGCTGGATCGCCAAGCCGATATCGCGAAGCGTATTCCCCGGTCTGACGGCCGCGACCCCCCGCTGAAGCGCCTCCTTGACAGCCTTGATGAGCCTAGTCTTTCCTTCATCGATCCGACCGACCGGAACCGTCCGGGACATATCCGTATAATAACCGCCCAGAGCGGAGCGAGGATTTTTTGGCCAATTCTGAGGTATATCATGTTTGCCATCATGGAGCGGATACTCCATCACGAAATCGATCGAGAGAATATCGCCCTCTTTCAGCGTCCTGGATGGCAAAGAAGCGGCGTGCACCACCTCCTCATTCAGACAAGTAATGAGGGCAGTCGGAAAAACAAGACCGCCGCCCATTTCAAAATCCTTCTGGGCTGGCCGGCCACCCGCTTCAGCCATCAGCCGGCAAGCTAACGCTTCTAGCTCCCCGGTCGTTACCCCCGGTCGGACGATAGCACAAAGCGCGTCCATTATCCGCGCTAGAATCTTTCCGCCGGCGCGAAGCACCTCTATCTCTTCTTTGGTTTTCAGTCTTATCATATTCCTATATTTTCCTTGTGATAATAACAGATGCGCTCGTTTCTGTCCAATCAAGGCTAAAAAATAGAAAAATCCGTTTTCGCATTGGCTTTATCCAAAAAGATAAGCTTAGATTACGGATATTTCTAAAAATATTATAAGAATTTTCTCGGACCGGGCATGACCCGGTTTGCCCCCAAATCTCCCGGGTTCTGCCTGATCAAGCCGCCACCTTGCGGACTCGGACCCAGCCCCCGAGCCTTATTCTCCTTGGCTTTGCCCGCCTCGCCCATGCCCATGCTGGCCGGGTTGATCAGGTGACCTCTTTGAAAATCATCCTTTACACCGCTTATCCCGAGCGTAGCCAGAGCTACTCCACGAGCCTCGGCCTTCTGTTTCGGACTGACGAATTTTTCCGGCACGCCAAGCTTGGTCTTGCGCGCGCCTCGCTCTTCTCTTTTTTGAAGCTGCTTCAATTCATAAGGAGTCATGGTCGCTGCTGGCAGGCTTGGCTGACGGCTAGCTGTCTTTGGCAGTCTCTTTTGGGCGAATGATTTGATCCAGTCCCGGAAGCGCTGCTTGTCTCGCCAAGTCATGTCGATCTTGTAGCGCTGATAATAACGGAGCCTTTCCATTACATCCTTGACTGTGACATCGCGTCGTTTCATAGACGCGATCGAAGCATAAAAATCAAGCAAATTTTTCTTATCAATCGTCTTGCCATTCATCCGGATATCTTTCTCTTTGAGCTTACGCATTGCATATTCATTCTTGTATTCCCTCATACGGCCGGTTTCAAAACGGCTCCTTTGGGCCAGCTCGACATTCTCGATTTTCTGCTTTTTTGGCGGAGGTGGCGGAAGAACAGGTTTCTGGTTATTAGCCAGCGGATCGATATTAGACATAGATTCAAGTTACTTGTAACGCAATGCTTCGAGACAGTTGATGCGGGCGGCTCGTCGAGCCGGATAAAAACCGGTAAGCAGCCCCACCAAAGTCGAGAAAGAAATAATGATCAAGATAAACCAGAGCGGCGTATAGAACATATCGATCTTTTCTCCGCCCAGAGCCCCTGCCAGCAGATTGAT
>CAZIGB010000084.1:3670-5310 GCA_964539005.1 uncultured Gammaproteobacteria bacterium | reverse complement strand
GCAACTACACCAGAGCCGCTAATCGAATCTAAGGAAGAAATTGTCACCATCAGCCGTTCATTCGGACCGACAGTCGAGGTGGCAAACAAGGCATCCCCAAAGAGAGGTTGCATCAAAGGACCTGCGCTCAGAGAATTAAAAGTAAGCAAAGAAGGGTCATATTCCAGCTCAAAATCGACCTGACCGGCCGCCACTAGATCGCTTACGCTTATCTCGAGATCAAAATCCGTATTCGCCGAAAGATTCAAAGCACTAACTCCAAAAGAGGCACTTTCGGCGCTTGCTTGAAAAGGCATCATTGTTATCGCCATTGATACGATCAGAATAATGCTGACAATTTTTTTTGCCATAGAGAAATTATTTATAAAGCATTTATATTAAATTACTTTTCTGTTATAATACAACAAATCGTTCCTTAGAGCAAACCTGTCGATTTTGCTATTGACAAAGTTTGAAAAAAGTGATAGAATAAATAGTTTAGACCTTTGACAATATAATCCGATCTACACCAATAATCCCCAAACAGGAGGAAAAAATGAAAAGAACGATGTTTTTATTGCTTTTGGCAATGATTGGAATGCCGGTCAGTTTACTGGCAGAAGAAATGGCCACCTGGAGCTATACAGACGGCTTAAACGGTCATAATGGCTTTAATTATTGGGTCAGTGGTAGCTCACTGTCTTGTGAGGCTCTACACAACATCGCGAATCCGGCAGCCAGAGAATACAGCTATGAAAGCCCATTAATTAACGGCTTTACTTTTCACCACATCACCGCCACCTTCGAGGATGGGACGGAAAGCCCGCTTTCAGAAGAAGTGATTTTAAAAAGAGAAAACGGCGCTTTTGTCCAAGCCACCTACGAGGTTTCAGCTAATGGCAATGATGTGATGATTACTTGGGAAACTATCCCGAGTATCGGTTCCTATCAACTGGAATGTGTCCCAAGTGGTGGCGGTGAAATGTTAACTGCTACGATTAGTGGTGGTTACCACGTAATAGCTTTACCAGAAGGTTCTTGGCAAATATCATTGTTTGCCAATGACGCTCTCGGCCGGCCTGTCAGGACTCAGAATGTTTACACTACCCAAAGCGTAACTTCTGGAATACCTGCTCCGCCAGAACCACCGCAGTACAAGATCGAAGCTTTTGCCGCCAACGGTATCATAGGATGGAACCAGACTTTGATGATTCCGATGCGGGACGATGATCCAAACATCGACCATTACGTGGTAAATGTTTATTCTTCCAGCGCCCTGCAGGCAGCAGACGGACCGGGCAACATTGTCGCCAACCAGATTGTCGAGAAAAACAGTAATTACTGCCAAGACATCAACACCCAGAGCTACCCGATGCTCTTCGTAACGTTGGATTCAGTCGACAACTGGGGCCAGACCAGCACCACTGCTAATGGAGCATATGCCCTGATCGGGAATATTATCGGGACGGATAACGACGCCGTTGTCTGGAATGCTGCCAAAAATGATGGCCTCGACTACAACGCTATCAAAGCCTATTATGGCAAACCGGTCGCCCATCGTAGCGCGAATTACTGCGCTGATCAGAACCTCTTTAACATCCTGCCTTTCACAAACAATGAAAGGGCGGACTACAACCTGTCCGGAACTGTGGACGGGGCTG
>CAZIGB010000084.1:0-3624 GCA_964539005.1 uncultured Gammaproteobacteria bacterium | reverse complement strand
CAACTACTAACTTTCTCGCTGCTGGTCTTTCTAGACCAGCAGCTTTTTCTTTTTAAATCAGGATCCAAACATAAACTAAAACCAGTAGACACAATCCTCAATCAAAAAGAGTCTCTTCGTGAGAGACCCTAAAAAATTTTGGTTGAAATTTACTGGATAATTTTAACTCTTATATTTACCGGTGACCCGATTGTTGATGAAGACTGAGGCTCGCTAAGAGTGAATGGCGGTGAATACGGTGATTCTGTGCCATCCGCATAAGTAGCCGTCAAGTTGAATCTCCATTGGTTCTGGTCTTCTTTGGGAAATTTCGCTGTCCCCTCCCTGGTTCCCCCGCCATCAAAATTAGCTTTTAGTTCACCATTGCAATACAGATTGAAGCCAGTAGTTTCTAAATTGCTAGGAGGTGTAAATCCCCACTCAAAAAAAACAGTTACTGTCTCATCCTCCGCTCTAAGAACGGCGGATGATAAAATAAAAACCGATAGAAACATTGAAAGGAACAAATACCTTTTCACTTTAAGTCCTCCTCTTATTAGGGGTGAAAAATATATCTAGAAAATAACATCTTTTTTCATCTTTGTCAATGATTTCCTTGACATTTAACTATATATATGTTAATATAAACTGTTTAGTTCTTAAAAAACAGAATCTCAATAAAAAACCCTGGAGGCATGTCATGAAAATCTGGCAACTTATTTTTCTTTTTTCCCTTTTTACTGGCAATCTTTCTGCCGAAACAGTCACCTGGGACTTTGACAAAGCGGATGAAAAGAACATTTCTGGTTTTATCATCTATCGTAGCCAAGAAAGACTGGCTAACGGGAAACAGATCAACTATTTTGAGGCTGATCAAAAAGCTGATAAATTCGTCATTTGGAATCGAAAAGCACGCCAAGCAGAAATTACTGACAATAGGATGCCCTACGGATTTTACTTTTATTATGTCATTCCCTTCAAAAAAAAGGCAAAAGGAAATGACTTTGACGAACAAATCCGTTATTATTCAAGCGTAGACTCAAGCTTCGCTCCTGTAAAAATCGAAACCCAAGGCAACGCGATATTTCTAAGCTGGGAATCAATCCCCGGTATAGAAAAGTACCGGATTGATGTATTTAAAAAAGCCAAGAAAGGCTGGAAAAAATCTGAACTAACAACACGGAACTGCTCCACCTGGCTTATTACGGAGCCAGGCGAATGGATATTCAAAGTTTTTCCGGTAACTGACTACGACATCCAAATTTTTGAGACTAAAAAGATCAAAGTAAAATGAGCAAGAGTCATAACAACACCCACAACCGCTGATCACTGATCGGCGGTTTTTTGCATTTACAAAGAGAGATGCTATAATATTTTCGTTTGTTATAAATAAAGAAAAATATGAAGATCGGAATATCAGGCAATCATGGCTCCTTTTCCGAAGAAGCCGCTCAATATTACATCCTAAAAAACAAGCTCGAAAACGCAGAAATCGACCCTCTGATCGGGGTTGAAAATGCTTTGCAAGCCTTGGATAATTCCAAGATTGATCGAGCAATTTTTCCGATCGAAAATTCTAATGGCGGCGCGGTTCTCGAAGCTCTATATGCCATGAGTGGTCACATTTTCAAGATCGAAGAAATTTTTGAGATCGATGTCAAGCACAATCTTCTAGTTCTTCCCGGCACTAAAGCTGGTGACATAAAAAGAATCGTTTCGCATCAACAAGCTCTGCGCCAGTGTCGCATGTATTTAAAACGCAAATGGGAAAGCACGGAACTAATGGAATATGCTGATACCGCCAGCGCGGCCAAAGACCTAGCCGAGGGCAATCTCCCCCCGGACTCCGCAGTAATCGCCCCCAAGGTCTGTGCCGTGATGTACGGCTTAGAGATACTAGAAGAAGGAATCCAGGATCTAAAATTCAATTTTACCTCCTTCATTGCCGCCACCAAATAAAGTCCAGACCGAGCTGTATAAAAAATGTGTTATGAAAAATAAAAGCATCTCTATTTTTGGTTTTGGAAACTTCGGTGCCCTGCTAGCGGCTGTTCTTAGCCAGCACTTTACTGTCCAAGTCTACAAGCATAATAGTAGCAAGCAATTAAAGGAGAAGGCTCACAAACTTGGCGTTGACTTAGTTGATTTTGACACTGCTGCTCTGGCCGATATCATCATTCTCTCGGTGCCAATCTCAAAAACTGAAGAGCTGATCAAAAAGATTGCACAAAAAATGAAGCCTGGTTCCCTGCTCCTAGATACTTGTTCGGTAAAAGTTTTACCTTGTAGCTGGATGGAAAAATATGCCCCAAAGAATATTGAAATTCTCGGCACTCACCCCATGTTCGGTCCGACTACTTCCAAGTTTGATCTGGACAAACTTAGCTGGGAGCTAAAGGGTCTTCAGCTCATCCTCTGCCCTCTTCGTATTTCCAAGGAAAGACTGGATTGGCTAAAGGATTTTTTCACAAAACTCGAACTCCACATCATTAGCACTACCCCCGAAGACCACGATCGTCAGAATGCAAAGACTCTCAGTCTAGTGCATTACATTGGCCGCATCCTCCTAGCCAGCGGCATTCATGAGCAAGAAATATTTACTCCCGGCTATGCCGATCTCTTGCGTATCCTTCCCCACACCACTTCCGATAACTGGCAACTCTTTTACGACATGAACAATTATAATCCTTACGCCCAGAAACTCCGCCAAAATTTCCGGCTCTCTGGCCTCGACCTTGAAGAAAAAATATTACTAAACTCTGATCATGATATGCTTGCCCGTGAACGCGAACTGATTGACATGATCGACAAGAATATACTTCTCTTGCTTGAACGCCGCTTCGCCAGCGTCAAGCGTATCGGCCAAATAAAGAAAAAAAGAAACCTAAGTGTCTACGACCCAGAAAGAGAAAAAGAAATAATAGATAACAAGAAAAAATTAAGCGAGCTGGATCCAAAATTTATCGAAGAATTATTCAAGCAGATATTTGAAGAATCATACAAAAAACAATAAAATATTCTGTTTTATCATATAATTAAGCTAAAATAAATGCAGACCTCCAAACGCCTACAGCCCGTTGAAGCCTCTGGTATCCGTAAAGTCTTTGAAAAATCGCTCGCCATGGGCAAGCAGGCGATCAATCTCTCTATCGGTCAACCGCATTTTCCAGTTGATGAGCGCCTCAAAGCATATGCCCAAAAAGCGATCGCAGATGATTTTAATGCTTACATGCCCACCAAGGGCTATCTACCCTTACGGAATAAGATTGCCCAGAAGCTAAAGCAGGAGAATGGCATCAGCGCCAACACGGATGATATTATTGTTACATCCGGAGTCTCGGGCGGTCTTTATCTACTCTTTGCTAGCCTGCTTGACCCAGGTGATGAGGTAATACTACCAGACCCTTATTTTGTCCTCTACGAACAAATTTTGAAATATCTCGGAGTCACCATCATCAGACACGACACTTATCCGGATTTCCGTCTCCACGCCAAAAAATTAGAATCCTTGATTACAGTGCGTACTAAATTGATTATCGTCAATTCGCCCAATAATCCGACGGGCATTGTCTATTCCGAAGCGGAACTTCGAGAATTGGCGGCGATCGCCGAAAAACACGAACTCCCGATCATGTCCGACGAGAT
>CAZIGB010000083.1:0-5380 GCA_964539005.1 uncultured Gammaproteobacteria bacterium | reverse complement strand
GTTTATATTTTTCCAATCCAGCTCAGAAACAGGGATATTTGCCTCGCTTGGGCCTCTACCATGCCAGATCTTTTTAACAAACAAAAAAAATGTGATAACTATTAACACTAATAATCCAACAAAAAACCAAAAAAATTTCTTTCCGCTGTAATCCTTCAGATACATCTAGAATTTTTAAAATTATGAGATTAAAAATTGTTTGAAAATTGAAAATTTCAAATTGAAAATTACTCGCTAGGCTCTGATCGCATCCAAAGGATTGAGTGAACCAGCCCGCTTGGATGGGAAAAGTCCAGTCAGATAGCCCATAATCATAGAGAAAACCGCGATAAAAAGCAAGAAACCGATCGGAAATCGGAAAAGCGCCATGGCTGCCCCTCCCATTTTTTGCGCCAAAATACTAAGTAGGAAATTTATCGATAAACCACCCCCTACCCCGATCGCGATTCCGACCAAACCACCCAGCGAACCCATGAGTACCGATTCAGTCAAAAACATGATCTTGATCTTTAGTGGTGAACCGCCGATAGTCCGCATAATGCCGATTTCCTTAGTCCGCTCGAGCAAGGTAACAGTCATGGTATTGAACATGCCGATAGCGGAAACGATCAAGGCAATACCGCCAAAAAGAGCCAGCATGACCTGGATGCCAGAAAATATCTTGTTGGCTTGGTCAACCGTCTTTGAAAGCGCGGTTACCAAAAAGCCCGACTCAAGAATCTTGGCTTCAGCACCATCGAGAAACTCACGATCCACCACCTTAACCCTGGCCTTGTCATAATAGGGAATCGCAAAACGGCTCTCGAATTCGCTGATATCCATATAGGCAAAAAGAGAAGTCTCATCCTCGATCACACCGCTGATCTTGAATTCCTTATCGATCGGCAACTCCTTTATATCCTCCGAATCAAGAGCAGGCACAAAGATCTTGAAGCTTACCTTCTGACCGATCGCATCCGCCGCTTCGATATTGAAAAGCTTGAGCACAGCCGAAGACAGGACAACCGAATCAGTCGAAGCATTCTCATAGAGCTCCCCTTCCTTGGCCACAATACCGGCATAACGGAAATATTTCGGCTCCGCGCCATTTAGAATGATACTCGAAGTCAGATCACGGAATTTCACCAAAGAAGTAAAGCTGGCCATGGCCGCCACATCCTCGACATTCTCCACCTTGCGGAAACTCTCAACCGCCGCATCATCGATCACGATCACGCGCGATGGCGGAGTAAGCACATTGAGGCTAAGCATAGCATCGCCAAAAACGATCTGCTCGAGGAGTACCCCCTGGAGACCATAGCCAAGGCCGACCAGGATAACCACCGCCGCGATACCGACGCCGATACCGAGAATGGTAAGCCAAGTCCGCGCCGGCCGCGTGCGGAACATGCGGGTCGCCAGTTTCATCGTATCTTGTATGCGCATCATGGCCATAAGAAAGAATTTTCAATTTGAGATTTGATCTTAGTGTCCATGCAATTTAGTCTCATTGCCCTGGATAAGCAGTTTTTCAAAATAAAATGTCATCATCCGCGCGGGCTGGCGAGTCAGACCGACTCCGCCCTCTTCGAGCGGTAGGCGGAGATGGTTTTCAAAATCTTCTCGCCGATCAAGGCCGGAAATCCGGTTATAGACCAGCTCTTTGAGGCGCCTTTTCTGGACCAGCGAAAGAGGTTCGCGATGCTCCTCCATCAGATAATCAGTCAGTTTGTCGACCAGGCGTTTTTCCTGAGAAAAGAAATTATTGGCGCTGAAGCGGCGCCGGAAGCGGCGGGCATCCTCAGCCTGTTTCATTATCTTCTCCACTTTCTCGCTCATAACGGCCGCGAGATTGGGACTGAGTCCCACTCCCCCTTCATGATAACGCTTAGACAGAAGTCGGGCAAATTCCGCCTCGCTCACTTTGCGCTCGACCACGAGCTGGAGAAAATTCTCGAGCCGGAGAAGCTGATCAAAATCCATATCCTGAGTCAGATAATTGACTAAGCTCTTTACCTTGAGCTCGATCGGCGAAGAGTAAGGATAGATCTTGGATAATTGGTCCATCTCAGTCACAAGAATCTTTTGCCGATCGATCTTGGCGATCTGTTTCTTGTCCGGATTAGGCACGGTCCGCTGGAGCTTGCCGTCTTTCATATAGAATACTCGGTGGCAATAGCTGAGCTGAGCGGCATTATGGGTAATGATAATGACAGTCTTCTTATCCTTCTCATTGATTTCGGCCAGAGCATCCATAACCTGCTTGGTCGAGACCGAGTCAAGGTTGCCGGTCGGCTCGTCCGCCAGAAGTATATCCGGATTATTGACCATGGCACGAGAAACAGAAACACGCTGTGACTGGCCGCCAGATAGATTATCAGGATACTTCTCGCAATGCTGCTCCATCTCGAAGCGCTTCAGGATCTGCTTGCCCCAGGGTCGGCGCTTGTGCGGCGGAACACCATGAAAAGTAAGCGGCAAAACGACATTATCGATCACCGAGATAGAATTGATCAAAAAAAAGGCCTGATAAATGATCCCGATCGTATTGGTCTGAAAATTCACCATTTCCTCCGGCGAGAATGAATAAGGATTTTCTCCCTTTACGTAGAGCTCACCGCCGGAAGGAGGCAGGATACCGAGGATCGAGTAAAAGATGGTCGATTTGCCGCAACCAGATGGACCAAAAAAGGCGACGAACTCACCCGGATAAATCTCCATCGAGACTCCAAGTGTCGCCTTATATTCATTGACCTTTCCTTCATTATAAGTGATTTCAAGATCTTTTAATTGGATAATCGGTTCGGGCATTTTACTTGTCTTAAAAGAGGCTCAACCTCTAATTTTTGGATGATATTGCTAAAAATTTTAATATTACCTTATAAAATTAGAGATTAAGCCTCTTTCTTGGACTAAAATCCCTAAATCTTCATCTTCTTCACCCAGCCAAAGCTTGATTCGAAGTTCTTTAGAATAATATCGATAATACTTTCTTCCTGAGTGGGTGTGAGCATGGTGAAGTCTTCTGACTTGCCTTGGTTTTTTGCCTCGTCTTGGCAAATTATCCAGAACTTATAGACTGTCGAAGGGACAAAGTTGGTTATGACCTGGACGTGCTTGGTGGCAAAATCGTCTTCTAGTGGCAAGCTATTAGGCTCTTCGACCGAAACCAGACCTTGATGATAAAAGAGTTGGCATTGAGCTGGCTCATCAGTCTGCCAGCTGGCGATAGTCTGGATCTTATTATCAGAACCGGGGTATATTGTCGATTCAGTCGTCACCTTGGTAATGCTCGGGGCAAATTCGTCCCTAGTCGTAATAAAAGCAATCGGATCGCTCTCGGCATTCTCCCCGTCTTCACTCTCCACTTTGATAACAGCTGAATAGTAGGTATCAAAAACGAGGTTAGAGAGGCGGATAGAATGGACAGTCAGGAAAGCCGAACTACCTTCGAGCTTAGTTTCATTATTGTTCAGATTCGTATATTCTATAACAGACGAACAAGGCACATTCGTTGACCAACGCAGAGTCGCTGATTCTTCTTCAATCTTGTAAACTTGGACATTGAATATCTCCGGCTTGATCGACTTGGTCTTGAAAGTCTTGTCGGCTGACAGCCCCTTGAGACCGATCTCTGATTCGGATGAGACCTGGAAATGATAAATCGTCGATGGCGTCAAGCCCGTTACCTCGATAGAATGGGCTAATGTAAGCTCATCTGGCTCCCCTTCCTTCCAAACATAGGGATCGGCCGCTTCTTCGTCATAATCGCCCTCTTTGGCCAAAGCAACGATAGAATTCGACTCCTTGTCAGTCGCCCAGGTAATGATCGCATAATCCGTCCCGACTTCCACATCCGCATAGTCGAGGATAATGGTCGGAGGCGTAATTATTTCTTCAGCCTTCTTCTCGACTTTTTCCTTGATCTCTTCTAGAACCTCTTCTGCTTCACTTTTCTCGGCTGTCGGTAGCTGATCGCCGGTCGTTTCTTCGCTGATCTGTTCGATAAATTGGAGGACCTGGCGCAAAGAAACCAGCTCCCCCGATTCGACATCGTCGAGTCCGGCTTTGCCTTCTTCAGTAATCTTTTCCGTAAAACCGCCATCCCCCTTCTCAACGACTTCTTCCGCATCGCCCTTCTTCTCTTCCTCTTCTATTGTCTCCGTCCGGAAAGAATAATCGCTGGAAATACCCTGATTTCCCTTAGCATCAGAAGAAGTGATGCGGAAATAATAATCCGTCCCTGGCATCAGATCTTCCAGGATGAGAGAATGGTCGGTCTTGTCAAATCTTGGCTCGCGCAAGATACCGTAATTCTTGTCCAAGCCGTAATTGATGAGCGAATCGGACAGTTCATCCGTTTCCCAACGGATGATGGTCGAAGTCGGACTCACATCCCCGATCTCGATATTATATAGTTTGGGCGGAATGATATCTCGCTCTTCTTCCTCATCTGATTCTTGAGCGACAGCAATTACCGTGCCGATCGGGTCATAACCAGACAAAAAAAGACCGACCGCAAAAACGATGACAAGGACAGAAGAGACGGTAATCAGATTCAGATAAAAAGTCAGGCTAAGCCGCATCGCAAATAAAATTAGTCAGCCGGCAATACTTGATTAAAAAGCTCGTATTGCGCGCCTCGCTTATAAACAAAGATTTTTCCATTACCAAAATATTATAACACATATCACCCTCTCCTTACCACCCGTCACCATCAAGGATAACCGTAAAGGTGTTATAACCGAAATAAGTGCTGGCATCAGCCCCATAAGGCACGCCCAGACCCCAGAGAATGAGATCGGAGGTGGTGGCGCTACTGATCGGCTTCGGAGCAAAGATATCCACATTGGTCCCGCCATAAGTCAGATCAACCCCGCTCGTGTAGCTGAAATTATTGAGCGAATACTCGATGCTCGAGACCGGGATATTGTAACCTGGGCTTTCCATGTCTGTCCCCGCCAGATTCGTGTCAATCGGACAATTGCCAGCATTTACGACCGTAGTCGTCGCGTTCCAAGAGCCAGTATCATCGCCAGCGAACATATTGTTGCCAAAATTGATCACTTCTTCCGCCACATCCAAGGCCATATTTGTAGTTACATCGATCTCGGGCGTTAGCGGAGTCGTAGTGGCTGGCATATTGGTGCCATCATTTAGCTGCATATAACCGAGCCAATAAAGGGCTGGGTTATTAGAAAAATCATCAGTCGGCATCATATGGTATTTCACGGCTGTCGTACAAGTAACCACAGCTGAACTGTCATCGGGCCCTGAGCAGCCATCTATCACGCAATCCGTCGTCGTGATCTGATAGCAAAAATTATCATTCGGCGCGCAGGTCGGACCGCTGGCAACATTCGAGATATAGACCGAAGCAACCGCCGAGACCAGATCCGTG
>CAZIGB010000082.1:0-5448 GCA_964539005.1 uncultured Gammaproteobacteria bacterium | reverse complement strand
TCAACACGTTTTTAATATAACAAAACGTCCGTAGAGACGCCCGGGTCGGGCGTCTTTACTTTTGTATCTACCAATTATTTGCGAGCGTGTTATAATGGATATAAGCGAAAAAACTTATGAAAGTGAATAGTATTGCCAAAAATACCTCATATTTTACTCTGGCGCTGATCCTGCAGAAGATCATCAGTTTTTCTTATTTTGCGATTATGGCCCGTTATTTGGGGCCAGAGGACTTGGGCAAGTATTATCTGGCTATCTCTTTTACGACCATTTTTTCGATCATTATCGATCTTGGTCTTTCTAATGTCCTCACCCGGGAAACAGCTCGTCTTCAGGGGGAAGAGGTATCAGAGATCGGGGCAGAGGAGAGGCGCAAAGAACTACTTTTGACCATTTTGTCTTTGAAATTGCCTTTGGCTCTGCTCGCATTTTTTTCTGTGTTTGTGTTTTCCTGGGGGCTTGGCTATCCCGCGTTAGTCAAGGAATTGATCCTGATTTCTTCAGTTTCGATGCTGCTTGATTCTTTTACCCTTACTTTCTGGGCCTATGTCCGGGGCTATCACAATCTCAAATATGAAAGTATCGGATCAGTCGGTTTTCAGGCGATTGTCTTTATTCTCGGTCTGATCTGTCTCGAGTTTGGGGCCAGTCTGGCGCTCCTGATGGGGAGCATGGCCTTGGCGAGCCTAGCTAATTTCCTTTATTCTTCTAGCTTGGTCCGCTTCAAATTCGGGATCCGTTTCAGATTCAGTCTGCCAGCCAGCCTTACTCGCCAGATTATCGCCCTTTCTATTCCTTTTGCCCTTTATGCTGTGCTCCAGCGCTTGTTCATGTATCTTGATTCAGTCTTGCTTTCGATGTTTGCCACAGATCGGGATGTAGGGCTCTATCAGATCGCTTTCAAGATCGTGTTTGCTCTCCAGTTCTTGCCCATGGCTTTTACGGCGAGTTTGTATCCGGCTTTTTCACTTTATTACAAGGATAATAAAGAGCAGCTCGCTGTCAGCTTTGAGCGGGCGATGAATTACTTGCTTATCATTTCTCTACCGATCAGTCTCGGAATTATCGCTTTATCAGACCAGGTCATGCTCTTTTTCAAGCCGGAATACGCGGAGGCGGCCCAGGCACTCCGGATCGCCATGCTTGCTTTGATCTTTATCTTTCTTAATTTTCCGATCGGCTCCCTGCTCAATGCCTGTGACCGGCAGAGGATCAACACCAGAAATATGGCCATCGTCCTTGTTTTTTCCGTTCTTCTCAATTCCTATCTTATCCCGCGTTATCAGGCGAGCGGCGCTAGTCTGACAGTTCTTTTGTCTAATGGCTTGATGTTTCTGCTCGGATTGGCCGCTGTGCCAAGTATAGTCAAGCTCCGCTATCGACGCTTATCTGGAATGGTCTTACGTATCCTTTTTTCCACTTTGATCATGTTTGGCGTCACCTTGCTTTTGCGGGACAGTCTGCCCTTGTTCCTAAATATCCCATTTTCCGCTATAATATATGGAATAGCCCTTTTTCTTTTTCGGGGCTTTAGTCGGGAAGATATTGTCAGCGTCTTTAAATCATTCAGATAATCATATATGAGAACACTTCTGATCACTCTTGAATATCCGCCCTTTCGAGGCGGAGTAGCGAATTATTACGGCCATATCGAGAAGTATTGGCCTCGGCACGCCGCGGCTCAGCTCGGGCTCGAAGAAGATGACCCAGAGACCAAGCTTCGGGTCTTGCATAATAATGATGGGGCGTTGCTTTCTTCTTGGTTCTGGCCGAAATGGCGATCAGCCTACAAGCTCCTGCGCGAATCAGTCAAGCGCCAGGATATCGAGCATGTCTTGGTCGGCCATGTCTTGCCGCTTGGCACTGTGGCTTATCATCATTATCTCCGGACCAAGATCCCGTATTCTGTGATTCTCCATGGCATGGATCTGGCGCTGGCGATGAAGCCAGGGCGCAAGCAGATGATGAGCAAACTGATCTTGCGGAACGCAAAGAATATAATCTGCAGTAATGCTTACACTGCCGATATGACCATCGCTTTTATCGGCCAAGATATGCGGAGCAAGGTCCATATCGTCCATCCGGGCATCAATCCGGAATTTGAGCCCGATCCGGAGCTCTGCGAGATTCTCAAGCGTGATCACAATCTGGATAATAAGATCGTTCTCTTTAGCGTCGGTCGCTTGGTCAAGCGCAAAGGCTTCGAAGATGTGCTCAGAGCTATGCCAAAAGTGACCGCTGTCTTGCCGGAGCTCCATTATTTTTTTGCGGGTGACGGCCCGGAAAAGATGAATCTGGTCGAGCTGGCGATGCAGACAAAGAATGTGACCTTTCTCGAGAATTTTAGCAATGCTGAGAAGGACGCCTGGTTTAGCCTCTGCGATATCTTTATCATGCCTTCTTATTCCGAAGGTTCTGATTTCGAGGGTTTTGGGATCGTTTTTCTCGAAGCCAATATCGCCGGCAAAGCAGTTATCGGTGGCCGTTCAGGCGGCGTGCCTGAGGCAGTCGAAGATAGCGTATCCGGCCTTTTGGTCGAACCGCGCAATATCGACAGTATCGCGAATGCGATCATCAAGCTCGGACAAGAGCCGGGCCTGCGGGCTCAGTTGGGACGCCAAGGCCGGGCTCGCGCCTTAGAATGGTTTAATTGGGATCGGCAGATCGGCCATCTTTATAAGATAATCAATTCCTGATATGATCAGTATCATAATTCCAGTCTATAATCAGGCCGAGAAGCTGGCTCGCTGTCTCGAAAGCATCAGCGAGCAGACTTATGACAATTTCGAGGTGATTGTCGTTAATGATCGTTCGACTGATCGCTTGTCGGCTATCATTGCGAAGTATAAACGGCTCTTCGGTATCCGCTTCCAGATTCTGAATAATCAGACTAACCATGGCGCTCCTTATGCTAGGAACAAAGGCTTCCGCCGTTCCAAGGGTGAGTTTCTCCTTTTTTGCGACGCTGACATCATCCTGGCGCCGGATATGCTTTTGAAAATGCATCGCGCCATCAGCGCCCATCCTGAGGTCGCCTATGTCTATCCTTCTCATCGTTTTGGCTATAAGCTATTTGACAATCTGGCCTGGAGTGAGGAGAGGCTCAGGGAGCTGCCCTTTATTCATACTACGGCCCTGATCAGACGCAGCGCTTTCCCGAAGAGCGGTTTTGATGAGAAGGTCAAGCGACTCCAGGATTGGGATCTCTGGCTGACCATGCTCGCGGCTGGCCACAAAGGCCTTTGGCTGCCGGAGCTGCTTTTCCGGGTCGAGACCGGCGGCACGATGTCTTCCTGGATACCGTCTTTCTTCTACAAACTTTTCCCTTTTTTGCCCAAGGTCAGGAAGTATCAGGTAGCAGTAAAGCTGATAAAGGAAAAGCACGGGCTAGTTTGAAAATTATGAATTGATTTCATTGAAAATTGCTTAAAAATTAAAAATTAAAAATTAAAAATTTTCTGAGTGAATAAAAATTACCCCTACATATTATTAGCATTGTTTTTGTGTTTAGGAGTATATCTGGGCTTCCGTTTTTTTTCGGTATCAGAAAGCCGTATAGACACAAGCGACAAGGCCAATTCTTACCTCACGATAAATAATCTCCGGATTCCGGTCGAGGTGGTCGATACACCCGAGAAGAGGACGCTCGGTCTTAGCTATCGTGAATCCTTGGCGAGTGACAGCGGTATGCTTTTTGTCATGCCTAGCCGGCGAGTAAGCAGCTTCTGGATGAAGGAGATGCGCTTTCCGCTCGACATCATCTGGATCGATGGAGACAAGATCGTCAATCTCAGCCAGGATCTGCCCCCGGGCGGGCCGCAGCCAAAAAATTCATACAGCTCGCTTTATCCGGTTGACCAGGTTTTGGAAGTGAATGCCGGCTTTGCAGAAAAGAATGGAATCAAGGTCGGAGACCAGGTAATATTTGAAATTAAATAATAAGATATGAATCTGATAAAAATGTTTGATCCGCGTTCGATCGCGATTATCGGGGCTAGTAATGAGAAGGGGAGTGTCGGCAACGCTCTTTTTATGAACGCAGTGGCCAGCAAGAAAAAAAGACGGATCTATCCGATCAATCTCAAGCGAAAGCGTATATCCGGCCAGGAAAGCTTCGCCAGTGTCAGAGAGATAAAAGGCGAGATTGATTTGGCGGTGATCGCAACGCCTGCTCCGACAGTACCAGCGGTAATGACTGACTGCGTCGTGGCTGGTGTGAAGCAAGCAGTAATAATCTCGGCCGGTTTTGGCGAGCTGGGACCAGCCGGCCAGCTTCTCTCAGATGAGGTTGCTACTATTGCCAAGCAGGCGGGGATGCGGGTAATGGGACCGAACTGTCTCGGATTCTTGAATCCGAAGGCCGACCTCAATATGAGCTTCGCGTCTAAAAAAGCTTTAGCCGGCCGGATTGCTTTTGTCTCTCAAAGCGGGGCACTTTGTACCGCTGTGCTAGATTGGGCTGAGCCGCAGGAGATCGGTTTTAGCCGTTTCATTTCTCTCGGTTCGATGATCGATGTCGGCTTTGCCGATCTTTTGGATTATCTGGCGGATGACAAGGATACTGAAGCGATCGTTCTGTATATGGAATCACTGAAAGATGTACCTGCTTTCCAGAAGGCCTGTGCGCGGCTCGAGGGACGGAAGCCGATCTTTGTTCTCAAATCTGGCCGCAGCCAGGCTGGGGCAAAAGCAGCCCGTTCACATACGGGCAGTCTGGCTGGCAATGATGCCGCTTTTGCCGCTCTTTTCCGGCAGACAAGTATCAGCCGCCTAGCCAGTATCGAAGAAATGTTCGATGTTATAAAACTCTTATCCTTTTCAGACAAGAAGCCGGGCCAGCGTCTGGCGATCGTCACTAATGCGGGTGGACCGGGCGTGATGGCTACTGATGCCCTAATGGCTCTGAATGGACAATTAGCCAAATTGGACCGGAAAACTTTGGCTCAGCTTGATGAGGGCCTGCCTGTGGCTTGGAGCCGAGCAAATCCGGTCGATGTGATCGGGGATGCTGATCCCAAGCGTTTTCAGATCGCTATCAGGGCTTGTCTAGAAGACAAGAATGTCGATGCGGTCCTTCTCTTGCTCACCCCGCAGGCCATGACTGCTCCTTTTTTGCTGGCAAAGGAACTTGCTAAGATTAAGGTACCGACTGGCAAACTTATCCTCAGCTCTTTTATCGGCGGGGGAGATCTAGAGTTGGCAAGAGGGGTATTGGCTAAAGGAAGAATAGCGGATTTTCCTTGTCCCGAGCGGGCGATTAGCGCTTTTTGCCACTTATCCCGAGTCCGAAAAAAAATCCGGATCTCTGTCAAGAACGAAAAAATCACGCAAACAGGGGCTGATCTCGAGCGGGCGAGAGCAATTATTGCCCGAGTCAAGGAAGAGAAACGAAAAGCCTTGCACGAAGCCGAAGCCAAAGCACTTTTGGCTACTTATGGCTTTGGAATC
>CAZIGB010000081.1:0-5517 GCA_964539005.1 uncultured Gammaproteobacteria bacterium | reverse complement strand
ACAACAACTCCTGCGAGTGCAGCATTGGCAGCAGGTGACATTCTTGATCTCTACATTACGGCATCCGGGTCAGGTGGAACTGGATACGTAGATGTAATTTTGCTGTACACAATAAACTGAGGGGTATCATGGCTCTAATTGGACCTCTAACCCCTTACAACCTCCTTGAAAATCAGGCATTGACAGTTAGCGGAGGGGCTACACCCTCTGCAACTTCAAACCCTCTTCCTACAGGGATGCTGGCAAAATTACATGTCTATGTTGCAAACGCAGGGGCTTCTACTTCCGTTACTGTCGATATATACGGGAAGAAAACGGCGACAGCGACTATAAAAGAACATCTCGCAACTTTCACACTCGGAGCAGGAAGCGAGGAGAGCCCTTATTCGGCAGGGCGGTATATAGAAAAAGATGCAATCCCTTCGTTTATTTATGCGGTTGCGACTAATTCAGATGCCGCTAACGAAGCTTCAGTTACAGTATCAGTAGACAGGTGGCGCTAATGAAGTTGAAAACTCCATCTGCTCCTTTTTCTCCAGTTCCGATTAGAGGAGAGTCTATAACAGTCGAGACTGAAGGTAAAATCCTAGTTTTGCCTACTGGGAACCCTAACATCCTCCCAAATTTCAACGAATACACTCTCTCAGATGGGAGAATGCTCCCAAATCCAAACACGTACTTCGCTGAAAAATACTTCCAAGATTGTCACTTCCCTAAACTCTATTTCGCATATATCCAAACTCATAGATTTTCAGATACTCATGACTCCCAATTTGGGATTAAAAATCTAATAAAACCTTGGATAGCATGTTATGATCCAGAGAAAACGACAGTAGATTTTTTCTTATTCACTCACAAACCTAAAAAATTAGATTTCACTGTGAATGATGACAATGAAATTTCACGCATATGTTTGTACCCAGGTAATGGTCTAATTTATCATGGTCAAATAACCTATCCAGATTTAACAGCACCAGCATACCATAACGATTTTTTTGATACAAACTATTTTGATACTGCTTACTTTCCTGATTCTTATTTCAGTGAGTTTGAACTTTCTAATATTCCAAAAGTTTTTGATGTGTTTACGAATGGATCACTGACTCAATTCTTAAAAGCGTATGGGGCGATATGATGAAATCTAAATTGTTACATTTTGAGATTAATAAAATATTATTGTTTTCTCTGTTGGGAATACTGCTCATGTGCTCGGTTGCGAGTGCTGCTTATATAGAAGTTAAAAATATAAGTGAATATTGTGACAGTGGGTATGAATACAATTTTGTTATGGTTGGTAATACGATAGCTGATACGATTAATAACTTTAGCACCGCAGTGGGTGGTGTAGCATGACCGGGAAGATGAAGATTGTTTTGAGTTTTGGGAATTACTTCTTTGATATATATTATTTTAGTTTGGATGGTGTAGTAGTATGAAAATAATAAAAATGACAGTTCTATTTTTATTGCTAATTGCTTTGATCGGTTCTGCGTCGGCAGTCGCCGTATCTGATACAACATTTGCCGTATCAAATCGGTATGTTACCTCAAACGGCACTCAGATTAATGCGTGTGATAGTATCACAGGGTGGTCGGCTGGAGAAATAAATACAAGTGTATTTCACGAGGGCACTGGAAGTCTACAACTCACCGCAGTAGGCTCAGTCATTGGAGCGAATATTGACACCGGGCGCAATTTTTCAGCCGATCAAAATTATGTATTTTTTGTTTATATAGATGATTTAGATACGTTTTCCACGATGTCAATTCGCTTTAGCTTATCGAATGATGTTTTCAAGGGTATGATTTGGTCTCCGGGCGGAACAGTTGGAAGATTTCATGAGGGATGGAATGCATTTGTATTTGATAAATCAAGTTTCTCTGCGACGGATGTAACATGGGGAGACGAGTTATCTAAAATCGCGATATACGTCTACCCAAAAACAGGAATGACAACTACAGTACTAATTGACGACATCCGTGTAAATTACACAGGTACGCCCACATGTGTATTGACATTGGACGATGGATCGGCGTCGGTATATGACATAGCATATCCCATAATGAAAGAACGTGGGCTAGTCGGAACATGTTTTGTTGTGCCAGATCTAATCGGATCAAATGACGCATTCTACATGAATCTGTCAGAAATTCAGGATCTACAAAATAACGGATGGGAAATATCTAGCCATACGATGTCCCACCCTGACCTGACAACGTTATCAGATGCAGATTTGAGGTATCAACTGAATAGTAGCTTTGAATGGCTTGTTGAAAACGGTTTCCGTGAAAAACCGGCTCGCGTATTATCATACCCTGGCGGGATATATAATAGCACTGTTACCAATGCCGCGTCGGATGTATATTATTTAGCACGTACAGTAAACACTTCCACGAATGAGCTCCATGTTCAGCCCGAACAGGAGATCAGATTAGAATTAAAACAAATGGAAACTACAAATCTAGTATCGTCTGACCAAATAAATACTACCCTGGCGAGATGTGTACAACAATGTGGGATGCAGATATTCATGTATCACAGGTTCACAACCGGCGAGGAAGAATTAGAAACTATATCGGCTGATAACTTCACGAAAGCATGTGATGGAATTGTGGCTAGTGGGTGCACAAATGTGTTGCTAAGTTCGTATCTTGACGAAGTAGCCCCTCCATTTACCCCTATAAACAATGAAACAGTGCAGATTTCCCCAACAGGTGCATCAATAGTACTATCTGACAATCAGTACCCAGATCTAAAAGTTAATATGTCGATCATTCCTACAGGTGGGGATGTCAATATAACAGTACATTCGTGGAGCTACAACTCAAAAATATGGACTGAATCGTCAGAGACCGTGCAATCTGTAACTCACATAATAGGTGATTTCCCCGCAAACACTGACATCCAGATAAAACGTGACGGTGTAGATTCCGAGACAGTGACCAGCAACGAAACAGGATATATCGAATGGGTCTATGATGGTGGATTTTCAGAACATACATTCTCAATAGAATGCCATGATTTCAATGCCTCTCTGACATCAGGGGCATACCCCCTCACAACTCAGTTCACAACATCGTCAGACGGAATAGATGCCTATTATTGGGATTTTGAAAATGACGGAATAATAGACTCCACAAAACAGAATCCAGCGCACACATACGGGCAGACAGGAGATTATTCCGTGAATCTCACAGTACACACATCAGAAGGAAATGTCTCAATTGTGAAGCCTGATTATATCACAGTTGAGAATCCAACCTTTTCAGAAGATCCTCTAGCATGGTTTAACTGGGTTTTCAGCTACCTCTTTGGGAGATTCTGAACATGACTCAAAAAATATACAAAGACGGGACTGATCAATATATAATGACTCGGTTAGGCAGCATCAATAATACAACAGGGGCACAGGGGATACTTTTAGGAGCTTCAGAGGGCTATTCCCTCTCTACTCTTATTGATAATATAATAGTGGTATTTTCAGAATACAAAACAGAAGACGAGTCTCTTGTACCTGAAATTACATGGAATTCTACCGCTGGAATGTGGAAAATCAATGTCCCCTCTGAGAACATTACTCGATATGGTACAGCATGGCTTAACATCTCAGGACATGATGATTCTGGTATTAGTATAATACCTACTGCAATCGAAGTAGAGGTACTTTCTGCTCCTGATTTCAGCAATGAAGTTATAGAGGGCACATATACTCGAATAGAAATAGAACGGATGATAGCTGCGGTACTCTTTGGAAATGAAACGAGAGATACTGGAACAAGCACGTTTACCGGTCTTGATGGGGAAACTCAGAGAGTTGTTGCTTCTTTGAGTCCTTCAGGGAGAACAATAACTTCAAAGGATGGAAACTAAAATAATTTCACTTTCTATTTTTATTTTTTCTGATGATATACATACATAATTTTTTATACCAATCATATAATACTATCTTACCATGTTATGTCTAACTCATTCTAATAATAATATTGGTAAGATCTGTACTAATCGCTGTCCAGATCGCCCAACCTGTAATCAAAAACGAAGCCCTCTTTTTATTCATGCTCTCACGATACTTGCTTCTGATATCGAACCGAAGGATGTTCACGGAGTTCATACAATCGCAATTAAATCGTATTGTCTGGCCCCAGAAGACTATGAAAACGGACTGCTGCAAAAAATATACGAATCTAAAGCAAATGGAATTAGGTATAATATGTCAGACGCTTTTTCCCAAGACTTGGTAGGTATAAAATGCCATAACCCCGGATGTAAAAATTATAAGATGATTCTGATTTCTCAAGAACGGGAACTTATGACGGACGATTTCACAAAGTATTATGACCTAAACTATATTTACTGTTCGGATGCATGCCGTAGAGAACATATAAAGAATTTATCCGTTTCCAAATCTGTAGCAGTCGGATCTCTTAAAAATCGAGACTACGCTCTCGTAATCAAAGGGGCAAAGACCTCAAGAAGACTTAAAAATGATAAAGAGTTTATTACAGGGAATAAAGAAGAACAGAGGATAGGATGTATAAGGGCTAAACTGCTATCTACTTCCGAAAGGAGAATACAATTAATAGACAAAGTGGCAAAAGGAAAGTTTTTATACCCTTCTGAAATTCAAGAATTTTTATTAAATGACGTCCCTCCGAATATTAAGGTAAGTTCTAGATGGGCGAGAGTCGCCGCGTCGGAGTGTATGAATAAATGTAAACTGACTTACCCGAAGGAGATTTCTATAGAACAGGTTGATGAGAAAACGAGGGTACTTTTTTACATAAAACCTTTATTATAATAATATGTTAGTGGAATGACTAATAAATATATTAGTTACTGCACTAATATCTATATAAATTACTTTTTTAAATTTAGCCGACTTTAATTTTATTATCTAAAGCGTTTTAATATTTATGTTTTCAAGTGATTTTTGATACTGTTTAACCGTATAGCCTCTTATTTTGAAAGTTAAATTTTAGAGTGGTTATGTTTGGTTAACTATTTTCTATTTTCGGTTATATCCTAAAATAGCCTCTTTTTTACTATGGCACTCTGTGATGTAGATTACGTTAGAGCACATATCTATACCGGCACTTTATCAGACGAAGCCATAACTGATACAATCGCAGAGGTCACAGAGGACATACTTGCTCAATGTAATACTACATCAGAGGCTAACCCACTGGTTATTCTGGCTGGAAAATACGCTACGCTTGCCGCCATCCTCACAAAAATGAAAACAACAGGAGAAATGGCTGCAAGTGTAAAAACAGCAAATGCTCAGAGGCAGAATACTACTGATGTTGATATAGAAAGATATGATAAAAAATCACAGTATTATATAAATCAATATAATTCAGCTTCTGCTTCCTCTTTTTCAAGTCCTTCATTCCATGCAGGTTTAACTCATACACATTGCAGAGGTAGACATGGGCATTATTGATTTTACATTTGTTCATACCTGCCAGGTAATTTCCACTTCTCAAGATCAGAGACTCGATTTTGTACTAGGGAGTG
>CAZIGB010000080.1:0-5551 GCA_964539005.1 uncultured Gammaproteobacteria bacterium | reverse complement strand
GCGGCCGTGGATACGAGCCTGTTCTCTTTCCTGGGTTATCTGACTCCCATGGACACCGTTTACACGAACGATGCTGAAAACAACTATTTTAGCTGCCGCAAATTGGGACAGCTTAGCGAAACAGCGGCTGTGGGAGATACTCTGTCGGAGGTCGGAATTGCATACAGCACCACTTCGTCGACTCTGGTCACGCATGCCATGCTCAAGGACATGAACGGCAATACGATCACCATCCACAAGACCGACACAGACGTTGTCAACATCTACGCCACGGTGTTCGTCCACTACGATGCCACTTACTCAAACGGAGACGTCGTCATCATGCCGTACACCTTTGAGAACTATTTCTGGAAATACCTCTGCGGTACCGGGGAGGCAGCTTTTACGAACAAGCGGGTCATCGTGACCACGGGCGGCACCTACCGGGTGACGATGACCCTGAACGGCAGCGTGCTCACATGCCTCGGTGTGAGCGACAATATCTGCAAGGCCTATCTCGCTTCCGTTACAGCCAATGTCGCTGCAAAAACGCTCACCTTCAATGTTCCCCGGCTCGCGGTGGGCGACTCCAACCTCGGCGGATTGCGCGCCTTTATGTTCTGCTGGGGATATACGTCATACAGCGGCGGTCTGGGCAACACGAAAACCGTCCCGTTTCTGAGCGTAAACGTCGGCCCGTCGTGGTTTCCCGGCACGACGATCACCGGCGAGGCGATCGGAACGGGCGACGGCAGCACAAAGGACTTTGCTACCGCGTTTGGGTATATCAGCAGCGCAACGATCAAGGTGGATGGCGTGGAGCAAGCGTCCGGTGTAACGGTGGATATGGGCGAGCCTCTCAACTACCAAAACATGGGGCAATATTTCATCTGGCTGGATAAGGAGAGCAGCAGCTCATCCGGAACTGCTGCGCTATCGGCGCCCTGCCCCGTGAGCACCGGCGCGGATATGTTCGACGTGGCAGGTACAAACGTGTATTACAACCCGCATTATGCAGATGGCATTTTGAGCTATATCGTAGGAAGCAACGTTGCAATCTCGGTGTCAGACGATCTTGGAACCTGGGTGCAGATCTCCAGCACCGCGGGCACAAAGACGGTTGCGGCCGAGTACCGGCGGTATAAATACTGGAAGGCTGTCGGGACCGGACAGGGTGCGTGGAACACCTTGATTGCGCAGGATCTGACAGGCCGCAACATTCACTTCGACACCGCGCCCGAAGCTGGCAAAGCGATCACGGCGAACTACACGACCGCGTCTGTGGCAAAGGATTCCAACCATGTGTTCGACCTGTCCCTTTCCATTGTTCTCGGCGAACGGGTTTCGTAAGGGGGTGTGTGATGGCACTTATTTGGGATTTCTACCGCACCATCGGTCAGGCGGACGCCACCGGCGCGGTTGTTCATTATTATGACGGGGAGTCACAGAGCTTTTATTTAAGCGGCGGAATCGCTACGCGCCTGGCACGCGTGGAGGAAGGCCATTGGGAAGATTCTATCCTATCCGACGAGCTGGAAATGACGGATGACATGTACAACGTTCTCGCGCTTGACCACCCTTCCAACGGCGCACTACACGGCGCGGCGATTCTTGGAAATGAGCTGTATTACCTGCGGTATACCTACGCGATGGATATTTCCAACCTTGTGGAGACCGGTACCTGGATGGCGCAGGTAGACAACGCCGTCACGCAGCTGTCGGTTTGTTTGATAAACATCAAGAACTACCTCTTTACGGCAGAGAACACGCTCTTTAATCCGGGGGCAAAACTCACCCTGAAGTTCCGGCTGGGTGACAGCGACGCGTACTCCATATGCGTTGCTTATCTGGATGAGATCATCTTCGACCAGACTGCGGATACGGTTTCGATCAGCGGCAGAAACGCCGTAGGCTATTTCTTGAAGGATCAAACCTTCGACTTTGACAATGAGTATTCCGGATACCCGAAGGCCGTGATTGAAAGCATTCTGCAGTTAGCCGGCATGGAGCGCTTTTCTGTTATGCAGGGCGGCAGCGTGTCGCCCTTTGTCTTTGACAGCGGAACGAGTCTCCTCGATGGCATCAATCAAATATTGGAGTGCTGCGCATGGAAAATTGTCGAGGCGCCGGACGGCGAGGTCGTAATCGGGGACGACAGTTTCATCGCGACATGGCTGCCCACCGGTTATTACACCTTTCATGGAGACCACGAGGTATTCGCCAGAAAGACCTCCAAGAGCGCGGATGCCGCCTTTACCAACGTTCTTGTCAGCGGCGACGATGGCATAACCCCGGTGCGCATCGCCGTGAACAATTTTAGCTTTTGGCGGCTCGGCGGGCACAAAACAGCGCATATCAGCGCGCCCTCCGGAATGAGCGCCGGTGAACTGTCCGCATATGCAGCTTCAATTGCCACGCAGTTGCAGTATGTCGGTATGGGGGAGAGCTTTACATCTCCTCTTCGTCCGCAGCTGGTGATCGGTGACGTTGCCGAAGTTTTCTATGACAACGAGAGCGAGGCGACGTCGCTGGGGCTGATCACCGAGATCAAGCACACCTTTGGCAGTAAAGGGTTTCAGACGGGGTTCAACATCGATTCTGGCGGGGTCGTGAACAGCGGAGGCAGCTACACCATTGTCTCCAGAAAAAACGCTCTTGGCGGGTACAACCGGTCGCAGCGCATGACAGACTTTGTGCGCAATGAAGCGACAAATATAACCAGAAGCAACGTACGTTCCATGACCTCGATGACGGTGACGTTGCCGGCGGCTGACTGGAGCGATGGACATCAGACGGTCAGTTTGCCTAAGGTCACAGCCTCCAATACCGTGATTGTGTCGCCGCTTCCCGCGTCGCAGTATGAATACGGGGCTTGTGGCGTGCTCTGTTCGGCACAGGGCGCGGGTACGCTGACTTTTACTTGTACTGTGACGCCGGCAAATAACCTCACGATCGGGGTGGTGATTCTGTGATCATCAATCAGCTGCCGGGCGCCTCCCTCATTGAGAAGTCGGTGACGGCAAACGGAGTCTACACGGCTGCCGACGAAGGCGCGGACGGATATTCGAAAATCACGGTGTCCGTTCAGCGTGTTCGGCTCTATCCACCTACCGTTGCCTTATCCGACTCGGTGCTTGCCATTACACAATGCGCGGATAACGGTGCGTTCTGCGAAGGCTATCGCGTCTACTCGAACGGCGAACTGCTCGGAGTTCTTGCGACAGGCCTGACACAGGACGTAGAACTATCGTATTTGATTACGGAACCCGGAACCTACACCATCACGGTCAGATCGTTCGCAAGCGGTGCAGATACATCCGGCGCGACCGCACCCTTGTCATATTTAGCAGGTGAATAAACCATACACACAGTAAAAGGAGGACTCTATGCAAAAAACAATCTGGAGCATGATTCAGGCCGCTCTCACGGTAGCTGGCGGCTGGATCGGCTGGTTCCTCGGCGGGCTGGACGGGCTCGTATATGCGCTTATCGCCTTTGTCGTCATTGACTACATCACGGGCTTGATGTGCGCCGTGCTTGACAAGAAGCTCTCCAGCGATGTCGGTGCGAAAGGCATTTTCAAGAAGGTATTGATCTTCGCTCTCGTCGGCGTCGCATATATGCTCGACAGCCAGGTAATCGGAACCGGCAGTACACTTCGTACAGCAGTGATCTTTTTCTACCTGAGCAACGAGGGGATCTCAATCGTCGAAAACACGGCACGTTTGGGTCTACCCGTACCGGACAAGCTGCGGGATATACTCGCGCAACTCGAGAAGAAAGGAGATAAAAACGATGCTGAATAAGTTCATCTCATACCTTGAGGAGCAGGTCCGAAACCACAGCGTATATGTCTGGGGTGGTCAGGGAGAGCAAGGGAGTAACGTAAACGAGGCGTGGATTCGAAGCCGCGAGAAGAGCGCAGTCAACGCCTTACGTGCCATCTCCTTCTGGCGCAAGCAGGTGCGCGCAGGGTACGGGAACGTCCTTCGCGCCTATGATTGTTCAGGCCTTGCTGTGTATTTCCTCTTGAAAGAAGGCTTGCTCTCAAAAGACACCACTGCGGATGGCTTGCTGTCCTTGTGCACACGCATCTCCCAAGACGAACTTCGTCGTGGAGACTTCGTGTTCAAGGTGGATGCCAAGGGCAAGGCTTACCATGTAGGCTACATCGTCGATGATGCGCTGAATGTCATTGAAGCGAAGGGACGCGATGCCGGGGTTGTCAAGTCACCGCTCAAGGGATGGAACGCGTATGGCAGGTCACCCTTCTTCAAGGTTGAAATCCCGCCTGTGCCGAAAAGCCGTGTGCTTATGTTCACGAAACCCTATATGCAGGGCGAGGATGTTGCTGCGTTGCAAACGGCTCTGAAAAAGCGCGGGTATGCCATTGGCACCATTGCTGGTGTGTTCGGCGCTGTAACGGACAAAGCGGTGCGCAAATTTCAGAAAGATTCTCGCTTGATCGTCGATGGTAAAGCGGGAGAGAAAACGTATAGAGCGTTGAAGCTTGAATGGAACGACTAAAAAACACGGGGGGATGCTTGCGAAAGGCATCCCCCTTTTGTATTGGAGGAGAAAGCATATGGATCACTTACATAACAAACCCGTATCAGTCAGGAAAATGTTAGAATCCGAATTTCAAGGCGAACTGAACTATTTCCGAGCATTGAAAATAATCCAAACAATGCTGGAGAAAGGGCTGATTACTGAGGGTGAATTCCGCAGAATCGATGCTTTAAACCGCAAGTCCTTTACGCCGCTTTTTGCCCAGATTGTCGCGTAAATTGGCTTGCTATATAGCCTACACAGAGCTAATATGTCACACAACGAAGGGAGGTGATTGGGTGCGTAAGACAACAAAGATAGACGCGAACGCACAAATTGCCGTTGCTCAGAAACTCAGGGTCGCAGCGTACTGCCGGGTATCTACGGATAACGACGACCAGAAATTAAGCCTCGAGGAGCAGATACGCCATTATGAAAGCTTCATCAAGTCCAATCCTACATGGGAGCTCGTGGGCATCTATTCGGACGAGGGCATATCCGGCACAAAGAAAGAAAACCGCGCGGAACTCATGCGGCTTCTGCAGGACTGCGAAAATCACAGAGTGGACTTGATCGTCACAAAGTCCATTAGCCGCCTTGCACGAAACACGACCGATTGCCTGCAGATCGTGCGCAGATTGACAGAGCTTGGTGTATATATCCAGTTTGAGAGTGAAAACATCCATACCGGAAGGATGGAAGGGGAGCTGGTCCTTGGGATACTGAGCAACCTAGCCGAAAACGAGTCGATATCCATCTCGCAGAACAACAAGTGGAGCTGCAAGCATCTGTTCGAAAACGGTTCATATAAGCTTGCCAGCCCCCCTTACGGATTCGGCTGGAACGGAGAGACGCTAGTACCGAACGAAAACCAGGCAAGAGTGGTACAGCGCATATTCGATCTTGCCATTAAGGGGTACGGTGCAGGAAAGATCGCATCTGCTCTCAACGCTGACTCGATCAAACCTTCACGCGGGGAACGCTGGGGCGAAAGCTCGGTGCGGCTGATTCTGCGAAACGAGCG
>CAZIGB010000079.1:0-5561 GCA_964539005.1 uncultured Gammaproteobacteria bacterium | reverse complement strand
CGATGGCGACCAACATTACTAATAAAGGTGTGGTTAGTAAAAGCGTAGTCTATACCAGAGTAGCCTTAGTGGCACTGTTTATCTTACAAACAAATGAGGCGTTTATATTATGTTAAGATTATAGATATGAATATGCTAGCTTTTAGAATTCTGCCAAATTGCGATCTAAGAACTGAAATTGAGCGTTTGGTCAAAGAAAATGACATCGATTCAGGTTTTGTGGCAACGTGTGTAGGAAGTTTGCAATCTCTTACTATCAGAATGGCAGACGCAAAACCGGAGCATAAAGATGTCAGAAAATTCGATGGTAACTATGAGATTGTCTCACTGACAGGCACGATATCTCGACAAGGTTCGCATTTGCATATATCGGTATCAGATTCTGAAGGAGTGGTTATTGGTGGCCATCTAAAAGAGGGGTCAATAGTTGCTACGACTGCCGAGATCGTCATTGGTTACGATGAAGATGTAAAGTTTGAACGAAAACGTGACGAATCCACGGGTTTTGATGAGTTATGTATCTTATAGATTAAAAGAGAGCTAACTAAACTGGATTTAGGATATTTTTATAAATTTGAATCATAGACAGTTTTTTGTTATAATCTGTAATATGAGTAGGAAATGCCCGAATCGTTCGGGATTTACTATTGTTGAACTGATAGTCGTAGTCGTTGTTATAGGAATATTATCCAGCGTTGTATTCGTGAGCTTATCTGATATTAGGAAAAAAGCAAACGATTCTTTGGCTCAGGTTAATCTGAAACAATTAGAGGATGCTATAAATTCTTATCATAGTTTGAATGGCGGAAATTATTCCTCTTATTATTATTCAGGCGTTGGTGACGGTTATAACGAGACTTTAAATTTTAGACCGAGCCAAGGAGCTGCTATTGATCTAGCGACTGATGGTACTGATTACTGTATTAGATCTTATAGTCAAGGTGGGAATAAAAATAGTGTTATCAATGCTTTTGTCAAAGAATCCAGATCGGGTGTATGTGCGTATTTAACTCCAGCGACTGATGCTTATATATCTATTAGTACACCAGTACCAATTAGTGTTAATTCTGGCTATAACCATAACTGTAGTTTGTTCTCGGAGGGTAGGGTTTATTGTTGGGGTTATAACTATTATGGACAACTTGGTAATGGGACGAGCTTGAATGCTTTACCGACGCCAGTGGAAGTTGGAGGTAATTTATCAGGAGAAGTCGTAAAATCAATTTCCGTCGGACATTCACATACTTGTGCCTTGACGACTAGTAGCGTTGCTTATTGTTGGGGCTATAATGCCTCGGGAAGATTGGGTGATAATTCTGCTACTCAAAGAGTCTTGCCAGTACTAGTGAACACAGGAGGTGCTTTATTTGGACTAACGATAAAATCGATCTCGGCCGGTTATGATCATACTTGTGCGATAGCATTAGACGATAATGCTTATTGCTGGGGGGAAGCAGGTAGTGGTCAGCTTGGATATAATTCAACGATAGATCAATTATCGCCAGTAGCGGTTGATACAAGTGGTGTCTTGTCAGGATTGACAATAAAGTCAATTTCGGCTGGTGCTTCATACACCTGTGTAATTGCATCAGATAACAATGCCTATTGTTGGGGAGCCGGTGCATCAGGAAGATTAGGAAATAGTGCTGTTGCCAACAGTTTGGTACCAGTTGCAGTAAGTAAGGCTGGGGTATTGTCGAATTTGAGTATAAATGTAATTTCGGCTGGAACGAATACTACTTGCGTTATTGCATCAGATAACAATGCCTATTGTTGGGGAGAAGCAGGTTACGGACAATTAGGAAATGGTTCGACCACGGATCAAACAGTGCCGGTTGCTGTTTCAAAAACTGGGGTTTTAAATGGAATTTCATTAAAAAATATATCTTCTGGTTCAGAATATGGATCTGGTAGTACTTGTGCTATCAGTTTAGATGATAAGGCATATTGTTGGGGCTATAATCTTTTCGGTCAACTTGGTAATAACTCTTTAACGAATAGTTTAGTGCCGATATCTGTCGATAACTCTGGTCCTTTGAATGGTAAAGAAATTATTTCAATATCGAATGGCAATGGGAATACTTGTGCTGTTACGAGTGAAGGTAATATCTATTGCTGGGGTTATAGGTTGTATGGCCAACTTGGTTATGGTGAGCTTGGTCATAGTAAAACACCTGTAACGATTTCTGAAATGGGAGCTTATAGCGGAAAAACTATCAATAAAATTAATGCCGGAACAGATCATACTTGCGTAATTGCCTCGGATAATAATGCTTATTGTTGGGGACAAGGTTCCTCTGGTAGGTTAGGAAATGGCTCTTCGCTAATCAATCCGATACCAACTGCTGTAAGTAAAAGTGGTTATTTTAGTGATAAATCAATTAATGATTTATCAACTGGAGTTAATCATTCTTGTGCAATTGCTTCTGATAACAACGCTTATTGTTGGGGTGAAGCAGGTTACGGACAATTAGGAAATGGTTCGACTACTGACAGAACAACACCCGTTCCTGTCACGGCAACGGGAGCTCTGTTGGGATTGACGATTAAAGCGATATCTGTTGGTTCGACACACACTTGTGCGATAGCATCAGATAACAATGCCTATTGTTGGGGATATAACAGTACTGGTCAGCTTGGTAATGGTTTAACTTCCACATCTACAACACCCGTTCTTGTCACGGCAACGGGAGTATTATCAGGTTTGACAATTAAAGCAATCAGTTCTGGCAATACTCATACTTGTGCGATAGCATCAGATAATAATGCCTATTGTTGGGGAGCCGGTGCATCAGGAAGATTAGGGAATAGTGCTGTTGCAAATAGCCTAGTGCCAGTTGCGGTTACTAACTCTGGTGTTTTAGCTGGATTGACAATAAAGTCAATTTCGGCTGGTACGGCTCATACTTGTGCAATCGCATCGAACAATAAAGCATACTGTTGGGGTGAAGCAGGAAATGGAGAATTAGGTAATAATTCGACAACTGATCGATCGGAGCCATACGCCGTAACTGTGACTGGTGTATTATCAGGCCTTGATATTCTATCGATAGCATCTGGATCTAAGGCTGGTACGGCTCATACCTGCGTTATAGCTTCAAATAATAAAGCATATTGTTGGGGTTATAACGGTTTTGGTCAACTTGGAAACAATTCTTTAATCACATCTAGGGTTCCGGTCATGGTTGATACTAGCGGAGTACTTAATGGAAAAACTTTATCATCAGTATCCGTCGGGGGAGATTTTTCCTGTGCTTTGGACGATTCAAATACGGCTTATTGTTGGGGCACAAGAATATATGGTCAACTCGGTGATGGGTTTGAGCTAATAAAAGTACCAACTGAAAAAGTCTCTTTTTAAGATTTACGGGTAAAAATTATCAAGATGGTTGTTTGTTATAATAAACACATGCAAAAAGGGTGGCAAAAACAAACAGGATTCACAATCGTTGAACTTCTAGTCGTTATTGTAGTAATAGGGGTTTTAACCACAATTATCTTTGTCTCTTACTCTGGAATTCAAAACAGAGCAGTAGTAGCTTCTTTGCAGTCGGATTTAAACAATGCATCCAAAAAAATTATGATGGACCAAGTCGTAAACGGTGAGTATCCTGCCAGTCTTGTTTTAGCTAATGATGGTAAGGGCATTAATCCGAGTCCAGGGACTTCCTACGACTATGTAAGAAATAACAGTACTAACTCGCCAGGTTTTTGTCTTGAAGCGATATATAACAATATAGCTTATAAAATTACAGAAAGTACTAATCCAATCTTAGGGAATTGTGATGATTACGGTCTAGTCCTTAATATTGATTCCGGAAATACGTCATCATACCCTGGATCGGGAAATGTAGTGTATGATTTGACTGGCCTAAATACAAGCATTTCTTCATATAATGCTAGTTTAGGATTTTCTGAAAATGCTTTCGATTTTACCAGTAGCAACACTGACGGTTTGACTGTTCAGAATAATAATTTTACAAATTTAAGAGATTTTACAGTGGAATGTGTATTTAAGCTTGGTGGTACGCATTATCATTATGATGGAACACTTGTCTCCTCTGGAGATTGGAATAACACTCATTGGTCATTTGGTGTCGATCAAGCAAACACCGCAGTGAAAACGAGGAGACCACATACGAATACCCCCTACTCATTCTCATTAAATACTTGGTATCATATAACATTTACTAGGCTTGGTACTAAATTTATTATCTATATTAACGGCAGTAAATTAGCTGAATATAATATTTCTGACGCTATTCCACTAGTTAGTGGCTGGTCTAATACCGGTATTGGCAGGGAGACTTATGCTGGGGGCTATTTTAATCTTAATGGCAAAATTTCTATAGTAAAGATTTACAACAGAGCCTTAAGTATCGACAAAGTTGTAGAAAATTTTGAATTGATAAGGACACGTTATGGAATATAAAAAATCAAATAAATTATCGGGATTCACAATCGTTGAACTTCTAGTCGTTGTTGTAGTGATAGGGGTTTTAGCTACGATTACGATGGTATCTTATTCTGGAGTACAAAATAAAGCTGTAACCGCCTCATTGCAATCCGATTTAAACAAAGCCTCTACATTATTAGCGATGGATCAAATAGTAAATAATGTGTACCCTACTACAATGGCTAACGCAAATGACGGAAAGGGTCTCACTGCAAATCCTGGGAATATTTTTAGTAATTATTACGTGAATAATTCATCTGACCCGCAGACTTTTTCTCTACAAGCTAAAAATTCTAACGGTACGGTATACCGTATAACTAACAATAGTGAGCCAATGTTGAGTAGCGATTCTCGGGCTTCATGCTATGAAATAATGAATGCAGGGGAATCAACGGGTAGTGGAGTATATTGGATAAATCCTTCCAGTACGGTGATGCCTGTGTATTGTGATATGACAACATCGGGTGGAGGGTGGACATTGATAGTAACTTCGGCGTCAAATTCTGGTTGGAATACAACGAGTGTCTTAAACTACAATTCATCTACTCCATCAGTAACGAGTAATTATTCAATTTTAGATCAGGCTGATGTAATAAAGTCAGACATTGGTGGTAATCTACATTATAGATTAGATGCAACTAGTTTTGGCAGATGGGGTGGAGTATGGACAGCACCATACAGTTATACTTTTGTAAAAACAGATAATACTCAAACTTCTGTTACTCAAATAGAAAAATATGACTCATATACTTATCCATATGACTCAGCTATTGAGGCTAGAATGCCTTGGATTAGTGGAGGACCTGGGATATTAACTACGAGCACTCTGGCGAACAGTAATTGGTGGGGAACTATAGTGGGAACGTCCTATTCACCTGCACCTTGGATTAGTTCACAAAATCCAAATCCTGGAAAAATTTGGTATTGGGTTAAATAACGCAAAATTGACTATATTATAAATATATATTATATATGCTATATGGACGAAAAAATTCAAAAAACAATTAATAAAACTGTTGAAGCACTTGAAAGAATTGGACGTTTTCTGGAAAAATATGGCAATCAACTCGACAAGAAACAGATTTCTACAATAGAAAAATCTATC
>CAZIGB010000078.1:0-5618 GCA_964539005.1 uncultured Gammaproteobacteria bacterium | reverse complement strand
ACCTTTTGATAGCTAACAGCATTGCAGAGCAAGTGATTTGTTTGCCAATTTATCCAGGACTAGACTTTGAAAATATCTCTAAGATTGTTGGAATAATTCGTAGAATAAAATGAAAAAGGCAATTGTTCTCGGTGGAACTCACGACCATATTAAGTTAATTGAGATATTAAGAAATAGAGAATTTCATGTTACTCTAATAGATTACCTTGATAATCCACCTGCACGATTATATTCAGATAAGTTTATCCAGGAAAGTACACTTGATGTGAATGCTGTAGCAAATATTGCAGCAATAGTCAAGCCAAATATTTTGATTACTACGTGTATTGATCAGGCTTTGCTTACTATGGCTTATGTGTGTGATAAATTGAGACTTCCATGTCACATAGATTATCAAACCACTCTTGAACTGACCAATAAGGAATATATGAAGAGAAAACTCTGTCAAAATCAAATACCTACCTCCTCTTATATTGCTCAAAAAATCTCAGATCCAGCTGAAACTGTAGATTTAAAATTTCCACTCGTGGTAAAGCCAGTTGATTCAAACAGTTCAAAAGGCATTATCAAAGTGCAAAACAATGAACAGTTAGAAAATGCCAGAAAGTTTGCTTTCTCGAAAAGCAGGGTGAAAACTATTATTATTGAGGAATTTTTGAAAGGAGAAGAGTTTTCAGTGGATGTTGCAGTAAAAAATGGAGAGCCAAAGATATTAATGGTAACTAGAAACAATAAAGTTCAGAGTAATAAAGACTATTTTACAATTAATCAAAGCGACTACCCTGCCACCAATGATGTAGATTTGTTAAAAAATATTGAGAATATTGTAAAGAAAATAGTTGTTGCATACAAAATACATGATAGTCCTTTGCTCGTTCAGCTTATTCATTACAAGGGGGATTTGAATGTTATTGAATTCAGTGCTAGGTTAGGTGGCGGATCCAAACATCATATGATTAAAAGAATAACAGGCTTTGATGTATTAGAGTGGTTTGTTGATTTGATATTATCTAAAAGCGGAAAGATTCAGGTGCGACAAAATTATAAGTTTGCCTGCATGAAATATATTTATGGGAAAAACGGCAAAATTGCTAATTTTATGGGCTTTGATGGATTAAAGAAAGAAGGAATAATCGATGATTTCTTTCTATACAAGAATCAAGGAATGGAGATTAGCAATCATATTGCGAGCTCAGACAGAGCTGCAGGTCTATTTGTAACCGATAATGATTATAATTCTTTGAAAAGAAGGTTAAGAATAGCTAACGAACAAATTGATATTCTTGATTATTCTGGTAACAGTATTCTTCTGAATACATTTCTTTAATTTTAAATAATAATAAATGCATTATTGTGCTAAGAAGAACTATTAAAAATCTAAGCTATTGGTTATCTATTGACCATCTTGATCGCATCAGAACCTTTGGAATTAGATCTCATTTAAAGTATGTATTTAATTTTAATGTCAGCAGAATTGTTGTAAACATGCAAGCTGAATTATCCAACCTTACTCCATTGGTTTTTCCTCAGGGATATATGATACGGGAGATGGAGATAAGAAATCCTAATGAAATTTATGAGTGGATTAGGATTGTAAATAGCTCTTATCAGGATGCTGATGAGAATGAAACCAGTTTTAAGCAACATATTTATAGCCACCCTTTTCTTGATGTACAAAAAGTCTTTTTTGTTATGTCTGAAAATCAGCCAGTTGGCGCTGTTTCAGTAGGATTATACAAAAAGAATCCAGAATATGGCGGGGATGCAAGAATAGCGGTTGTCCCATCGGTACAGGGAAATGGTTTGGGGTATTTTGCGATAAGTTATGCATTTCATTATCTAAGGAAACAAGGAATTGACATAGGAGAAGCCGTTATTTCTCTTAAGCGAAAACAATCCATATTCTTACATCTAAGATGTGGCTTTAGGCCTCAGTATGATAGGTCTAAAGTTATTCTGGATACCCAAAAAAGAATGTGGCCTGCACGGCTTATTGCAGAAAGAAGAATTAAAAAGCTTACCAAATCATATTTTATGAAAGAGTTTATAGATTAAGATTATAATATATCCATAAACTCATAGTTTTTGTTGGTATAACATATAGAAAGTATTTAAAGGTTACAATGGAAATATCCATTATTGGGGCAGGCAATGGTGGTCAAGCTATGGCTGCACATTTTACAATGCTGGGTCATAAAGTTCGACTTTATAACAGATCGTTAGATAAGATCATACCTATTATTGAGTCTGGTTGTATTACACTTTATGACAAAATTGCAGGAACCGCTTTAATTCAGCAAGTTACAGATAATATCAGGGTGGCAATTGAAGGAGTTGATCTCATTATGATTACAACTACAGCCAATGCTCATAGTCAAATAGCTTGTAAAATAGCTGATATAATTCAAGAAGATCAAACAATTGTTTTGAATCCGGGCAGAACGCTTGGCGCCCTGGAGTTCTCTAATGAAATTAAGAAAAAATCTAATGTTAAGATTCATATTGCTGAAGCTCAAAGCCTTATTTATGCGTGTCGGGCAGAGAGTCCGGGGAAGGTAAGGATTATTGGTGTAAAAGACAGAGTAATGGTTTCAGCCTATCCATCTTCAGATACTGAATTAGTTTTATCTAAGTTAAATAAGATATTTCCATGCTTTATCAAAACTGAAAACATTCTTTATACAAGTCTTGAAAACATTGGAGCAATTCTTCATCCGGCTGTTATTTTATTTAATGCTGCTGCAATTGAAAGAGGCAGTATGTTCTATTTTTATAGTGATATGACTCCAGCGGTTGCGGACTTTTTGGAGAAATTGGATAATGAAAGACTTATGATTGGGCGGGCATTTGGAGTGAATCTTTTAAGTCTCTCCGACTGGATCTCTTATGCTTATAATAATATAAAAGGAAATACTCTTCTTGAGAAAATAAGAAATAACCCTGCCTATTATAAAATTTCAGCTCCAGTTACTCTTTATAGTCGACTTTTACTTGAGGATATTCCAACAGGTATTTTACCTATGACTCAACTAGCCCGAATGGTAAATATTGAGACACCTCTGATGAATTCAATTTTGTCAATTGCACAGGCACTATTGGGTGAAAATTTTATTAATGGTGGAAGAACATTAAATAATCTCGGACTTTATAATGTTACAAAAGAAGAATTTATACTTTCATTATGAGCCTTCAGGTAAATAGGAATGATATTTTCGGATTGATTCACCCGGGAAATGATGCTCATACTCTCGGCATAAGTGCTGTGGCAAATCTTCTTGAAGAATTAGGATATAAAGCCTATATTGCCGATATGCAGGTATGTTCTGCAATTTCTTTACCTGAAATTCCTGTAAATATATCAATTATCTGTAATTGGATTCAGACTAAAAAGATTACAAGGCTGGGATTTAGTTACCGGTTGGATCCAAAGGATGCACAGATCAATTTTGGAAGATTTATGCAGATGCTCAGATCAAATAATCAGTTAAAGGAGCATGGAGGATCAATAATTCAAATCTATTTTGCAGGTTTACCTGAAGCATGTAGAAGAATAAAACAAGAATATAACGATAAGATACCTGTTTTCAATGGTGATGAATCTCTCTTTGAAGTTGCAAAGAAATTGGATATATCAGATCATTTTATTCCAAATTCCGTAGCTGCAGGAACAAAGTATGATGATGATCGCATGCTGTTTGCCCGGGAAATAATAGAAGATGGAGAATATCATTTTTTTAGACCAAGGGAAAGGGTTAACTACTCAAACTATGGAACAAGGAGAGACACGATTGTAGAACGAATTAATTTTAATCAGAATGGAGGATCATTGCCTTTAATAAGGGCTCATGTAGGGCCTTATAATCATAATTATGAAGAAGCAAAAAATGAATTCTTATCCTGGTTGAAAACATTGTCTGAAACCAGATACCTCGATATTGTCTCCATTGCTACTTCACAGTTAAGTCAATCAGATTTCAATATGGATTGGAAGGATAAACCGAATGGAGGAGGAGTTCCGATTAATTCAGAAAAAGATTTGCTGGATATATATAATTCATCACGTCCGATGTTAGTAAGAACATATGCTGGTACACACAACATACCATATCTTGCAGATGTTTATGAACGGACAATTAATATTGCCTGGCATGCCTTATCATTCTGGTGGTTTAGTCAGATTGATGGAAGAGGACCTTATTCTGTAAAGCAGAATCTTGAGCAGCATTTTGAAACATTAAGATATATTGCACAATCGGGTAAACCGTTTGAGCCAAATATTCCTCATCATTTTGCATTCCGGGGTTCTGATGATGCCAGTTATGTTCTTTCCGCGTATCTGGCAGCTAAAACTGCAAAATTATTGGGGATACGCTATCTGATACTCCAGATCATGTTAAATACTCCAAAGCATACATGGGGGACCCGGGATCTAGCAAAAGCCAGGGTACTCTTGAAACTGGTTAGGCAACTTGAAGATAAAACTTTCAGGATATTTGTTCAACCGAGAACCGGATTGGACTATTTATCGTCAGACATAGATAAAGCAAAAATACAGTTGGCTGCAGTTACTGCAATGATGGATGATATTGAACCGGATAATCAAAATAGTCCTGATATTATCCATGTGGTTAGTTATTCTGAGGCAGTAAACCTGGCTTCACCTACAATTATTAATGAGAGTATTCAGATAACATTAACAGCCATCTCTCAATACAAAAAACGCAGGATTCGTTGTTTGATGGATAATAAAGATGCCAATGATGATGTTAATGAACGAACTGCCTATTTATATTATGAGGTAAGAGGGATAATAGAGCTAATTGAGAAAAGAATACCTTTTTTGTATTCTCCTGACGGCCTTCATTCTGTTTTTAAGATAGGAGTTATGCCTGTCCCCTATCTTTGGGAAAAAAGAGATGAATTTCCTGAAGCCGTAAAGTGGGAAACAAAATTAATTAATGGAGGCATCGAAGTTATAGATAAGAATGGTAAAATTATTAAACCATTTGAAAGGATAAAGGGTATAATAGATAAATTACCTTTATGACATTTGAAGAATTTAAAGCACTTTATGAAAAAGTGCCCGTCGAAGAATATCCTAATAATGTTCTTCAAGCAATTAGAAATCCACTTGTATCGTGCCGGGTAAGTACATACATGCATGCGCCATACATAAAACAATGCCTTGATGGCATTTTAATGCAGAAAACAACTTTTCCATTTGAAATTGTTATAGGTGAGGATGAATCTTCTGATGGGACAAGAGAAATATGTATTGAATATGCAAAAAAGAATCCTGATAGGGTCAGATTATTTTTGCATAAAAGAGAAAATAATATCAAAATAAATAATCAGCCTACCCCCAAATTCCAAGGTCTTTATTCAATTTATATGTGTAGAGGAAAGTATCAGGCTATATGCGAAGGGGATGATTATTGGAGAGATCCATATAAATTACAAAAACAGGTAGATTTTTTAGAAAATAATCCTGATTATGGACTGGTTCATACTGAACTGGATCATTATTATGTTAAAACGGGGACGTATATCAGGAGTCATTGGAAAAAAACAGGAGTGACAGATCAGTCAGGAGATTTATATGATTCTTTGTTAGGAGG
>CAZIGB010000077.1:0-5668 GCA_964539005.1 uncultured Gammaproteobacteria bacterium | reverse complement strand
AACTATTTATGTGTGAACTGATTGTTTTTTTCTTGGAAATTAGTAAAAATATCCTTATTAATATGTTGGCAGGGGTGGGTGTGCCAACATCTTTTAATAGGCCTACAAGCATCGAGATTCAATGCTTGATTTGGAACAGGAGCTTCGTTTGTACAATTTAATCTTCGGATCTTATCTGCATTATAACAAGTAATTGCTAAGATTTGCAAACTGTTTCACTTGTGAAGTCAGGGCTGGAATTATAAAAGACTATTTAGGGTCCTTGATTTTAATATGTCGTTCAGGGGCTAGCAAGGACCTGGCTATTAAAGCCTTTTCTCCTTGACAATTAGCAATTAAACCCATATAATACAAGAGCAAAATCGAATAGAAAGCCATTTGACCTTGGCCAACACCAGGGGAGGCGCAGGAAGAAATCCGGAGTCCGGAGAGTAGAACCTGCCGGGAAAGCCCGTCATAGCTAGACAAAAGAGCCCCGACCAAAATGGGGAACTAGGGTGGTACCGCGGACCAAAAAACGTTCGTCCCTAACTATCAGATTTTTTTGATAGCTAGAGACAAACGTTTTTTTAATTGTCAAAAGTCAATTGTCAAAATTTAAAAGTTAATACTCATACTATGTTAAGAACACACACTTGCGGAGAATTGAAGAAAGCTGACCTAGGTAAAGAAGTAACGCTTTGTGGCTGGGTGCATCGGCGTCGCGATCATGGCGGTATAATCTTTATCGATCTCCGGGACAAATACGGGCTTACTCAGATTACCTTTGATCCCGAGATGGATAAGGCGGCTTGGGAAGCGGCGGATCGCCTGCGCAGCGAATGGGTGATCAAGGCGACCGGTAAAGTGATCCCTCGCCCTGATGACATGATCAACCAGAAGATGATTACCGGTGAGATCGAAGTCGAGATTTCGGCGCTCGAGATCCTCTCGCGATCGAAGACCCCGCCCTTTGAGCTCGACGAAGAAAAGATGAGCGAGGCCAATGAGCAGATCCGTCTGCAGTATCGTTTTATCGATCTGCGGCGCGAGAAGCTCCAGAAGATGCTCAAGGCCAAGGACGATCTTATCACTTATTGCCGTGAATATTTCCATGGCCTCGGCTTTACCGAGATCCAGACACCGATACTCGCTAATTCTTCGCCCGAGGGCGCGCGCGATTTTCTCATCCCTTCCCGTTTTTATCCAGGCAAATTTTACGCCCTGCCGCAAGCGCCCCAGCAGTTCAAGCAGCTGCTCATGGTCGGTGGCACGGATCGTTATTTCCAGGTCGCGCCTTGCTTCCGGGATGAAGATACGCGCATGGATCGTCATTACGGTGAGTTCTATCAGCTCGACATGGAGATGAGTTTCGTGACCCAGGATGATGTCTTGTCTACGACCGAGCCGCTGATGAAAGAGCTGACCAAACGTTTTAGTAAAAAGGAATTTGTCGGCCTGGATGAGAGTGGTAATTTTCCGCGTATTCCTTACAAGACAGCCATGGATCTCTATGGTGTCGACAAGCCGGACCTGCGTTTTGATATGAAGATAAGGGATGTGACCGAGCTGGTACGGGATTGCGGTTTTTCTGTCTTTGCCGGCGCAATCAGTGGCGGCGGAGTCGTGCGCGCTTTGCGCGTCGAAGGCGGGGCCAAGTTCAGCCGCAAGGAGATCGATGATCTTACTGATCTGGCTCGTTCCAAGGAGGCTAAGGGGCTGGCCTATATCGTGCTTCGGCCGGAAGGCGAACTCCAGTCGCCGATCGTCAAATTTCTCGGTGATGACTTGGCTCGCCGCATCGTAGCCGAGACCGGAGCAGTCGAGGGCGACATTATCTTTTTTGGGGCTGATAGTTGGCGCGTGGTCTGCGCTTCGCTCGGAGCGGTCCGCAATGAATGCGCGCGCAAGCTCGGGCTCAAAGATGATAGCAAGGCGGCCTGGTGTTGGATCGTTGATTTTCCGATGTATGATTATTCGGAGATCGAGGTCGGCCGGATCGATTTCGGCCATAATCCCTTTTCGATGCCGCAGGGCGGTCTGGAAGCTTTGCGCAGCCAGGATCCGCTCGAGATCAAGGCCTACCAGTTTGATCTGGTCATAAACGGTTTCGAAGCTTCGTCCGGCGCGATCCGCAATCATGATCCTGAGATCATGTACGAGGCTTTTAAGATCGCCGGCTATGAGCCCGATGAAGTGAACAAGCGTTTCGGCGCTATGATCCGCGCTTTCCAATACGGGGCGCCGCCACATGGCGGCAATGCGCCCGGTATCGATCGTATCCTGATGGTGCTTAATGATTGGGATTCGATCCGCGATATCTACGCCTTTCCCAAGGATGGACATGGCCGCGATGTCATGATGGATAGCCCCGCTGAAGTGGGCGAGAAACAGCTTCGAGAACTGCGGATAAAATCAACTAGACTGAAATAAATTCTGTTTTTGCTCGTCAAATCGGATTAAATATCGTATAATATATTTAAGCAATTCTTAATATTGTGATGTTATCATATTATTGTGGTAATTAATTCGCTTTAATTATAAGCTTATGAGCAGTTCTCAAAATACGGCTAAATTTACCTTTTTTTACTTGCTTTCTTTGGTTAGTTTAATTTTTACAGCTATCGGAACAGGGATGATAATCTTCCAGATTATCAACAAATTCGTGCCTGATATTATTAATCAATACAGCGGGACATATTCTTCCTCGACCATGCGGACCGGCATCTCGATGTTGGTGATTGCAGCCCCGATTTTCTTTTTGCTGACGCGTCAGATCCACAAGTATCTCTTTTCCGGAGAAATGGCCAAGGACGCTTTTATCCGCAAATGGCTGACTTATTTCATCATGCTGATTACTTCAGTCGTCATGATCGGCTGGCTGATCGGGGTGATCAATAGCTTTCTGGATGGGGAATTGACGGCTAAATTCATGCTCAAGGCTGCGACCGCCCTTGGTATCGCTGCTCTTATCTTTGGTTTCTATCTTTATGATATGCGCCGCGAGTTCGTGGTCGGTCAGAAAGATAAGTATATTTCTTATTTTGCTTATGGCGCCCTTGCCTTGGTATCTGTTGCCTTTGTTTCTTCGCTCTTTGTCGTTGAATCACCAGCCAAGATGCGGGCCATCCGGCTAGATGCGATGGTGATCGAGGACTTTAGCAATCTCCAGGGGGCCTTAAATAGCTATTACAGTGACAAGAAGAGCTTGCCAGACAGTCTGGAGACCCTCAGACAAGACTACAACTTTATCAATGAAGATACGCTCAAGGATCCGGAAACTGGCCAAGCTTATGGCTACAGGAGGCTTGAAGACAAGAAGTACGAGCTCTGTGCCACTTTTCGCTATTCGAACAAGGAGGCTAATCTGGATCTTTCTTACATGAAAGATATGTGGCCGCACGATGCGGGCGAGCAATGCATCTCGCAGAAGGTCGAGGTCTGGAGTGATGCGGCAGCTGAGAAGCTTATGCGCTAAGGAGAGATGAACAAGGAAGGCATCCGAAAAACTTTTTTTTACGCTATTCTGGTTCTCGGCTTGATTTTGCCCGGAGGCCAGATTTTGGCTTCTTCGGACATGTCGGCGCTCTGGACGGACAAGTATGATCAGGCTAGTGGCTGGTATCTGCCAGTTGATCCGGTCGTACTTGGAAATTTTGCCACCTTTCTGATTTACTTTTTTTTTGGCCTGCTGATTCTCTTGGCAATCACAATTATTTTTACCAGCCGGATCAAGATGTATCTGGCCGGTCGCAATGAAGATGGCTATGATGCGGCTAATCATTCTTTTATTACCAGTGTAATCACTTTAGTTTTGGCGGTGGCAGTTTATTTTTCTCTCGATTTTATTTTTGTCCAGGTCCGGCAATGGATCGAACAGATGGCTTAGCTAATCTATTTTTGAGCGCTTTTCCCATGTCGCGTCAAAGATCTTTTTTTTATTTTTTGCTTTTGTCGCTCAGCTTGATCCTGATCGCTTTGGGTGTGGCTTGGCTGATTACTGAGACATTAGCTCGAAGAGAGCCGAGCTTGGAATTTTCGGTCCTTGATGTAGGGCAGGGAGACGCGATCCTGATCGAGACACCAGCCGGACAGAATGTCCTGATCGATGCTGGAGAAGGGGAGCTAGTCATCCGCCGTTTATCTGAGGAATTAGCTTGGTGGGACAGGCGTATCGATCTATTAGTACTGACTCATCCGCATTCGGATCATTTTGGCGGCATGATCCCGCTCTTTGCCCGCTATGAAGTCGGGACTGTTCTCCATAACGGACTTTCGGTCGAAGGAGCAGATTATGAGGCTTGGTCAAAAGCCTTGGCTACTGAAGGATCCGAAATCAAGATTATCGAGCAGGCGCAGACGATCAGCTTGGGGGAAGATTGCTCTCTTTCTCTGATCTATCCTCGGACTGAGGCGGATCTTTCGGGGCTGACTGATCTGAATGAGAGTTCGCTCGTCAGCCGTCTTGATTGTCTCGGTGCCAGCTTTCTCCTCATGGGGGATGCCGGCAAAGAGACAGAAGAAAAGTTATTGGAATCAGGAATCGGCCTGAGGAGCGATGTCCTCAAGGTGGGACATCATGGTTCAGCCGGTTCGAGTGCTTCGGAGTTTTTAGCGGCCGTGGATGCTGATTGGGCGCTCCTCAGTCTGGGTGCGGGTAATCGTTTTGGCCACCCTAGCCCGGAAACAGAGCGGGCTCTGGCCGGGAGCGGGGCGGCCATTCTTCGAACGGATCAGTCCGGAACCCTGACTTTTGTCAAGAAAGACAAGGAAAAGCTCCACTTGAAGTAATAATTATTTCTGTTATACTACCACTATAAAGGCTTTATTAGCCTGATAAATGTATGGCGAATTTCAAAGTCCTGATCGTAGAAGATGATGCTATGATCAGCAATATGTACAAGATCCGGATCGAGCAGGAGGGCTACCAGGTCGTGACGGCCGAGGATGGCAGCCAGGGTCTCGAGACAGCGATCCGGGAAAAGCCAGATATGATTCTGCTCGATGTAATGATGCCTCAGATCGATGGTTTCAGCGTCTTGCGCGAGCTTCGTCTCAAAGAAGCTTTCAAGAAGACGCCGATCATCATGCTGACCAATCTCGGCACGACCGAAGATGTGGAGAAAGGGCAGAAGTTCGGGGCGACCGATTATCTGGTGAAGGCCAATCTGACTCCAGCTACGATCTGCGCCGAAGTGACCAAGTATGCCAAGGGCGAGAAGAGCGGCAAGGCAAGCGGCAAGAAAGAATAATTAAGCGCGATACCCGCCAAGCATGGCTTATACTAAAGAATGCACGGGATCGTTTTTATATCTATGAAGAATGAAAAGACATTGGTGATCATCAAGCCGGATGGCGTGCAGAGATCCCTCATGGGCGAGATTATCCGCCGTTATGAACGTATTGGTCTGAAGCTCGTCGCAGCAAAGATGGTCATGCCGACTGAAGACATGGCTACTCGCCATTATTATGAAGTTGGCGGTGATGCTTGGGTCGAGGAAGTCGGTCGCAAAGCCCGAGCCGCTTATGAGAAGAAGGGTCAGCAGTCGCCGTATGCGACGAATAAGGACAACGGTATGGCCGTACTCCAGGCGAATGCCAAATATCTGTCCTCAGGTCCGGTCCTGGCTATGGTTTGGCAAGGGGCTTCTGCGGTCGAGCTGGTCCGCAAGCTGACTGGAGCAACAGC
>CAZIGB010000076.1:0-5743 GCA_964539005.1 uncultured Gammaproteobacteria bacterium | reverse complement strand
GAGGCAAAATTAATATTAAGATAATCTTATGGAGGGACAAAAAATCGCCCTGTTCAAGGGCAAAAAAATCAGGAAAACTATTCATGAAAATGAGTGGTGGTTTAGTGTTATTGATGTTATCGAGGTACTAACAGAGAGTGTAAACCCTCGTGATTATTGGTTTAGAATGAAGGTGAGAGTTAAAGAAGAGGACGGATTTGAACCGTCGACAATTTGTCGACAGTTAAAACTACTGGCTAGTGATGGGAAGATGCGAGAAACCGATTGCGCCAATACCGAAGGTATTTTCCGTATCATCCAGTCTATCCCTTCGCCAAAGGCCGAGCCATTCAAACGTTGGCTGGCCAAAGTCGGCTATGAGCGCATCCAAGAAATCGAGAATCCAGAGCTGTCAGCCAAGCGCATGAGAATGACCTATAAGCTCAAAGGTTATTCAGATGAATGGATTTACGTGGTGGTCGGATTGCTGGTGTTGCAAAAGAGGCACTAGAAAAAGAGATCGGTAGGCCGATCGTGTCTGGTAAGAATTTCTTAAATCGATCGGCGGGAAATGTCACAGGTTTCAATAAAAAGAGTTAGGGATATTGAAAAAGAGTGGCCAATAGACAAGACTGTTAATCTATAGTATCATAAGAACAATATGAATAAGCGTTTAGAAAATAGTTCATTGATCTTGAAGATGGTCGCAGGCTTTTAGCCGGCTGACTCGTTTTTTGATAAAACATTTCCAGTCAGACCGGCTCCAGCGTAAGGCCGGATTTTTTATAGATAAGCCGTTAAGCAGATTGGAATTAAGCAGAAAAATATGGAAAAAATCTTTATTACGAAAAATGATCAGAAAAAGCTGATCGATCTGATCGATAAGAAATGGCCGAATGATGATTATGACCAAGCTTTGCTAGAGGAATTGAAGCGGGCGGAGATTATCGAGCCGGAGGATATCCCGAAAGATGTGATTACGATGAATTCTTTAGCGAGTCTCTGTGATCTGGATAATGGCAAGGTCTATAAGTATTGGCTGGTCATGCCCGAGGAAGCAGATGTCAGCCAGGACAAGATCTCGATCCTGTCGCCGCTTGGCTGCGCTCTGCTCGGTTATCGGATCGGCGATGTCATTCCGATCAAGGCGCCAGCTGGAGAGCGGCGTTTGGAGGTGAAGGAGATACTGCATCAGCCCGAGGCGATTGGTAAATACGATTAGGCAGACTTATTTTAATTATTTCAAAAAAAGTACCCTATGCTGACAAATATTTTTATCCTTGCTTGCGCGCTGGCTATGATCATGAAGGGGGCGACCTTGGCTACCCGTTATGCCGCCCTTTTGGCCGAGAGTTTTCATCTGTCAAAATATGTGGTCGGTTTTATCATGATTGCGGTCATTTCTATTTTGCCAGAGACTTTTATCGCGGTTGATGCCGCCTTGTCCGGTAATCCTTCTTTTGGGCTGGGGACTCTCTTCGGCTCGAATATAGCCGACATGACTTTGGTCTTCGCTATTATCGTGCTCTTGGTCGGTCGCGGCCTCAAGGTCGAGGGTAAGATCCTAAAAAATCGGAAGCTTTATCCGATTTTTTTGTTCCTGCCTTTGGTTCTCGGTTCGGACGGTTTTTATAGTCGTTCGGACGGCATTGCCTTGATGATTATCGGCTGTATTTTTTATTATCTGGCCCTGAAAGACGGGGTCGATAATACGGTCAATGTCAATGGCGGCAGCCGTCGCAAAGATATCGTCATGTTGCTTTTGGGTATGGCTTTGCTTTTGATCGGTTCGAATTTTACCGTATCTTCCGCTGTTGCCTTGGCTCAAAATATGAATATCAGTGCGATTTTGATCGGTATTATGGTGGTCGGAGTAGGCACAACGATCCCGGAAATATTTTTTGCCGTCAAATCGATCAAGAAAGAGGACGATTCTTTAGCGATCGGTGATATCCTGGGCACGGTCTTGGCGGATGCGACGATCGTGGTCGGCTTGATTGCCTTGATTTCTCCTTTTACTTTTCCGCGAACGATTATTTATATTACAGGTCTTTTCATGATCGGCGCCTCTATCCTTCTTTATCATTTCCTGCATTCAGGGCGACGTCTGTCCCGGAAAGAAGCTTATCTTCTTTTTGTCTATTGGCTGCTTTTTGTCCTGACGGAATTTTTTGTCGGCGAATTATTCTGATTTTTCTGGAGTCTATCCGGGCTTCTGTCTTTTTTGGAAAAAATACGCTATAATAAGCCTATAATCATAGCTTAAAAAAATATGGCCATCGAACAAACAAGCGGAGCGGAAGCGCCTGTCGAGCGAAAAAGCGACAAGGATTTAGAAAAGCAATACAAAGAGTTCGTCAAAGGGCATGAGACTGGTGTCATCCAAAAAGAGATAATGTCGGATCGGAAATCGATTTTTGGGGCCCTGAAGAAATACCAGCTGACCGCTCGACCGATTCTTGGGCTCCAGCTTTATCAGATCGAGTCTTCGGGCAATAGATTAGCGGAAGCAAAGATGAGGCTCCAGGAAGAAGGCGAAAGCAAAGATAAAGAAATTGAAACTTGGACAAAGGAGCTGGCTAGTCATGAGACGAGCATGAGCGAATCATTTGCTCTCCTTGAGAATGATCCGAACCACAAAGAGTCGCTCGAGAAGATAAAGCTTCGTTTCGCAGAGGAAAAGGAATACAAAGCCGGCCATATCGGCCGTTTGCAGGCGGATCGGCAGAAGCATGATCAGGAAAGCGAGAAAGAGCTGGCAGAAATAGAAGAAGATACCGACTTCAGCGCTCGGCGTGATTCGATGCTTGATTCGCTCAATCGGCGTCTCGGCGCTTGCGATGAAAAACTCTCTCTGTATGAGACCCAGTATCAGGAATTCAAGACCAGGGGAGATGAATATCGGCAACGGATCAGCGATTATGAAAAACTAATTTCTCCCAAAGCAGAAAAGGGCTCGGCCGTGGCCACTAAGATGAAGATGATCGAGGCCAAGGCAGTGACGAGCCGCTTGCTCGAAAAGATTGCCAAAGCGGAAAATGATTTGAAGGAGAGACTGGAGACGATCAAGGCCGAAAAGAAAGAAGTAGAAGCCTATGTCCGGCGAATGGAATTGGCAGGCAAGACAGCTGCCGAGAGAAAAGAATATGAAGAGCAAGAAAAGAATAAGCAGGAAAATAAAGGGGGCACGGAAAAAAATCAGGCAGAGCTAGAAGCTAGAAAGGCGGAATTCGGTAGCCGTGAGACTTATGAGCGGGGAATAATTACTGCTTTTGGCGGGCACGAGAACTATGAACAGCTGGTCGAGAATCTGAGCGATGCTGAGGGAGACGCTTGGCAAGCCTATCTGGATCTGCATCCCGATGATCGCGGACGCAAGAAACTTGATTTTGACCCGAAGAAAATCAAAGGCAAGAACGCCCAGCAAGCCGCTCAGTATCTAAGCTCTTTTATCCATGATTTTGAACAGGATATCAGTGTCAAAAGCCTGGCAGAGTGGTCGGAAGTCCTTTTTGGCAATAGCCTGGAAAAGATTGCGGATGCGAAGGAGAGACTTTTAGCCAAAGAAGGACTAAAGGAAGTGCCGCATAATTATCATTCTGCTACTTATAGTGAAGAATGGGCTCTGCGTTGGTATTGTTCTTATCGCAAGGCCAAGGCTTTGTCAAATAACGAATATTATTCTGAGGTAACAGCTCGGCGCGAGGCAAATCGACTTTTAAAAATCCATAAGCTGCAAAAAAATGAACAATGAAAAGAAGCAAGAGGAGCTCTTGTCTGGGCTGACCGAGCTTGAGAGCGAGATCGATAGCTATATCGGTGAAATAAAAGAAAGGATAATGGATCTGGATGCCGAATATGCCAAAGATATCTTGGTGAGCGATCAGGAGATAGCAGCCGCGATCGGCAAAGACAAGCAGTAGGCTTGAAAATATTTTTTCCGGCATCTTTAATAATCTGTGAAAAAGTCTTTGCATTTTTCAGAACTTTAGTGTAGGATATTTTTTACTAAGTCGTATAATCTCAAGCAGCTAGCATGTATGAGTTAAAGGATTATGATTATGAATTGCCGGCTGAGCTTATTGCTACCGAGCCAGCCAAGAAGCGCGATCACTCGCGTCTTTTAGTTTTGGATAAAAAAAGCGGGAAAATGGAGCATAAGCATTTTTATGATATTGTCGATTATCTGCAAGCCGGTGATGTATTGGTTATGAATAATTCGAAGGTGATACCAGCGCGATTGATCGGGAAGAAGCAGGGTAGCGGGGGGAGAGTGGAAGTATTCTTACATAAGAGAAGTACGACACAAACTATTGCGATGAACGCACCAAGAACCACGAACGCTAGTAAAGACGCCCTGCCAGGGCGTCTCTCGTCTGATCATACTGAGACCCTCTTTCTGGATTATACCGAGTGTCTCTACTGGGAATGTCTGATCGGCGCCAAAAACATAAAAGTAGGTCAAGTGATTGAATTTGCAGATAATCTCAAAGCAGAGGTGATAAAAAACAATGAAGACGGTACCTGGCTAGTCGCTTTTGATCAGTCAGAAAAGAGATTTATGGAGATAGTCGAGAAGATCGGTCAAATACCACTCCCTCCTTATATCGAAAAGCAACGCCAGGAAAAGAAAGCCGGGGAAACGGATGTTGTAAATTACCAGACTGTTTATGCTGATGATTCAAAACCTGGTTCGGTAGCCGCTCCGACCGCAGGATTACATTTTACCCCCGAGCTTATCGAAAAACTAAAAGCCAAGGGCGTTGCTATCGAATTTGTCACTCTCTATGTCGGACTCGGCACTTTTGCCCCGGTAAAAACAGAAGATATCAGGCAACACGAGATACATAGCGAATACGTAGAGATAAAAAGAGATACGCTCGAGCGAATATTGAAGGCCAAAAAAGAAGGCAAGCGCATAATAGCCGTTGGCACAACCAGCACCCGAACATTGGAAGCAGTAGGAGGAAAATTACCAGCCCAAGGCTGGTCCGCCTCGGGCGGAAAAATTAAAAATTCAAATACATATTCCTTCTGGACCAATATCTTCATCTATCCCGGCTACGAATTCAAGCTGGTTGATGCAATGATTACCAATTTTCACCTCCCGAAATCCAGCTTGATCATGCTGGTATCTGCCTTGGCTGGTAAAGATAATATTGATAATGCTTACCGAGAAGCGATTAAAGAGAAATATCGCTTTTATAGCTATGGAGACGGAATGTTCATCTATTGACAAAATATAACATGTATGTTATAGATAAATATCTATTGGTTACTGGTCTTTTATAAGCGTAATTATTAATAAAATCAACGAAAAGGAGAAGTGCCATGTTTTGGGTCTATTTGGCTGTGATTTGTTTAGCGTGGTCGGGCTTAGCACTCTGTCTCGGAAAATATGCAGATTTTCGGGGAGTCAAAAGAGATCATGAAGAAGGACTTACCTATGAAGCATCTTCAGTTTTGACAGCTGTGGTGGCAGTTATAATCATTGTATCTGGTCTTATGGTTGGTCTACTTGCGCACTCACTTCAAGTTTACGCTGGTGAAGAGGTGGCAAAAATTGAGCAATTCGAAAACATTTACAAGAATCGAGCAGAAAACCTCACTAAGCAGTTTGCTCATTATCTGGCTGAGCTTTATCCTGAGCAAGAAAAAAACATCTTCGAAAAAATTTCCCCCAAAGATCTGGATGTCTATCTTGTTAAATATCCGAATCTGCGCTCTTCGGAAACGATTGTTGCCTTGGTGAAGCAAATCCGCA
>CAZIGB010000075.1:972-5793 GCA_964539005.1 uncultured Gammaproteobacteria bacterium | reverse complement strand
CATTGCGCGGATTTGCCAGCTCGGCCTTGCCTGCCTGACGATATTTTGTGTTCAGTTCTTCAAAGACCTTTTTTGTCATTATCACCTCGCCCCTGATCTCGATATTTCCCTTATTAAGGATTTCATAAAGATTATCAGCTTGCTCCTTGCTCCAGCCAGCCTTCTCAAGCTCCTCACTCAAAGGAAAACGGAGCCGGAGCGGCAGACTCTCGATCGTCCGGACATTATTTGTCACGAGCTCCCCCACTTGACCATCACCTCGGGTAATCGCCTGGCTAAGCTCGCCTCGCTGATAGCGGAGGGCAATCGCCAGTCCATCGAGCTTTAGCTCGACATAATAATCCAGCTTTCGCCCCCTGATCCCGATTTTATCCAGATAATTCAGATTCCGCTTTTCCCAGTCCGCCATATCTTCCGCTGAAAAAGCATCGAATAAGGAGATCATCCGTTCACTATGCGCCTCTTTCTCAAATCTATCCAAGGGCTGGCCGGCTACCCGCTGGGTCGGCGAATCTGGGCTGATGAACTCCGGATTTTCCATTTCAAGCCGATACAGTTCATTCTTCAAGCTATCCAAAGCGGCCTCGCTCATCTCCGCCCGGTCCAGCACATGATAGAGATAGCGATGATGGTCGATCTCCCGCCTGAGCTTCTCGATCCGACTCTTTATTTCCTTCTTCTCCATATTTTTACTAATATTTAGCTAATTCCATTATAACAAAAAAACCTTGGCTGTGCCAAGGTTAGAATAAAAGAAAAGCATTAATAAACATACTCGACCTCAACCACTCGTTTAGTATTCCCTAAAAATTCTCCGACTGTCTTAAACCTAGCGCTAGCCCCAAACCCTATATCAAAATACTGAATTGCATACTGACTACCATTTTCTAATTCGCCAAATGTGTTAGCTGCCCCGTAATTATCTTTGCAATGATTAATACTGTCATCTGCTTTAAACTTTACCCACTTTTCGTCTTCCCATAAGCTTGGAGCATCAATATAAGGGTTAAAGGCTTTATTCGTACCTGAGCCGAATTTTCTAATGTACCACAATATTTTTTCTGTTCCTGACTCAGCCGCGAAATAGGCCTTGGTCGATTCGATATGTGCCCGGCTCATATTAATACCATTCATCACAATGCTATTGATAGATAGGACAACAAATAGCATGCCCGTCAAAATAATCATGACCATGATAATACTCGTAGCACCGACCTCTTTATTTTTCAAGAAAAATGGATCAATTGGCATATGTTCTAGATACAATAGTCGTTTGCAGATTCATCGTCGCATAATCTTCTGTTTCGCTCTCAAGTAAAAAGGACAATGTAGCCTTTGCTTGTTGATTGGCGAACAACTGATTTATCAAATTATCATCAATAACAACATTAAAATCGATTACCCGAACATTCTCAGGCGTAATCGGCAAATCAAGAACACTGCCCCCCGATTCTCTTTCGATATGTATCCGCTCATCACTCCCAAGATAATAATTAACACAATCACCATCCTTATTTCGAAAATAAAGCTGGTCTGCGTCATAGTTAAAAATTCTATTTGTGGGTGAAGTGGGTGGAAGTATCAAATCACATGAATCCGAAGCTGGATCAGAGGGATCGGCTAGGTTAGTAACCGAAGATCTAAGTTCTTTACTCATTAACTCCAAGGCGTATCTTATTCCTTCTTGCACTTCCTGGGTTGCCACCGCATTCTTTTGCACCAACATAGAATTCTGAAAAATCGAAGTAACCATAAGGATTAGAATTACAAAAACCGAAACTGAAACCAGCATCTCGAGGAGAGAAAAACCCTTATTATCTTTTGTCTTATCTCCAATCATAAAGTAGTGTTGAAGCGGCGTATTCTTTTCTTGCCCCGTTTTCTATCCACTGGACATGGGCAGTAAATTCAACATGAAGATTACTTGCGTCAGCCGCTGGATCAAGATGGGCATCTGCCTCTATATAGCGGTAAAAAATAGTCGGAGCCCCAACAGTATCATCATGACTATAGAAATCCCCATCGAGCCAGAGCCGACACTCAGCTTCATTAGTCGCATCAATATCAGTCTCGGTTCGAGAAGGGGGGTCAGTCATCAGATAATCAACCCGGAAATAATACTTACCCGTCAAAGCATTTATCAGATCAGTCCAGGGATCGCCGTTCGTGTCCTGATCACGCTTATTCTCATCCCTTACCTCTCGGACCAATTCCAAGCCTTCTTGAGCGAGCATAGAAGCCATGAGATAATCTTTATTTCTTTTCTGGACATTGATATTCCGGGCAACCAGCGCATAGATAGCCAGAATCGAGGCAGATAATATACCCACTACGACCAAGATTTCCACCAAAGAAAAACCCTTTTTATTTATCTTTATCTTCATAGCTAAGGTGATTGTTTAAGAACTTCGATCAGACCGAATTTATTAGCATAAACATATTTCTTTGAAGTTCCGCTAGTATTTTGGATTTCAAACACCATTTCAACATAATCGCACACAGCATTATCACAAATATGAACTAAAGGGTCTGGTGGCTCAAAGGCCAGATAAACATCTGTGCTAATCTCACTATAAGGATCAGTCTGATCACTTCTTGCTTTAACGCTCGATATTATCGCCTGATCCGGCAAAGCAATTTCCTGATAAAGCTCGCCCAAAGCTGCCATACGATGATCCGGCGGCAAACCGATGTCAGCAAAAGTCTTGTAAGTCCCTAGGCCACTTTTGAGATTAATGCCCCAGCCTCCTTCCGGAAAATGACCGCTATAATCCTGAAGATTTAAAGTATAACTCTGCATCTTCCTAATCTCACTCGACAGGCGAAAAGCGGACATTTCAATATTTCGACCAGAATGAAGGCTTCGATTGCCTAAAAAAGTAAGCAATGTCATCGTTACCATTATACCGATAACAACCAGAGCCTCTAATAAAGTAAAACCGTTCTGATTTTTTTTTATCTGACCAATATTCATAAAGGCCGAAAGCTCGAACCGCTTTGATACGGTCCGAGCTTTAACTAGTAATCTATTTCACCTCTTTCCAGGAAGGCAAGCGTTCATTGACATAATTAATCGAAGCATCAAGATTGGTATCGAAATAATCATCCTTATCATACACTGTCAAAGTATACTCTCGGCCCGCTCCATCACCTTCCTCCTTGAAACGCAAGACTGAAAAGCCTGAAGTCCTAGTCGTCAAGCTACTTTCCCAACGCAAAGGGCTAATCTGTTTAAACTCAACCGCATTAGAAGGCGCTGCAGACCAAGTATAATCTCCTGTCCCAACTGCCAGAACGCTTCCATCACAAGGCTCAGCAACATCAATAATCTGCCTGCCTGTCAAGTTCTGCGCGGGCTGATTATCCGCATAACAATAAGCCCGAGGTGTAGCCTTAACCTCTTCCATGGCACTTGGCACAGCCGGGAAATAAACAATGCCGCATTTATTATCATCATTTATATCTGAAGGCACTAAGTCAGTACAGTTAGGGTCAGAATTGACGATTGGGAAGTTGTGAGCATAGGTAGTAAAGGTGGTCGCGCTACCTCCATTTATAGCCGTAACTATACCGCTTGCATCATCGGTCAAGACATCTCCGCCTGAGATATGATTATAATCCTTGGCCTCAGACCAAGCATATTGATCCTTTACGCGCGCACTCCAAGTATAGGCTGTATTCCAATTCAAAACATCAGTCACTTCACCGTCTTGCCCCCTGTCACTTAGACGGACATCGCATGATCCGTTCAAGATGCTTTGGCAAGCCTTATCACCAAAGGGTGTTATGCCATCCAAATCAAAATCAGAATCTTTGCCTTGCTTCCCTGGATTAGCGCCATCCTTCACCCATAGATAAGCATCAGTCAAGACACTCGGATTAGAATCAGAAGCATCATTCATTTGCCAGATCAGATTAGCCCTAAGATCACTCTCGGTATAAGGATTTGCTTGGGCGTCATTTGGAATAAAATTCGGAGCTGACATACCGCTAGCCACCTGAGGACGACGATTAATGAGGAATTGACCGCTTCTACCCGCTACCGGATCTGTCTCAGCCGTACAAGCGCCATAGGCATCACAAGCAAAGATATAATAATTTCTTGGTCCGTTAAGATCCGGGTCTGTCGCATTATAACGACATCCATTGATCGGGATATTGCTACCACTTGCGGCCACGGGATCATCAGTAGCTTGGCACCACTGTGTACCAATGCAATGCGGATTACTATGATCATCATCAAAACTATTTGTCGCGCAAGCAAACATAGTCATCTTTCCACCAGTGTAAGAGTCAGACCAAGTAGCGCTGAATTCGATCCAGCTATCATTCTCACCAAAACCACCATCATTTACACCATCAAGTGGCGGAGCTGTCACCACTGGAATGTCCGGACTGCCACCGCTCGTGATCGAAGAGTCAGATGCCGAAGCTGCCCCACCGACTGTCGGCCGATCATTCAAAAGAAAAGCGTCGCTCTCTCTCGGCGCCGAGCAATAACCAAACTGATCGCATACAGTCGCATAAAAATATTTATTCGGCCCAGCCGGACCACTGATAGGACTAGGATTTGAACAGCTAATTTCCCCTCCACTACTATTAATCGGACCAGAAGCGCACCAAGTATTAGCTGCTCCACCGCAGATAGTAGCCGCACTGACCGCATCTAAATCAGCGTGTGAAGTATTCGGATCGTCAACAGTGATAGTCATCGGTGCCGACGTCTTGCAGGCAAACATCCTGACATAATCGCCATTATCAGTGTCACCCCCTCCTAGACCGTTATTATTCCAATCCGCGATGAAAGAAGCTGTATCACCA
>CAZIGB010000075.1:0-872 GCA_964539005.1 uncultured Gammaproteobacteria bacterium | reverse complement strand
TTATTATTCCAATCCGCGATAAAAGAAGCTGTATCACCAATCGAAAGAACTGGCGTCCCTAAAGTAAAAATATTTTCTGGCGGTCCAGGAATTGTTCTTTGTATCCTTTGACCTGTGGCTATCGGCGCATGATTCGGATTGAAATAGACATGATAATCAGCGCCAATCGGACAATTAGTTCCATTACAATTCGTACTATTAAAACTCAACCAACCAATACCTACACCCTTTCCGTTTCCTGGTGCCGGCCAATCAAGAACATTGCCGCTCCAAGCCCAACCACTTAACTTTCCATAATCCGGGTCCATTGGATTATTTACAGTCTCAACGCCCCAGGAACCACCAGTGGTAATAGTTCCGCGAAATTTCAAATTTTGCATGCTCTGAGAATTATTGGCAAACGGCGGAAGATTTAAAATCTTAGCATGACCAGAAAAAGTCTTAGTGGTCTTATTGAAAACAATATCCGCCCCATGACTTGCCTGAAAGGAAATCCAACCAGCATTTTCGCTCCAGGCATAACCAGTCACTCTACCCGTCGAATAAGTTGTGCTGGCGCCATAGCCGCCCACTACGCCAACTGGACAATTCGTGCCATTGCAATTCGAACTATTGAAACTTACCCACCCGAAATTCTCACTCCAGGCCCAACCGCTGAAATTCTCACCCGTCTTCGTGCTTTCATTAAAAGCTGTGGCTGAAGCCTGATCCACCCCTAGAGTGGAATCTAGAATAAAAAAAGAAAAAAGAAAGCACAAAGAAAAGACCAATAGCATCATCGATCTTCTCAGAATGGATTGCAGCATAAATTTTTTATAAAAAATAATGAAAATTTAATAGAAACTAAGATCAAGATACCACTCAACTATCAC